>JBAROU010000095.1:0-6029 GCA_049642385.1 Dehalococcoidia bacterium | reverse complement strand
GCCGGGTGGTGCCCACGAGCACCCGCGCGGGCACGCCGGTCCGGCAGATTGCCCGGCCGGCGGCGGGCGTTTTGCCCGCACCCGGCGGAGCTCTGACGAGGAGCGCCTTCTCGGAGTTGCGCGCGGCGTTCGTTACGAATTGGCCGACAGCCCGCGCCGACGTCACGAGCCTCCACGATCGTCGCCCCCTTGTGTGACCAGACCCGTCGATGCGGTATACCGGCAGCGTGACGAACGCATTTGTGCAGGGCATGGCCAGTAACTTCGAGGACGCGCTCCGGCTGATGGAGGCGGCGCTGACGGACTGTCCCGACGGGTTGTGGGAGACGGACTTGTGGCCGGACGAGGCGCCCGCGGGTCCGGGGCCGCACGGGGGATTAGCCGGTTCAGCCCCGTGGAACCTGGCTCACCATGCACTCTTCTGCCTCGACTACGACCTCTCAGGGGAGTTCGAGCCGCATGAGCCGCCGCCGCCGTTTGACGAGCACGTGTGGGCTTGGCCCTCCCGTGTGTTCACCAAGGCCGAGCTGCTCGGGTACATCGACTGGTGCCGCGGCAAGGTGCGCCGAACGCTCGACGGGCTCACCGAGGACGCCGCGGCCCGGCCCCTCCCGAGCACTCATCGCTACCACGGCATGCTGTTCGGAGTACTTGTCGGCAGCATCCCTCTGCACCTCGTTGAGCACGCCTCCCAGATCCGCCAGTTCCTCACCGCCGCCGACGTCAAGCCGCAACCGCGTCGGTAACGAAGGCGATGGACGGCCGCATCGCACTTCAGCGCGCGTTTGCAGCCCACGAGGGCCGACGGCTTCAAGTGCGCGTCGGCCTGAACACTGGCGAGCCGATAGAGGAAGACGGCGACCTGTTCGGGTCGACCGTGATCCTGGCGCCGCGCATGTCTACGAGGTGAGCTGGTAGCAAGGCTGAGAGCCTTCCCGGCCAGGCCGAGCCGCCTGGGTCGTCTCGTACCACGTCACATTCTGAGTCCCCTACCCTACACCCAACTTTCACGACAGCCGCCAGCAACAAGCGCTTGCTATCATGAACCGTCATGAGTATGTGGGACCGACTAGCCGCGCTCGAAGCGCGCTTCGAAGAGCTCACCGCGGAGATGGGCAAGCCTGACATCGCCGCTGACCACGAGCGCCTGCAGGCGCTCGCACGCGAGCGCGCCGGCCTCGAAGACGCCGTGACCCTCTTCCGCACGCACCGCGATGTCCAGCGCAAGCTGGGCGACGCCCAGGCCTTCGTCGCCGAGGGCGGTGACCCGGAACTGGTCGCGCTCGGCAAGGAGGAGATCGCATCGCTCGATGAGCGCACCGCAGAGCTCGAAGAGCGCCTCAAGCGCTCGCTCCTGCCCACGGACCCGCACGACGAACGCGACGTGATCGTGGAAATCCGCGCCGGTACCGGCGGCGACGAGGCGGGCCTGTTCGCCGCCGACCTCTACCGCATGTACTCGCGCTACGCCGATCGCCTCGGCTGGCAGACTGAGGTGATCTCGCTCAACGAGACGGGCATCGGCGGCTTCAAAGAGATCGTATTCGGGGTGCGCGGCCAGGGCGCGTACTCGCGGTTGAAGTACGAGAGCGGCGTCCATCGCGTGCAGCGGGTGCCGGAGACAGAGGCGCAGGGTCGCATCCACACGTCGGCGGCCACCGTCGCGGTGCTGCCCGAGGCGGACGAGGTGGAGGTGGACATCGGCGAGGACGAGCTGCGCGTCGACATCTACCACGCAGGCGGACACGGCGGGCAGAACGTGAACAAAGTCGCGTCCGCTGTTCGCCTGACGCACTTGCCGACGAACATCGTCGTGACGTGCCAAGACGAGCGATCGCAGCTAAAAAACCGTATGAAAGCGATGGCCCACCTGCGCGCGCGGCAGCTGGCGGTCAAGGAACGCGAGCAGGCGCAGGAGATCAGCGACGCCCGGCGCGCGCAGGTCGGCACGGGCGAACGCTCCGAGAAAATCCGCACCTACAACTACCCGCAAGACAGAGTGACGGACCACCGTGTCGGCCTGACGATGCACGACCTGCCGTCGGTCCTCGACGGCGATCTGGACGCCCTGATCGACGCCGTCGCAACCGATGAGGAAGCGCGGCTGCTCGAGCAGCAGGCGGTGTAAGTTCGTCGCTAGTCGCTCCTCGCTGGTCACTCGTCGTCACCTCATAGCGCTATGATTCATTCGTGACGATCGCGGCGACGCTACAAGACAGTCAAGCGCGTCTGTGTGGTGCCGCCATCGCTGACGCGCGCATCGAGGCGGAGGTGCTGCTGGCACACGCGCTCGGCGTGGGGCGGGAAACACTCTTAGCCCGTTTGCAGGAGCCGGTGGCAGCGGACGTCGCTACGCGTTTCGAGGGTCTGGTTACTCGCCGCCTCGCACACGAGCCGACGGCATACATCGTCGGCCATCGCGAGTTCTACGGCCTGAAGTTCGCGTGCTCGCCCGCCGCGTTGATCCCTCGCCCGGAGACGGAGCTACTGGTCGAAGAGGCGCTGCGCTGGTTGCGTAGCCACGGGTCGCGGCCAGGCCGGATCATCGACGTGGGCACCGGGAACGGCGCCATCGCCGTAGCGCTCGCAGTGAACGCGCGCAAGGTACGCGTCACCGCAGTCGACGTCTCGCGGGCGGCGCTGCGGCTCGCGCGAAGAAACGCGGCGGCGCACAGCGTCGCCGGGCGCATCGACTTCGTGCAGGGCGATCTGCTGTCAGCGCTTGCGGAGCCGTGCGAGCTGATCGTGGCGAACCTGCCGTACGTACCGACGCAACTCTACCGCAAGCTGGCGCCGGAGCTGCGCGACCATGAGCCGGAGGGCGCGCTCCACGCCGGCCGTGGCGGCACGGCGATTATCGAGACGCTGTTAACACAGGCCGGCGAACGCCTGCGGCCGGGCGGGCTGTTGCTCGTGGAGCATGCGTGGAACCAGGGTCGCCGGTTGCGCGAAGCCGCGCGCGCAGTGTTTCCGAACGCGCAGATCGAGACGAAACGGGATCTGGCGGGTCGAGAGCGGGTGCTGATCGTGGAGGCTGGAGGTTCGAAGATGGAGGGTCGAACTTCGAACTTCTAACGTCGAGCTTCGAGGCCTAACGCTGAGCGATCTGGATCTGCTTGCCTTCGGTCTTAATCGAAGGGGCGAGCACCATATCGGCCTTCTGAAAGTCGCGGATCGTGCGCGCACCACACATGCCCATCGCCGTGCGTAGGGCACCAACGAGGTTCTCGGTACCGTTGGTGCGCGAGGACGGGCCGTGGAGCACCTGCTGGAGGGTGGTGTTCACGCCGACGGTTACGCGGATGCCTCGCGGGAGGTCCGCGTTCGGCGTTGCCATGCCCCAGTGGTGGCCGCGGCCGGGCGCCTCTTCGCAGGCGGCGAAGATCGAACCGAGCATGACCGCATCGGCGCCGGAGGCAAAGGCCTTGCACATGTCGCCGCCGCTGCGGATACCGCCATCGGTGATGATCGGCACATAGCGGCCGGTCTCCTGGTAGTGCTGGTCGCGCGCGACGGCGCAGTCGAGTGTCGCTGTGACCTGGGGCACGCCGATGCCGAGCACCTCGCGAGAGGTGCAGGCCGAGCCCGGGCCGACGCCCACGAGCACGCCAGAGATGCCGGTCTCCATCAGCTCCTTGCAGCCGTTATAGCTGACGGCGTTGCCGACGACGACCGGCACCGGCGAGAGCTGTTGGACGATCTCCGAAAGGACCAGGCCCTTCTCGCTGTAGGACATGTGGCGCGCGGTGGTCACCGTCGACTGGACGACGAAGCAATCGACGCCAGCGTCCTTCGCGATTGAAGCGAAGCGCTTGGTGTTAGCGGGCGTACAAGAGACCGCCGCGACACCGCCCGCGTCCTTTATCTGAAGAATGCGCTTGGCGATGAGCTCCTCGCGGATCGGTGCAGCGTAAGCCTTCTGAAGCAGCGCAGTCGATTCCTCGGGCGAGGCGTGCGCAACGTCTTCCAGCAAGGCGTCCGGGTTCTCGTAGCGCGTCTGCAGCCCTTCGAGGTTCATGACGGCCAGTCCGCCGTGTTTGGAGAACTCAGCGGCGAAGCGAGAGTCAACGACCGCGTCCATTGACGCGGCCGTGATTGGGAGGCTGAACTCCAGGTGGTCGATGCGGAAGTTGATTTCCGTCATCGCCGGGTTCAAGGTGGAATCGCCCGGGACAATCGCCACCTCATCGAACCCGTAGGCGCGGCGCATTTGCTTTGTCTGGGGTACGGACATCGCGCTACCTCCCTTCCTCTCGGTCCCCGCCCGACGACAGGTGCGCGGATCGGGGCCGGCGGTTGCATCCCTGCCAGCAGTTGTTGGTCATCGCGGTGGCCTCACTGTGGGTAAACGGTGGCTGGAGTTTCGGACAATGTATCAACCGTCGGCGTGGGCGTCAATGCCCTTGCTCACATCATCGGCCAAATTGTGCAAAAATCTAGGCGACGAGCACGAACTGGCACCTTTATGTGAATACAATCATGAGCACCCTCTACCTCGTCGCTACGCCGATCGGGAACCTCGAGGACATCACGCTGCGAGCGCTGCGCGTCCTAAAGGAGGTACCCCTCATCGCAGCCGAGGACACCCGCACCACGCGCAAGCTGCTGAACCATTTTCAGATCCGCGGGCCGCGGCTTGTCAGCTACACGGAAGGCAACCGAAAGGCGCGCACCCCCAACCTGCTCAAGGCGTTGGAGGAAGGGGATGTCGCCCTCGTCTCGGAAGCCGGGATGCCAGCGATTAGCGATCCGGGCGTCCACCTCGTCGAGGCGGTGGTGGAGCTAGGCCACCAAGTCGTGCCGGTTCCGGGGGCGTCGGCGCTGACGGCGGCCCTAGCGGCGTCTGGTCTGCCGACGCGCCAGTTCCACTACCTCGGCTTCCTGCCGCGCCGTGGCTCCCAGCGCCGCCAGCTGCTGGGCAGCATTGCCTACCTGCCCGAAACGCTCGTCGCGTTCGAGGCGCCGCATCGGCTGCGGGCCTCCCTGGAGGACCTACGCGGGGCGTTTGGCGAACGGCGAGTCGCCGTGTGCCGGGAGCTGACGAAGCTGCACGAAGAGGTGTTCCGCGGCACGCTCTCCGAAGCGCTGAGTCACTTCTCGGAGCCACGCGGCGAATGCACACTTGTCATCGAGGGCGCGGACGAGGCGCAGGGTGCGCCGGTAGACGTCGACGATATCGATGCGCAGCTGCGCGACCTCCGTGAGCAGGGCATGCGCGCGCGCGACGCGGTACGAGCGGTCGCGCAAGCGACAGGTCAGTCGCATCGGGAGGTATACCAGCGCTGGCTGACGCTATCGAGCGAGAAGGGTTCGTGAGAGCTGTCACAGATGGTGGATGCCATGCTAAAATGACGGCGCCTGCCCGGCCGTGATCATGTCGGAAACGATCTTCATCGGTGTCGCCTGGCCCTACGCGAACGGGCCCTTTCACCAGGGCCAGATCGTGGGCAGCTTCCTGCCCGCGGACGTCTTCGCGCGATACCACCGGCAGCGCGGCGACCGGGTACTGATGGTCTCTGGCTCTGACCAGCACGGCACGCCCATCACAGTTCGCGCGGAACAGGAGGGCATCACACCGCAGCAGG
Source organism: Dehalococcoidia bacterium (assembly GCA_049642385.1). Taxonomy (GTDB): domain Bacteria; phylum Chloroflexota; class Dehalococcoidia; order DSTF01; family RBG-16-68-14; genus JBAROU01. The sequence goes on along the minus strand of JBAROU010000095.1, from coordinate 444 downwards.
TCGTCGACCGTTACCACAAGAGCTTCGTCGAGTCGCTCGACTGGCTGGGCATCACGATGGACCTCTACACGACGACCGGGACGGAGAACCATCGGGACTCCGTCCACCGCATCTTTTTGAAGCTGCTGGAACGCGACGACATCTACAAGGCGACGACGACCCTCCCCTACTGCCCGCAAGACAAGCGCTTCTTACCCGACCGCTACGTCGAAGGGACGTGCCCGTACTGCGGCTATGAGCAGGCGCGCGGCGACGAGTGCGAGAACTGCGACCGTAGCCTGGACGCCATGGAGCTGATTAACCTGCGCTGCAAGCTCTGTGGCGCGACGCCCGAGCCGCGCGAATCGGAGCACTACTTCCTGCGGCTGAGCGCGTACTCGGACCGCCTGCGCGACTGGGTCTCGTCGCAGGAGCACTGGCGTCGCAACGTCGTTAACTTCACGC
>JBAROU010000094.1:0-19713 GCA_049642385.1 Dehalococcoidia bacterium | reverse complement strand
TCACGACGCTCCTCACGCCGCTTCTGCTACGATTCGTATTCGCAACGTCAAAGGAGGCCGAGTATGCCTAGCGTCGTACTTCTCGTCATGCACGACATCACGCGCTTCGACAGGCTCCTCAAGGCCTGGCTGGAGGCTGGCGCAACCTCCGCGACCATCCTCGATAGCGTCGGCTCACAACAGCTCGAAGAGAAGCGCGGTCGAGACGATCTCCCCCTGATCCCCACCCTACGCGATCTCTTGCGCTCCGACGACGAACCAAGCAAGACGATCTTCTCGCTCGTGGACGACGAGTACGTTGAACCCATCCTCGAAGCGACGGAGGAGGTACTCGGCGACCTCTCCCAGCCGAACACGGGGATCATCTTCGCGTTTCCTGTCTCGCACGTACGGGGACGGCGGCCCTGAGCCGCGCTTGCCGCCGCTCAACCCGCATGCTACCTTCGGTTGACCTGATTCGCTGTGTTCAAAAAAGTCCTCATCGCTAACCGCGGCGAGATCGCCCTGCGCGTTATGCGCACGTGCCGCGAGCTCGGCATCGCCACAGTCGCGGTCTACTCGGACGTCGACCGTAACGCACTGCACACACGCTATGCCGACGAGGCGTACCTGCTGGGCGCTGGGCCGCCGCTCGAGAGCTACCTGAACATCCAGAAGATCGTCAAGATCGCGCGGGACGCGAAGGTGGACGCGATCCACCCTGGTTACGGCTTCCTGGCCGAGAACGCCCAGTTCGCCGAGGCGATCGCTAAGGCACGTAAGGTCTTCATCGGTCCCTCTCCCGAAGTAATGCGCCTCCTCGGCGACAAAGTCGCTGCCCGGAAGCGCATGCGGGAAGCAGGCGTGCCCGTCGTTCCCGGCACTGACGGCGAGGTCGAACCGGACGAAGCAATACGGGTCGCGGACCAGATCGGCTATCCAGTTGTGATCAAGGCTGCCGCCGGCGGCGGCGGCAAGGGCATCCGCGTTGTCGCTAGCGCAGACGACATGGCAAACGCCGTCCGCGCCGCCTCGAACGAAGCCGCTGCCGCCTTCGGGCACGGCGGAGTGTACGTCGAGAAGTACCTCTCGCCCGTACGCCACGTCGAGGTGCAGATCATCGCGGATGGCACGGGCAATACCGTCGCACTGGGCGAACGCGAATGCTCGATCCAGCGCCGCCACCAGAAGCTGATCGAAGAGACCCCGTCCGTCGCCATCGACGCTAAGCTGCGCGAGCAGTTGTGGACAGCCGCGGCTTCTGGCGCCAAGGCAGCAGGTTACGAGAACGCCGGGACGGTGGAGTTCCTGCTCGATACAGAAGGCAGCTTCTATTTCCTGGAGGTGAACACGCGCCTCCAGGTGGAGCACCCTGTCACCGAACTCTGCATCGGCCGCGACCTGGTCGCTGATCAGCTCCGGGTCGCCGCTGGCGAAGCCCTGTCTTACAGCCAGGACGACATTCAGCCCCAGGGCCACGCGATCGAGTGCCGCATATCGGCTGAAGACCCGTACAACAACGTCCTGCCGTCGCTCGGCCGGATCGACTGGGTCGAGGAGCCCTCCGGTCCCGGCGTCCGCGTCGATAGCTCGCTCTTTAGTGGCGTCGAGGTGCCCTACCACTACGACCCGATGCTCGCCAAGGTGATCTGTTGGGGCCCCACCCGCGACGACGCCATCCAGCGCATGATCCGCGCCCTGAACGAGTATGTGGTCGTCGGCATCCAGACGAACATTCCGTTCCACCTCCAGCTCCTGAACGACAAGCGTTTCCTGAAAGGCCAGTTTCACACCGGGTTCCTGGAGCAGGAGTTCACCATGGCCTCGCTCGACGGCCACCCGGACGAACGGACGGCGCTGCTCGTCGCGGCAGTGCTGGCGCACCTGAAGAAGCGCCGCCCCCTGGCGATCGAATCGACCAGTGGCGCAAGCGGTGGCTGGCGCGCAGCCGGACGGGAGCGAATGCTGGCAACCCGCCAGCACGCGCAGCGACGGTGGCAGTAGCGGATGGCTTCGACCTACAAGCTGAGACTGGGCGACGAAGAGCACGAGCTCGAGGTCGAGGAGCACAACGGCACGTACCGAGTGCGCCTGGGTGACGAGTGGCACCCCATCGAACTGGAGCGCGTGGGCGAGGGCGCGCGTTACTCGCTGCTGCTCGATCACCGTCCAATGGATGTCTTCGCGGAGGAGAGGCCCCACGGCTACCGCATCGTCATCGGCTCCCGCATGTTCGTCGTCACTACGCCCGGCCCGACCCATGGCCGGCGCGCCGGCGGCCCCGAGGAGATGGAAGCGCTCACCGAAGGCGGTGAATGGGTACTCACGTCGCCCATGTCCGGCGTGGTGCAGGAGATCCTCGTGCAGGCGGACGACGAGGTCGAGGCGGGCCAGGTCGTCATGGTGATCGAGGCGATGAAGATGCAGAACGACCTGCACGCACGGCGCGCAGGCACGGTTAAGGCCGTCTACGCCACCGTCGGTCAGCGGGTGGATCAAGGAGCCCCGCTGCTCGTCGTGCTCTAAACCCGGACCACCATATTGCGCCACGCACGCCGATCATGCCTGTCCCACGGTGTTGTTCCCGCTGAACACCGCGCCGGTTGACAGATCCAGCAGCGGCTTCTATAGTTATCCGTATTATTGGCGCCACCTTGGGCGCACTGGTGAGCGAGGGGAACGCCTTATTGGTCAAGAAAAAGCGGCCGTGGACCATCCTTAGCAGCCATGGTCTAACGCTCGTCACCGTGGCTCGCTTCGGTGATCTCTCGGTACCAGAAATCTGCGAGAAAACGGGCCTAAGCCGGAGCACCATCCTTCATGCTTTGAGGGACCTGCGCCAGGCGGGAATGCTCAAGGTGCACCGGGTTGGCCGGCGCAACAACTACGGGATCGAGCCCTCGGCTAACATGCGCCATCCACTCACAAGCGATACAGAAATCGGCGATCTCCTAAAGGCGTTCGGGCGCGCTCCCCGGCAATAAGCCGCATACGCCAGGCGCGCTCGCAGCACTCACTCCACCACCACGCGCTCCCATTTGACACGTCTCACCAGCGCTCACCATACTGAGCTATCGACTGACAGATAGGGAGCAAACGGGAACATGGCACGTTACGATCACCGAGCCATCGAAGCGAAGTGGCGCCAGCGTTGGGCTGACACGGGCATCTACGAGATCGACGTCCGCGCGGCCAAGCAGCCGTTCTACAACCTGATGATGTTCCCCTACCCGTCAGCGGAGGGGCTTCACATCGGCAACGTTTTCGCCTTCACCGGCGTGGACATCTTCGGCCGTTACATGGCCATGCAGGGGCACGACGTCTTCGAGCCCTTCGGCTACGACGCCTTCGGCATCCACAGCGAAAACTTCGCGCTCAAGCAAAACATCCACCCGATGACGCTCATCCCGAACAACATCGCTCGCTTCCGGCAGCAGATGCAGGCCCTCGGCACACGCATCGCCTGGAGTCACGAAGTCGATACAACGGATCCCGCGTACTATCGCTGGACACAGTGGGTGTTCGTCCAGCTCTTCAAGCACGGCCTTGCTGAGAAGCGACCCGCTTCGGTCAACTGGTGCCCCTCCTGCAAGACCGTGCTCGCCGATGAACAGGTGATCGCTGGACAGTGCGAACGTTGCTCGACCGGGATCACCCATCGAGAGCTGGAGCAGTGGTTCCTCAAAATTACGAACTACACCGAGCGTCTGCTCAAGAACCTTGACTGGATCGACTGGTCAGAGGTGGTGAAGACCGCGCAGCGCAACTGGATCGGTCGCAGCGAAGGTCTGGAGACGAGTTTTCGCCTCGACGAACACGACGAGTCGATCACGTTCTTCACGACGCGCCCTGACACGATCTTCGGCGTCACGTTCATGGTGCTTGCGCCCGAGCATCCGCTCGTAAAGGAGATCACCACGCCCGAGCAGCGTGACGCGGTCGAACAGTACGTCGCACAGGCGCAGCACAAGACCGCCGTGGATCGCCAGGCGATGAAACGCACCGGCGTCTTCACCGGCGCCTTTGCGATCCACTCGCTCAGCGGCGAGCGAGTGCCGGTCTGGGTGGGCGACTACGTGCTCGCCAGCGTCGGCACCGGTGCGATTATGGCGGTACCTGCGCACGATGCGCGCGACTTTGATTTCGCAAAGCAGTACGACCTGCCGATTAAGGTTGTCGTCGCGCCGCCCGAATGGTCCGGCGGCGAGCTGCGCGAGGCGTACACCGAGCCCGGCACGATCGTCAACTCGGGCGAGTTCGATGGGATCGAGAGCAACGCCGCGTTCGACGCGATCATCGCCAAGCTAGAGCGCGAAGGCACGGGCCAACGGCGCGTCACGTATCGATTGCGCGACTGGCTCATCTCACGCCAGCGCTACTGGGGCACGCCGATCCCAATCGTCCATTGCGACGAGTGCGGGCCGGTCGCCGTGCCGGAAGACCAGCTCCCAGTCGTCCTACCCTACGTCGAGGAGTTCCGCCCCACCGGCACCGATCAGTCGCCGCTCGCCGCCGTCGAATCGTTTTACAAGGCGACCTGCCCAACATGCGGGCGCGCCGCGCGCCGCGAGACGGACGTGAGCGATACGTTCCTCGACTCGTCCTGGTACTACCTGCGCTATCCGTCCATCGAGTTCGATGATCGGCCGTTCGACGCGGAGCTGACGGAGAAGTGGCTGCCGGTCACTAACTACATCGGTGGAAAGGAGCACTCCGTCCTTCACCTGCTCTACTCGCGCTTCGTCGCCATGGCGCTGCACGACATGGGCCACGTGAAGTTCGAAGAGCCGTTCGAGCGCTTTCGCGCGCATGGCATGCTCATCCTCCGCGGCAGCAAGATCAGCAAGTCGCGCGGCAACATCGTCAACCCGGACCAATTCTTCGAGTCGCATGGCGCCGACACGCTGCGGGCGTACCTGATGTTCTCCGGCCGCTACGAGGAGGGCGGCGACTTCTCGGACGAAGGCATCGAAGGCTCATATCGTTTCATGCACCGGGTGTGGGACCTGGTACAACGTTACCGCGGTCAGGATGCGAGCAATGGTGAGTTCCCGCTCGAAGCGCAGCAGGTCATGCATCGCACCATCAAGAAGGTCGGCGATGATATCGGCGGCTTGAAGTTCAACACCGCATTCGCGACGCTGATGGAGTACGGCAATAACCTCCAACGTCGACCGGCGCTCGTCGCGGACGAGCTGCGGACGTTGCTGGTGCTGCTCGCGCCGCTCACGCCGTACATCACCGAGGAGCTGTGGGAGCAGATCGGCGGCGAGTACTCGATTCACCAGCAGCGCTGGCCCCAGGTCGACGAGACGCTGGCCACCGCGACCGAGGTCTCGGTAGCCGTGCAGATCAACGGCAAGACGCGCGACGTGATCGAGGTAGAGGCCGGCAGCGCGCAGGGCGTCGTCGTCGAACGTGCACAGGCCCTACCGCGCATCGAGCGGCACTTGGACGGGAGAGCGATCGTGAAGACAATTTACGTGCCGGATCGGCTGGTCAACTTCGTCGTCTCCGACAAGAAGTAACGCGCGAAACAGGGCAAGAGCCGGACCACGGCGCTCGAGGCCGCCTCGTAGACAGAAAAACACCCCGGCGACGGCCTATTTTCCCAGAGAGTTGCCCCCCAAGTATCGTCGGCGCTGAGGCGTTTCACTTCCTGGTTCGGGCTGGGAACGGGTGGGTCCGCCTCGCTCTAGTCACCGAGGTGCTATCGCAAATACAGTAGCAGAACCGCCGGGGACGGACAAGCCTCAGACGTCCTCCTCGGGCTCCTGGCCTTCCGCGAAGCGCAGCACGCCTCCGAAGCGCGTGCGCCGAAAGCCCTCCGCGTACTCGAAGCCGGCACGCCGCCCGACGGCCCTCGCTACGGCGCGCTGACCTCGCTCGATGATCGCGCGGTAGTCGTGTGGATCTGCCTGCGCCAGCCACGGCACGTCCACGTCAGACGCTCGCAGCGCGATCTGCATGTCCTGGACGGTGAGCACCATCTGGCTCTCGTGCATGCACAGCGCCTCGACCTTCTTGTCGACGTAGTCGGTGATATCTACGTACGTGTTCTGGTCACGCGGCGACTTGGCGAAGAACCACTGCTCGCCCACGTAGTGCGGCTCGAGGCCATCCGCGATCTGCTCGGGATAGTACAACGGGAAGTGCGCGAACGAGGTCGCCTCGTTCGCCGCGACCGCGACGGCACGATGGTCGGGGTGGCCTTCGTAGGGCGCGAAGGGATCCCAAGTAAAGACGATGTCTGGCTTCGCCTCGCGCACGATGCGCATCAACGCGCCGCGCAGGACGTGCGGCGGCGCCTGTTCTTGCAGCTCGCCGTCAGAGTAGCCAAGGCAGATCATCCGCTCGATGCCGAGCACGCGCGCCGCTGTCTGGATCTCGCGGTCACGCGCCGCGCGCAACTGCTCTGCCGTCAGCTCGAACGATCCCTTGTCGTTGTCGGTCGCGACGACGAGCGTCACCTTGTGGCCGCGGTCGGCGAACTTCGCGATCGTACCGCCGGCGGCGAACTCCATATCGTCGCCGTGCGCCTCGAACACGAGGATGTGCTTGGGGTTGGTCGCAGGCTTGGTCATGATCTCCTCGTCTCTGCGATCCTCTACTCTATTCGAGCGCCCTTCTGAAGGTTGTGGCGGGCGCAAAGGAGCCGTACGTTCTCTGGCAGGACACTCGTCCCTCCGCGAGAATATGGCAGATCATGATCGAAATGGAGGTGATCATCCGCAGCGCAGATCACGCAGCGACCCTTATCCCGCTTGTACACTTCCTGCTTCACCCAAGCCGGAATGATCCGAGTCTGAGGGATGTCCTGCACCGCCGCTCGTTCCGTGTCTACCTCCGGAGATAGGCGCATCCTGAACCGAAGCACATTGCGGCCACCAGCATTGACGTAGGCGCAATCAAGCAGGTCGAACAGCCCCTTGTCAGACCAAATGCCCGGTCGAAGCTTCTCGTACACTCGAACTTTCGATGGTGGCAATTCTCCCCCTTTGAAGCGCCGAACGGCGTCATCGAAGAGCCCGTTTTCAGATAGCACGCCATTGGGTAAGCGGAGTGCCTGATCGACTGCTTTGGGATCCAGTCGGCCTTCCTTGCGAACGTCGTGCCCCTCATACTCCAACTCGGTCCCATCCTCAGAAAGTCTGTCGGTATACGGAGCGCCTGACCTTCTCGACATTAGAACAACGCTCACCGCCGGAGGCTCACGAAAATACATTCCCCGTTGAAGCGAACCCTTTTCGCGAGCGCACATGTCCCAGTACGTGAGTATCTCATCACGCACTACCCACCACCTCCCGCACGAGCGCGATCGCCTCGTTCTTAGCGATCGCCTCCGCCTCCGGCGCAAGGAAGGTCACGCCGGGTTCGTAGCCGCCCTCATCGTACGCGGGCGCGGGCACCACGTAGCCGATGTAGTGGTTCGCGTAGCAAGCGACCGGCAGGTGGTGCAGCCCCACCTGCGCACGAATGTCGGCAACCGTTTCGACGAACCACTCGCCCGGCAGACCGAGCAGCGCCAGCTCCGGCCCGAACGACACGGCCATCAGCTCCGGGTGGAGCAGGCGCCCCTCCTGGCCGGCGAAGCCAGCCGCCACACCAACTTCGGTGCGCAGGCGCGTCACCTGCGCCATCACGCGCCGCCGCTCATCGCCCGATGCGTCCGCGAGGCGCGCCTCCAGCTCCCGCAGCGACGCGCCGTACTCCTCTTCCGACAGGAAGGACTTCACCGGCAGGTCGACGCGGCGGCTGGCTGCGCGCAGGCGCACGTTCTCAACAATCTCGCCCGCCGTCACCGGCTGCTCGAGATGTTCGTCCCAGCGGATGTTGTGCGCGCGCTGCCCCGTGCCGAGCGGTCGGAGCTCGCCGATCAGACGCGCCGCCGCCGCGCCGACGATCGCGCCGACGCGCTCCGTCTCCGCGAACTCCTGCGCGATCCACGCCGGGTTCACGTTGCCGCACGCGCCGTTGAAGAACAGCGCACCCAGGCCGGGGAACACCCGCTCGATCGTGCGCACCGCGGCGCCGGGGTAGTCCGCCGAGAGGAGCAGGTTCGTGTGGTAGAGCACCGTCGGGTGGCAGGCGAAGTTCACCAGCGCTGCGATGGGCGGCCGCAGCGGGTCCGGATCGTCCAGCAGCAGCACCGTGAGCGAGCTATCGATCGGCCAGGCCGGGTCGCGCCGGTTTTGCGCAACCGAATCGACATCCGTCCGACCAACCTTAAGCACCGCCGGGCGCCGCGTGCGATAGGCCGTTGCGATAGCGCCCGCGATGTGACGAGCCGTGATGTGAACGAGCGATTCGTCCGCATCGCGGCGCAGCCCGATGGGGCCTTGATGCGTGTGCGTCGCAGCGACAAGGATGTTCGACGGCTCGATGCCCGTCGCATCCGCCGCCAGCGTGCGCGCCTCGGCGACAAGCCGCCGGTCGACGCCCAGCAGGTCGCACGAGACGAGCGCGACGGTGGTGCTGCCGTCGTCCAGCACGAGCGCGCGGGCGTGCAGGTCGTCGTGCACCCCTTGCGACACGTCCGCGCGCGCGGAGTAGCCCTCCATGGCCGTCCCCACGGGCGGCGTGATGATCGCCGCAGCGATGCCGGCGCTAAGGGTCATTGGGCATCAGCATTTCGGGCGCCACTTGCCCTGAACGCCCCCGTCACCTTCTCCACCGCCGTCGCGATGTCGATTACGTCCTGCGTTGTGCCCAGGAACAGCTCGTGCGGGAGCCAGACGCTCTCCTGCTCCGCGACGCGCTCGGCGATGGGGCAGTGGACGTTACTGTAATCGGCCTGAACGTTCGTGTCGCGCCAGGCGAAGAGCGTGTCCTTGTACACCGGCGAGTAGAAGTCGCCGTAGCACGGGATGCCCTCGTGCCGCAGCGCCCCGACGAAGCGGTTGCGCGACTTGCCGCCGCACACGTCTCGACAGTAACGGAAGTAAAACCCATAGCCGGACGGCTGCGTCATGCGTTCGTCCTGCGGGAGCGTGGAGACGCCCTCGATCTGTTCGAGGCGCTCCGTGAGCAGTTGCTTGTTCGCTTCGCGCACGCGCACCTGCTCCGGCAGCCGTTCGAGCTGCACCTCTAGTACCGCCGCCTGGAACTCGGTCATCCGGTAGTTCCAGCCGAACACGCCCTGCGATGACGCGGCTTCTCCGCCCGGTCGCACGCGCCCGCAATCGACGTACGCGCCGCAGCGCGCCGCGAGCTGATCGTCGTTGGCGATGATGATGCCACCTTCGCCAGACGTCATCAGCTTCGTCGACTGGAAGCTGAAGCAGCCCAGGTCGCCGATCGAACCGGCGCCTTTGTCACGCCAGAAGCCACCGTGCATGTGCGCGCAGTCCTCGATCACGCGCAGGCCGCGCCCTCGCGCGAGCGCCATGATGCCGTCCATGTCGGCCATGCGCGAGCCGAGGTGCACCGGTAGGATCGCCTTCGTGCGCTCCGTGACGGCTCGCTCCGCTTCGGCTGGATCGAGGCACCAGCTCTCAGGGTCGATGTCGACGAACACCGGCACGGCGCCCATGTAGAGCGCTGCCGCCGCCGTCGCGACGAACGTCAGCGCTGGCATGATCACCTCGTCGCCCGCCTCCACGCCCGCCGCTTTGAGCGCCACCTCGAGCGCGGTGGTGCCGCTGGCGGTGCAAACGCCGAAGCGCGCCGTGTGGTACGACGCGAACGCCTCAGCGAAACGCGCCGCGCGCTCGTTCGGCGAAGGAAACCCGCCCCAGTTCCCACTCTCGATTACCTCGCGCAGCGCCTGCACCTCGCGCTCGTCATGCACCGGCCATGAGGCGAACGGCGTACGCCGCACGGGAGTGCCACCGTCGATGGCGAGCGCTTCGGTCATGGGAACCTCCCTCGGCGAGTACCTTGTGATACAACGTGACGCTTGCTGGACGCAACGAAGGCCAGGCTAAAGCCTGGCCTTCGGGTTGGGCCTCGTGTTCCTTACGTCTCCAACGCCTCGCCCGCCTTGCTCCAGCTATCGGTGCCGCCCTCGAGGTTGTAGAGCGAGTCAGGAGGCAGGCCAGCGGCAGCGGCCATCTCGCAAGCGAGGGCGCTGCGCTGTCCTACTGAGCAGACGAACAGTATCTTCCCGCCCTTGGGCAGCTCCTCGCGACGAGCGAAGACGGAGTTTACCGGGATCAGCGAAGCGCCCGGCACGTGGCCGCTCTGGTACTCGTGCGGCTCGCGCACGTCGATGATGTGGGCGCCGTCGCCGATCAGCTCCTTCGCCTCGGCAACAGAGACGCGTTGGAACGGCTCCTGCGGGTTCTTCGTAGGCATGAATTGCTACCTCCGGAGAGATTGTAGACGGTGTCGGTTCACGATGTCATGTTATCAGATGCCGTGGATCCGCTCGACGGTGAAGGCGAGAACATAGCCACAAAAGCTCGTATACTTGTGCAATCGATGCGCCGTGGGAGGGCGAATGGTTCGATTCGGGAGCCTACGTCGGCTCTTCTCCCCTACAGTCCTTGCGTTGGCCGGCCTGGCGCTGCTGGCGCTCGTGCCTCGGCTCGCCCTCTTTCCCCACACTGCCTATCTTGCGCCGAATCCCCACCCCCTCGCTGATGCGACCGTCTGGCAGATATGGGGACGCGATCTCTGGAGATACGGCCTGGACGACATCGACCAGATCACTCCAAAGACGTATCTTGGCTACCACTACGTGTTTTGGGCCGTCGCACAAGTGTATGCGCTGACATCGCCGGATTTTGTCATCCCCTCGACGCGCCTACACTACATGATGAAGGTTCCCCCGATCCTCTTCGATCTGCTGTCGATGTTCGTCATCTTCGCCGCCACTCGTCGGGTCGCTCCCTTGCTGCCCGATCGTGTAGGCGTCGTGCGTCGTTGGGCGCCGGTGCAAACGCTCGAGCGCGGGGGCGTCACTGCTGAGGACACCTTAGGGCTGACCGCGGGCGCTCTGTACGTCTTCTCGCCCGGCGTCATCTATGACTCGGCCGTGTGGGCTCAGTCGGAGAGCGTCATTACGTTTTTCATGCTTGCGGCTATCCTGACGCTGGCCACGGGGCGGGTGGGGCCTGCCTGGGCACTGTGGGCGGTGGCGTTTGTCATCAAGCCACAGCCTCTTGTTATCGTCCCCGCGCTCGCCGCCTTCACGTTCTGGCGCTTTGGCTGGTGGGGCGTCGCGCGTGGCGCAGCCGGCGCGGCAGTGGGCGCATTCGCCCTACTCGGATACTTCCTGGCCACTGGCAACGCACGCTACATCTGGGAGGTCTATCAAGAGCTCTTCCGAACATTCGACACCCAGATCTCGGTAAACGCTTGGAACCTGTGGTGGCCCGGCCAACAGCTGAATGATCTGCGCGCCTCTGATGTCCTCATCCCGCTGGGACCCGTCAGCCTCACCGTGGATAGGATGTCGTTCCTTCTGTTGGCAGCGACGACGCTCGCGACGCTTAGCTATCTGAACACGCGCCGCGATCTCGTAGGGTTACTCGTGTCCTGCGCCATGCTGGAGTTCGTCTTCTACCTCTTCCCGCTCTCGACTCACGAGCGTTACCTCTATCCGTTCTTCCCCTTTTTGGCACCGATGCTCTTGCTTCAGCCCCGCTGGCTGTTGCTCTTCCTCCCCCTCACAGCCATCTTCTTCCTGAATGTGTTTTTTGCCGCTCCATCGGATCCCGATATGTCGAAGGCTGCCTTGAACTCTGACCTCGGTCTCGCGCTGTCCATGGTCAACGTCGCGTTGTTCGCCATCACCGCGACCGCCCTGCTGACAGCGGCGTTTCGGGCCAGGCCGTGGCCGCCCTTGCTGCGCCCGATTGCCACATGATCGCCCTACCTATTGACGCCTCCGCGTACGCTGGCTAAGCTCACTACCGCGAAGCCTCAGGGGAAGGAGCCTGCCATGGACTACCCGACTATCGCCAAATCCAAGGCCGATGACTTCGCCGTTCGGCCGAATCTGGACGACTATGAGCGCGTCCGCGCCTCGTTCGACTACGAGCGCGTGATCGACGAGCTGGACGGCCTGCCTGGCGGCGGCCTCAACATCGGCTACGAGGCGCTCGACCGGCATGTGAAGGCAGGCCGCGGCGACAAGCCATGCCTCCTGTGGGATGGCAAGGACGGCCGCGCCGAGACCTACACCTACGCCGATTTGACTCGCTTGTCGAACAAGTTCGCCAACGTCCTTGTCGAGCTTGGCGTCCGCAAGGGCGACCGCGTGTTCGTGTTCATGGACCGCATCCCCGAGCTGTACGTCGCCGCGTTCGGGACGCTCAAGGCCGGCTGCATTATCGGGCCGCTCTTCTCCGCCTTCGGGCCGGACGCCATCCGCGACCGGCTCGAGAACAGCGAAGCCGTCGTTCTCGTCACACAGCCGAACCTTCTCGCGAAGGTGCACGCCATCCGCGACTCGCTGCCCGCTCTCAAGCACCTTATCATCGCTAGCCACGACGGCCGGCCCGAGGTCGGCGAGAACGAGCTCGCTTGGGACGACCTGATGACCAACGCGTCCGACGAGTTCATGGTCCTTAACACGGATCCCGAAGATGGCGCCGTGATGCACTACACCTCTGGCACGACGGGCAAGCCGAAGGGCGCGCTTCATGTCCACAAGGCCGTCCTCGGCCATTACGCGACCGGCAAGTACGTGCTCGATTTCCACGACGACGACATCTACTGGTGCACGGCCGACCCCGGTTGGGTAACCGGCACCTCGTACGGGATGTTCGCGCCCTGCACCAACGGCGTGACGTCGGTGATCTACGAGGGCGGCTTCTCCGCGAGCAAGTGGTACGAGACGATCCAGAAGTACAAAGTCACTGTTTGGTACACCGCGCCGACGGCCATCCGCATGCTCATGAAGGCAGGCGAACAGATACCGAAGCGCTTCGACCTCTCCAGCCTGCGCTACACGATGTCCGTCGGCGAACCGCTCAACCCGGAGGGTGTGATCTGGGGCGAGCAGAACCTCGGCCTGCCCTTCCACGACAACTGGTGGCAGACGGAGACCGGCTCGATCCTCATCGCAAACTACCCCGTGCAGCCCATCAAGCCGGGCTCCATGGGGCGGCCAATGCCGGGCGTCGAGCCCGGGATCATCGACGACGACGGCAACATCGTGTCGCCGGGCACCGAGGGCGACCTCGCCGTCAAGCCCGGCTGGCCTTCAATGTTCCGCACCTACTGGCGCAACGAGGAGCTCTACAACTCGCGTTTCCGCAACGGCTGGTACATCACGGGCGACCGCGCGCGCATGGACGAAGAGGGCTACTTCTGGTTCGTCGGCCGCTCGGACGACGTGATCAACACCGCCGGCCACCTTGTCGGCCCGTTCGAGGTGGAATCGGCGCTGATCGAGCACCCGGCCGTCGCCGAAGCGGGCGTGATCGGCAAGCCGGACCCCGTAGCGATGGAGATCGTGAAGGCGTTCGTCTCGCTCAAGGAAGGGTTCGAGCCGACCGATAAGCTCCGGCGCGAACTGATCGGCTTCGCGCGCCAGAAGCTCGGCCCCGGCGTCGCTCCGCGCGAGATCGACTTCATCGACTCCCTGCCCAAGACGCGCTCCGGCAAGATCATGCGCCGCTTGCTCAAGGCGCGCGAGCTCGGCCTGGAAGAGGGCGACACCAGCACGCTAGAGGAGGACTAGCGGCGCGTAGCAGCGGCCGGGCGCACTTCGATGTCACAACAGTCACCTGCGCACGACGATCCAGCCGCGCACCACAGCGACACACAGCGCCTGGAAGCGTTCAGCGACGGCGTCTTCGCCATCGCCATCACGCTGCTCATCATCGAAATCGCGGTGCCACACGTAAGGCCGGATGGGAGCCTCACTCGCGGGCTTCTGGACCTCTGGCCGTCATATCTCGGCTACGTCATTAGCTTCCTGACCATCGGCATCATGTGGATCAACCATCACCATATGTTCAAGGACATCGTCCGCGTCGATCACACACTGTTGGTGCTCAATCTCTTTCTGCTCTTGGGGATCGCCTTCGTGCCCTTCCCCACAGCAACGCTGGCGGAATACTTACGTGAGGGCGAGCACCAGGTCGAAGCAACGCTGGCGTACGGCTGCACGTTCGTCGTCCTTGCGTTGCTCTTCGACGCGCTCTGGCTCTATCCCTCCTGGCGCATGCGGCTCATCGACGCCCACGTCAGCGAGGCGCGCGTACGAAGCCGTACACTTCGCTACCTGCCAGGGCCCTTGCTTTACGGCCTCGGCCTCCCACTCGCATTCATCAGCCCGTGGATCAGCCTTTCGATCTTCATGGGGTTGGGCGTGTTCTGGCTCCTGCCGCTCAATGAGTAACGTTCGCTACACTGGCCGGAACCAGCAGTTGTAGGGAGGTCTGATGCTTTCTGACCATCTCCAACGTCGCCGCATCACCCGGCGTGCGCTGCTGCGCTCCGCGTTCCTTGGCGGATCAGGCTTGTTTGCCGCGCAGATGCTCGGCTGCGGCGACAACGGCGGCGATGGCACGGCAGCCACGGCGACCCGCCCTGCACTCGACCTGCCCGGCCCCACCTCTACGCCTGCCCCGTCGCCAACCCCACAGGTGCTGCGCTGGGAGCGGCTCGCTCCCTCAGGCGCCCTCCCCACCGCGCGGCGCGATCAATCGATGGTCAGCGATGGCAAGCGCGTCTACGTCTTCGGCGGCCGAAACGGCGATGCGGGCGACCTGAACGACCTCTGGACCTTCGACCTCAAAGCGGGGACGTGGACCGAAGTGGCAGCAGCTGACGGCCCCTCGCCTCGCCACGGCCACAACGCCGCCTGGGACACCGATCGAGGCAGGATGGTGATCTTCGGCGGCCAGCAAGGCGACGCCTTCTTCAACGACACCTGGGCCTTCGAGCCACCGGGCGGCGCCTGGTCACAGCTATCGACGGGCGCGCCCACGCCTCAACCGCGTTACGGCGCCGGCGCCGCGCTCGTGCCCGGCGGGCTGTTCTTCGTCACGCACGGCTTCACTGACCAGGGGCGCTTCGATGACAGCTGGCAGTTCGATTTCAGCCAGGACACATGGACGAGCATCTCACCCAACGGCGACCGGCCAATCAAACGCTGCCTCATGCGCTCTGCCTGGGATCCGGGCCGCGAGCGGCTCCTGCTGTTCGCTGGCCAGACGGACGGCACACCGTTCCTAGACGACCTCTGGGCGCTCACGCCGAACGGCTGGCAGCAGATCGACTTCGAAACGGGGCCGAACGCCCGCCACTTCTACGCCATGGTCTTCGACGACCTGGGAAACAAGCTCGTGCTCTTCGGCGGCAACAGCGAGAGCGGGCCCCTAGGCGACCTCTGGTACCTGGACGCGCTCAGCGACACGTGGCGCCAGCCGTCCGCAGAGAACGAAGGTCCCTCCCCACGCTACGGCCACGAGGCGGTCTGGGTGCCGGAACGGCGCACGATGTATCTCTTCGGCGGCACTGACGGTTCGAACGAGATGAACGACCTCTGGGCGCTTTCCGTGCCGGTCTAGCAACGGCGACACGCGGATAGCAAGAGGCCGGGCCTACCAGCCCGGCCTCTGAACGTTCTTCGAATGAACCGGTTAGTCGGCGTTGCCGACGATGAGCGTCATCTGCGTCGAGCCACCGCTCTCGCCGACGCCCACCCAAACGGCTCTCCGCCCATCGTCTGTCGTCCACACGCCGAAGCCACCTTCGTTGCCCTCAGCCCCGGCTGTCGACACGAACACCTCATCCCAGTCGCTGAACTCGCCCTGGTAGAAGCTGATGACGTCGGCGGCGGACTGCTCAACTTCGTAGAGCTTCCACTCCACTGTCCCAAAGACTTCCGAGTCGAAGTCCTCGTTGAACACCGGAAACGGTATCTGTGAGCTGCTGTAGGTACCGGAGCCCTGCTCGTCGGCGCCGTCCGGCAGGGGCACCTCGTCCGAGCCGTTGCCGCCCGAATCGGCGTTGCCGCCGTCTTGGTTGCCATTGTCTGAGGAACCATCGCTGCTAGTGTCGTCGGTGGCGACTGGCTGTTCGTCAGTTTTCTCATCGCTGGTGTCGTTGTTGCTGTCACCACAGGCGCCAAACGCGATTGTCGCGCCGAGCGCCATCGCAACCAGGAGCCAGCGGAAGGAACTGAGCATGCGTTTACCTCCTTATTCACCTGCCTGCCGTTTGCGAGAGTGTATCAGCCGCCTCGTTCAGGATCAAGCGCGGGCGCGTCGTTTCGCTTGCTACGCTACCCCGCTGCCGAACCGTGAATCTCTAGGAACTCCATGGTGCGGCGATAGTGATCTTCGGTGATCTTGCGACTCGACATCAGGTAATTCATCAGCACTTCCAAGGTCAGCAGGGAGATCATGTTGATCCCCTGCTGCTCCAGTCGTTCCCGCCCGCCCTGCTGGCGATCGAGGAGGACCACGGCGTCCTGGATCATCAGGCCGGCCTCACCGAGTTGAAGCGCCGTCTCCATGATGCTACCGCCGCCCGCGAGAAGGTCGTCCATGATCAGCGCGCGCTGGTTCGGGTGGTATATCCCCTCGATGTCGCTCCCTAGGTCGTCCGGCCTCGGATGCAAGTAGATCATCGGCACCTTCGATGTGAGCGAAAATGCCGTCGAGACGTGAAGTCCACCAAAAGGCACGCCCGCGACAAGGTCGAACTGCTGGACCTGGGGGTGCAGCATCGATTGGAGCGCTTGGATCTCGTCCCAGATAATGTGGGCCGCGCGCCAAAGCGCGGTTGGATGGCCAATGAGGAGCCGGAGGTTGATGTAGACGGGAGAATCCACCGTCGTGCGGCCGAGCGTAAAGCTACCGAACTGGACGGCGCCCAGTTTCCAGAGCGTCTCCGCCAACCAGAGGTTGCTACTGCGGCTGAGCGTTCGGCGCTGCGTCATCGTGCCTTCGAGCTACATAGATGAGGGCTTCCCCCGTTCGGGAGGAAGCCCTGCACCAGGATTCCCTCAAAAGGTACGCGCCTTGCCCACTGACGGGATAGCTCCCGTTTGGCTGAGGATGCGCAACCTGGTTGCCGATGCACTCCTCTCGCGCCTTGGTGCGGGCTCAGGCGCTTCGGGACGCCCCCCGACTTCGTCGAGGGGCCTTAACAGTCGACTTGCCAGACACCCCAGAGAACTCGCGTTGGCATGAGAACCTCCTTTCGGAACTATCTCATGTGGGAGAACCCGGGTCACCCGTTAGGAAAACAATACCTCCGTGTGTCACACCTGTCAAGATGTTTGGTCGAGCACCTCGGGATTCACGCACTGCGGCGGGCGTCTCCCCGCAAGCCCCGCCAGCAAATTCTCCACCGCCATCTCTGCCATGCGATTCCGCGTCGCCACGCTCGCCGAAGCGATGTGCGGCGTAACGAGCAGGTTGGGCTGGCGCAGCAGCATGTCGTCCTTCGAGAGCGGCTCGGCCTCCGTTACGTCAATTGCGGCGCCCGCGATCTGCTTCCGCTCGAGTGCGCGGTGCAGCGCCGCTTCGTCGACGACACCCCCGCGCGAGGTGTTGACAAAAATCGCGCTCGCTTTCATGCGCCCGAACGCGTCGTCGTTGAACATATGGCGTGTCTTTTCGGTGAGCGGGACGTGCACGCTGACGAAGTCGGCTTGCTCCAGCAACGCGGCCAGGCTCGCGTACACGACGCCTAGTTCGCGCTCCGCTGCCTCGTCGCGTGTCCGGCTGTTGTACAGCACGCGCATGTCGAACCCGCGCGCCCGCCGCGCCACCGCACGACCGATCTGGCCGAGACCGACGATACCCAGCGTCGCACCGAAAACGTCGCGGCCGAGCAGAAACGACGGCTGCCAGGTAGTCCATCGCCCTTCCCGCACCGCGCGCTCCCCCTCCGGCAGGCGGCGCGCGGAGGCGAGCAGCAGCGCGAACGCGAAGTCCGCCGTCGTTTCGGTGAGCACACCCGGGGTGTTCGTCACCAACACGCCCCGCCGTGTCGCCGCTTCGACATCGATGTTGTCGTAGCCGGCGGCCATTGCGCTCACGACGCGCAGCTTCGGCGCAGCAGCGAGCAGTTCGTCGTCGACCGTGTCGGTCAGCAGGCACAGAAGCCCTTCGACGTCCGGCACGGAGTGGAGCAGCGTCTGTCGATCGGGCGGCAGCTCCTCCCGCCAGACATTGAGCTCGACCTCGCGGCCGAGGCGTTCGAGCGCGTCGCCGGGTAGCTGACGAGTGACGAAGACGCGGGGGCGCGATGCCATCGGGCGCTACTGAAGGCGGACGCGCCGCTGGTCCGGCTCGCCGCTGCCCGTGTAGCGAGGCTGGTAGTCGGACGCGCGGCCGGCGATTTGCGCCTGGTGCATCCGGTCGTGGCGATAGTACGAGCGCAGCCACTGGAGCACGGTCAGCGTGCCGAACATGCGCTGCGTGGCCGTGCGTTCGTAGTCCTCTGGACGCAGCCGTTCGATGAACGCGAGTGTGCCTTCGCGCTGGCGGCGCAGCTCGGCCGCGAGCTCCGCGACCGAATGCTGATTCGCTTGCTCGAGGGGAATTGCAACCTGCTGTCCGCGTACGCTCGAGACGTCCGGGTTGTCTTCGGCCAGCGCGCGCTCCACCCAGGCGCGATACGCCGTCTCCATCTCGGTTAGGTGTGCGCACTGTTCCTTAGCCGACCACTGCGCCTCGCCCTCAGCGTCCTCAGGCGAACGCTCGGCGGCCTCTTCGCTCAGCGCCTCGATCTCAGCAAGGAGCTTCTCGCGCTCCTCCGTCATCTTCTCCACAAGATCGCGGATTACCGACTCGTCTGCCATCGCTACGTTTTCCAGAACTCCCACCAGCGCTTGCCCGACATCGAACCGTTGCCGGCGCCGCCACCCGAGATGTACTTCTCCGGGTCGGCCTCGAAGTCCTGTTTACAGCCGACGGCGCAGAAGTAGTAGGTCGTGCCGTTGTACTCGTGCGTGGCGGCGGCGGTGGCCGGGTCGATGTCCATCCCGCAAACCAGGTCCTTCACAAGCTCTGCCATGGTGTGCCTCCTTGCTCGAACGATCGCAGTATACGGTAGCGGATAGAGACGCGGGTGGAAGAAGTGCAGGATCGTCGTAGCGACGGTGCCGCTAGCCGCCGGCCATCGCACCGAGGATGATGAACGGCTCAGCGCCAGAAACGACAGCATCTGGCAGGAGAGCATCCGGCGTTTCGTGGGAGAGGTCCTGCTCGCAGGCGAAGAACCTGACGAGCGGGCGGCGCTGGTGGGTGTCGTGGTCGCGGATCGTGCCGCGCAGCATCGGATAGCAGGCCTCGAGCGCGTCGAGGACCGAGCGCTGCGTAGCCTGACCCTCGATGTCAAAGCGTACCTCGCCCTCGACGCGCGCCAAGGTGCGCAGGTGCGCCGGGAGGACGACGCGGATCATGCCAGCGTCTGGACTTCGACGGAAAGCACGGGCGGAAGATCGCGGACGATAGGAGCCCAGCTATCGCCAGCGTCGGCTGACGCATACACCTGGCCGCCGGAGGTGCCGAAGTACACGCCGCATGAATCGAGCGAGTCGACGGCCATGGCGTCGCGCAGGACGTTAACATAGCAGTCGCTCTGCGGCAGGCCTTTGGTAAGCGGCTCCCACTCGTTACCGCCCGTCCGGCTGCGGTACACGCGCAGCTTGCCTTCGGGCGGATAGTGCTCGCTGTCGCTCTTGATCGGGACGACGTAGATCGTGTCGGGCTCGTGCGCGTGCACGTCGATCACGAAGCCGAAATCGGTCGGCAAATTACCGCTGACCTCTTGCCACGACTCGCCGCCGTCGTCGCTGCGCATGACGTCCCAGTG
>JBAROU010000084.1:0-5792 GCA_049642385.1 Dehalococcoidia bacterium | reverse complement strand
AAGTATGGGATTCGCGCCGAATCTACCCTCGCTCTTAATCTCGGCGGCTGTGGAGGATTCCGTTGTGGCCGATCGACCGCGCCAGTCAGACGATAATGTGCTTAGCGTAGCTTGCGAGGCATGCGGTTGCGGGTGGGAGCAACGCGAGAGTCGCGCATCTTCTTGACCGCTTTGTTGCGCTCATGCGCCTTCTCCCGTTCGATTTGGGCGTCGCCTTTCGACTTGCGGGGCGTTGGCTTCGGTTTGTTGATCTCCGGGTGCTCGAACGGGCGGAAGGGGCCTTTAACGCGTGACTTCACCTCCTGGCCCAGATGCCAGTACGTCCCTTTGTCGGGGATGCGGCGTGGGTAACCGTCGCGGAAGGTGAAGGCGCTGAAGCTCGTCGGCATGATGCGCTGGCCATCCCGATCGCAGACGGGACACGGCACCGGGTCCGCGGCCTCGCGCATGGGGCGCAGCTCCTCGAAGATGCCGTCGCAGTGCTCGCAGTAGTACTCGTAGACCGGCATTCGATATTCCCTCGCGCCTCTAGTTATAGCCGCGCTGGTCGCCGGATGCCAGGCCGCCCGCCGACGTGGCGGGCCGTTCGCGAGCGCGCCGCCGCACGGCGTCGACGAAGGAGGCCGAACGTATGTCGCGGTCCAGCGCGTAGCGAAACGCTTCGCGCAGGTGGCGTTCCAGCTCCTGGGCCAGCTCCGGCGCGATGCGCACTCGGGCGACGTCCTGAAAGCTGCCACTTTGCAGCAGCCTCAACACCTTGAGGCCATTGAGCGACAGCGGGCGCAGCGCGACATCTGTCGGGCGGCAGGTTGGACAGGTAATGCCGCCGGACATGGGCGCCCAGACGTTGTCCTCGTCAGCGAGCGCTTTGCGGCAGCCGACGCACTCGCGCAGCTCCGGCTGGTAGCCGAGCTGACCCAGCAGCGACATTTCGAAGAAGCGCAGGACGAGATCGAGATCGTCGAGCTCGGCCAAGCGCCGCAGCGTATCGAGGAGCAGCCGGTAGAGCTCGAAGTTCTCCTCGCGTTCCTCCGTGGCGCGATCAACGAGCTCCGCGGTGTAGAGCGCGCGGCTGAGTCTGTCGAGATCCTCTCGCAGCGGCTGAAACGTCTCGATCGTCTGCGCGCCGGTGACGATATCTAGGTTGCGGCCGTGGGCGAACATGTACGAGCCGTGGTTGAGCGGTTCGACGTGGCCGGCGAGGCGGCTGGTGATGCGGCGCACGCCCTTTGCGACGGCTTCCAGCTTGCCGTAGTTGGCACTGTAGAGCGTGATGATCTTATCGGCGTCGCCGAGTCGGCGCTGGCGAAGGACGATTCCGGGAGTTTTGTAGACGCGCGGCGGTGGAGGCATGACGGAGGCTTACACCTCCTGGCGGTTCTCCAGCGCGCGGGCGAGCGTGACGTCGTCCGCGTACTCGATGTCGGCGCCAACGGGCAGCCCGCGGGCGAGGCGCGTGACGCGCACGTCCTGCGAAGCGAGCATGCGGCTGATGTACATCGCGGTCGCCTCACCTTCCAGGTTGGCGTTCGTCGCCATGATCACCTCGCGCACGGAACTGTTGCGCATGCGAGCCGCAAGCTCGTTGAGCTTGAGGTCCTCGGGCCCAATGCCATCGACAGGCGAGATGGCGCCGTGGAGGACGTGGTAGAGACCTCGATAGCCGTGCGTGCGTTCGACGGCGAGGATGTCGAGCGGTTCCTCGACGACGCAGATGACCGCCTGATCGCGTTGCGGGTCGGAGCAGATGATGCACGGATCGATGTCGGTGACGTTCTGGCACGTCGAACAGAGCCGGATTTTCTCCTTCAGCTCAATCACCGCCTGCGCCAGCGCGCGCGCTTCCGCTTCGGGCGCGCGCAAGAGGTGATAGGTGAGGCGCTGGGCGCTCTTGGGACCGATGCCGGGCAGCTTGTGGAACGCTTCGATCAGCCGCGCGACGGGCGCAGCGGTGGAAGGCGCCGAACGGCCGGTGGGTGTGGCGCCGTCATTCACCAGGAAGTCACCTCGACTACTGGGGGATGTTGATCCCGAATTGGCCGGCCAGGCCCGATATCTGCTGCATCTGGAGCGACTGGACCTTCTGTAAGGCCTCGTTGACGGCGGCTGTCACGAGATCCTCGAGCATCTCGACGTCGTTTGGATCGACGACTTCAGGGTCGATCTTGAGGGACTCAACCTTAAGGCCACCTGTAACGGTGATACTCACCGCTCCACCGCCCGCCGTGCCATCGACGGCCTGATCGTTGAGCTGCTCCTGTGCCTTGAGCGCCCGCTCCTGCATCTGCTGGAGCCGCGCCATCATGTCGCGGTTCATGCCCATGGCCGTTCCTCCTTACGCTTCGTCGGGCAGCACCTGCGCGCCGAGCTCTTCAGCGGCGCGCACGAGATGACCGCCCCTGTTGGGCTGCTGCACGACGACACCCGGATCGTGGACGCAGCGCACGGTGCGCCCTGCGCCCAGCACATCGTCCACGGCTTGCTGGAGCGCGCGCAGGTTCTCGCCGCCGTCGCTCTGTATGCGATCGAGGTGCATCGCGTGGCGGAAGCCGAACACGATCTCGTCTTGCGACGCTCCGATGATAGCACAGCCGCTGTTGAGCAACGCCCCGACGCGGTAGTGCAGATCGCGGGCGCGTTTGTAGACGTCGGGCCAACGCTCGCGCACCCGCTCGAGGTCGGAGGCGCCGTTCGCGACGACGGCCGTGACCGGCGTGGGTAGCGCGCCCTCCACGACAGGCGTCCCTGCTGGCTCCTCGGGCGGAGGTGGCGCGGCGACAGGACGCTTGGGCTGCGGCGCGGGCGACGGGCCTTTTGCGACAGGCATGGCTGCTGGCTCCTCCGGCGCAGACGTTGGGGCGACAGGACGCTTCGGTTCAGGCGTGGAGCGTGGTGCGGCGGCCCGCGGCGCAGGCTGTGGTGCACGTGGCGTCGGCGCTGGAGCGGCTGCGGGCGCCGGAACGGCCGCGCTGCCAGTCTTCAGCACCGAGCTGGCGAGCGCCAATTCGAGCGGGAGAGGTGATAGCGGGTCCGCGCGCAGGTCGGCTTCGCCGAAGGCGCGCAGCGCGCCAATAACGCGCTCCGCCGGCACGTCGGCGACGAGCGCACGCATCTCCGCGAGCTGTTCCTCGCTCCAGGATTCGGACGGCGGTGCGCCCGCCTTGACGAGGAGCAGGCCGCGCAGGTGGGCGACGACCTGACGCTGGAACTGGCGCAGATCCAGGCCATCGTCTCGAACGGCGTTGATCAACGCGAGGCCTTCGGCGAGGTGCTCGCGCAAGACATGGGCCGACAGTTCGGCGCTGCGTGCGTCGACGACGAGTCCGAGGCCTTCGCGCACCTGCTCGGCCGTAAGCGATGCGCCGTAGGAGTCGACGAGCTGCTCCAGGAGGTTGATCGCGTCGCGGAGACTGCCCGTCGCGATGCGCGCGATCGTTTCGAGGCCTTCCTGAGAGCACTCGATCCCTTCCTGCTCCGCGATGTGCGCGAGGCGAGCAACGACTGCGGCGAGCGGGATACGCTTGAAGTCGAAGCGCTGGCAGCGGGAAACGACGGTGGCCGGCACCTTGTGCGCCTCCGTCGTCGCGAGGGCGAAGACGACATGGGGCGGCGGCTCCTCCAGCGTCTTGAGAAGAGCGTTGAACGCTGGTTCGGTGAGCATGTGCACCTCGTCGACGAGGTAGACCTTCTTAGCATCACCACCAGCCATCGGCGCGAAGTTGGCCTTCTCGCGCAGGTTGCGGATTTCGTCGATACCGCGGTTGCTGGCTGCGTCCAGCTCGATGAGGTCGAGCGCGCGGCCCTCCAGGTAGGATTGGCAGCTTTGGCACTCGTTGCATGGTTCGCCGTCCTTGGGTTGTGGGCAGTTGAGCGCCTTGGCTAGAAGCCGGCCGGTTGTGGTTTTGCCAGTGCCACGCGGGCCTGAGAACAGATAGGCGTGGGCCACCTTGCCAGACGCAACGGCGTTCGTGAGCGTCCGGACGACGCCCTCTTGGCCGGCAACCTCCGCGAATGCGCGCGGTCGCCACTTGCGATAGAGGACTTCCGTGGGCACGTTAGACTCGCAGCAGTCGTCGAGATTCGTCTGCCGTCAGGCCTGTTTGCTTGATAGTACCCAGGAGGAGCAATCGGATCGCGAACTGCCGTTTCTTCCACGGCTCCTTAGACATCTCGCCGTCAGTATAGCAGCGTCCCTCAGGGCGTCTCAATCTCAATGTACGGGCCGGCCCAGCAGCGCCTCTTCTCGCGCTCGCATTTTATGCCCGTCTTTAGGCGACTCATGGTCGTAGCCGAGCAGGTGCAGCACGCCGTGGACGAGGAGGTGGGCCAGCTCGTCATCGACTGGATGGCCGGCCTCCGTAGCCTGACGGGCGGCCGTCGGATACGAAATGATCACCTCGCCCAGTAGGCCATCGCCGCCAACAAACACGTCGCTGCTACCCATCTCGAACGAGAGGACATCCGTGGGGGCGTCGTCTCCGCGAAAGCGGCGGTTCAGCTCGCGCACCGTTTCGTCGTCGGTAATAGCGATGCTTAGTTCGCTTGCCGGCGAATTCTCGGCTGCGAGCGTCCGGCGGGCGAGCGCACCGAGCGTCCGGCGGCGCACCTTACGCGTGAAGGGCGCGGCGACGTGCCACGACAGCTTGTACGCAGGGGCGGTCATCGAGGGCAGGATAGCGGAAGGGAGGGCGACCTGGGCTAGGCGGCGCGCTCCCAGTTCGAGCGCAGACGGTCGCGCTTGTCGCGCGCTTGGTTGAGCTGATCCACCGCCAGCGTTATGGCGTCGTCGGCGTTCTCGGTCGACTCGTCGCAGATGGCGACGCCGGCGCATACGCCGATCCAATGCGCCGTGGTATGGCCCCTGGACGTCACCGGGATCGACTCTCTGGCCAGCCATTCCTGCACACGATCAACGAAGGCCTTGGCGCCCTTCGCGTCGCAGTCCAGGAGCAGCATGCCGAACTCGTCGTCACCCATACGGGCGACCACATCGTTCATGCGCTTGGACGCCTGGAGACAGGTGGTAACGTGCTGGAGCACCTCGTCGCCCACCCCAGGGCCAAACTGCTCGTTGGTCTTGGTAAGGCCGTTCACGTCGACCAGGACCACGGCCATGGAGCCGCCGGCGTGCTTCACGTACTGGAACTCTTCGTACAGGCGGCGGGAGAACGGTTGGAAGGTGGGCAGGTTCGTGAGCGGGTCGCGCGAGATGGGGCCCAGCGAGTCATCCTCAGGCGTAAACGAGAACGGCGCCGGGCGCGGCGTTCCTTGTGCCGAAGCCTTTCCCTGGCCTTCGAGCGCTTTTGGCCGGAAGATCAGCGTGGCGACCGCGACCAGGAACAGCGATAGTAGCACGGCAGCGCCAACCAGAGCATTCGGCAGGTCGACAACGACTTGGAGGACGGCAACGGCGATCAGGGGCGTGACCGAAGCGAGCATCGCGAGCAGCATCGTCCAGCCATCGCGGCTGAATCCAACAACCTCAATGCGGGTTCCCGGCGGGCCGTTCGCACTCCGCTCCGGCGGTTTTACAGTACTCATACGGAGGAGGCCTCTCTTGAGAATCATCGGCACAGTGCGGCGAACTCTTGAAAGCGCGCCACGTTGACACCGTCCCAGGAGACGCTATCATGAACTACAAGGTCCCCTTACGAGGTTCAGAGGTAGCTATGCAAATCGACTGGGACAAGACCATCGACGAGATCCTGTCCGAGAAGATGAGCTGTCCCCGCTGCGGCAGTTTCACCGAGGAGATCGTCGCTGGCTACACTCGTGAACCGTGGGCCGTCGAC
>JBAROU010000075.1:0-2030 GCA_049642385.1 Dehalococcoidia bacterium | reverse complement strand
ATTCTGATTGAAGAAAGGAAGGGAGCTGCGCCGCGACGTCTTTGTCGACCTGAGAGTCAGTTTCATCGCAGATGATGTCCAGCCGCACTTTGTTTTCCTTGTAGAATGACCATGCAACGCCAGCTTTGAAAACGGCCTTCGTTGACAAGAGTAAATGCTCAGCGTAGCCAGGATTGCCAGGATATGGAAACGAACGGTTCGGGCCATCCTCGACAATGAATGCCTTGAAAGCGCACCCCTTTATCGCCAGTGCAAGATAATGGCTGAGCCAGTCGCGAGCTACCAAGAAACGCCCGGAGTGCCGACTCGCTGCTCCGATCTCCCGCCAGTGAATCTCATCAAAATAGCTGTGCTTTTGGCGGATACGCTGCATAGCATCCGTTAAGGGGATCCGCCATTCATGAGGCACAAAAAGGACACCGTGAGCTAGATATGGGTTACGCCCACGCTCTGGCTTGATTTCATCGTGGACCGCCGTAACACCAAGAGATAGCCTTCGGAACTCTCGACTGAGAGGGCTCTGTGGAGTTTACCTCCGTACGGATTGTTCCAGCCCACACGCTAGAACGACTGAGCAATACGACACCATTCCACCACTGCTCGTGACAAGCGCTCCGGTTTGTCGCTACTCTACCGCGCCCAGCTCCTTCGCCATCGAGACGATCTCATCCGAGGTGTAGAAGTCGCGGCGGTAGTTGCGGAAGCCGCCGTCCACCGGCTCGCCATCGTAGGCGTCCTGGATCTTGTCGTAGATCTGCTTCACCACGCGGCTCGTGTTGGAGAAGCGCTGCTCGCTGCCGCGACTCTCCATCTCGCGGTTCAGAATCGAGACGATCCCCTCGGAGCCGGAGAGCGAACCGACGCGGCTCAGCTCCACCGTGTCGCGCCCGAACAGCGACGCCTCGAACGGGAGGTAGATCAGCCCACCGGGAGCGTCCGCCTGGGCGGCGACGCCCGCCTGGTGGATGCCCGCCGACGTGGTGAACACCTCACCGATGATGGGCGCGCGGTCAGGCAGCGGCGTCACTTCGTTGTTCACGAGGTCTTTCATTTCCTCAAGCGCCGTCAGGTCGAACCCGGGATCGCCCCAGTAGCGGATGCGCGCGGCGATCATCTGCTCCAGCGAGCAGTTGCCGGTGCGCTCGCCCAGACCGCCGAATGCTGTGTTCACCTTCGCGCCGCCGTAGCGCCACGCCATGATCGAGTTCGCGGTTGCCAGCCCGAAGTCGTTGTGGCCGTGGAATTCCAGCTCAGCGCCGGTCTCTTCGCGGATCACCTGGAACAGCCGCGGGATGCCCCAGGGCAGCGCCGCGTACGGGTCGGGCACGCCCCAGCCGATCGTGTCGCAGAGGCGGAACTTCGCGCTGCCTTTGCTCAGGTCCAGCGCGCGCTGCATGAAGGGGATCACCCAGCCGAAGATATCGGCGCGGGTGCAGTCCTCCAGGTGAATACGAGGCGTGATGCCGTGTTCCAGCGCCGTCTCGATCGGCTGGAGGTACTTCTCGATCGCTTCCTCTTTGCTGCGAAAGCCCAGCTTGTCGAAGATGTGGTGGTCGGAGGCGGAGGCAAGCATGCCCGTCTCCTTCACCTGCCCTTGCGCCACGTCGACGAGCTGCTTGATGTCCTTGGGCGTCGCGCGCGTCCACGTCGTCACCTTCGGCCACTCGTAGCCGCGCCTGAGCAGCTGCTCCAGCGTCCAGACGTCGCGCTTCTGGTAGATGAACGCCTCGACTGCGTAGATCGTCCCGGTCCCGTTATCGAGGCGGTGCAGCAGGTCGAAATAACGCACGCGCGCCTCGTGCGGGAATAGCGCGATGCGACTATCCTGGGCGCCGTCGCGCAGGGTCGTGTCGGTGATCAGCTTCGGCCCATCGTCGACAGGTGGCGGCGTCGCCGGCTCCTCCTCCATAGGGATGGGTGGCAGCTTCCCGTCGAAGTTGTAGTAGACGCGCTCGGTATTGATCTTGGTGGCCGTGACCATGTGCTACCCTCCGTCGGAACCGTGTTCGGGGTATCGAAGCCGCCTTTAG
>JBAROU010000064.1:0-6317 GCA_049642385.1 Dehalococcoidia bacterium | reverse complement strand
AGGCTGTGCCCCCTGTTGCGAAAAGGCCTTAGCTCGTCGAAATACACATACTTAGGCCCCTTCTTATGATGAGGTTTAGTGCTTTTGACCTCTAGGCCGTTATCCGGATCCAGAAACACTAAGTCTTTGCCCCCTGTACACGCCAAGGCTCCGTCCATCCATGCCTTCCGGCGCGCAAGCCGCAACCGCATGCCTTCTGGATAAGTGCGTGGCAGATGGTGAAATGTTAGGTGTTCGCCGTAGAAGGCTGTGTCCTTCGGCAAAAGTCCTGTGCTCTCGATTGCCTCGACTGTCCTCTCGTTTCGCTGAATGACCTCGCCCAATGTGTCGTACAGCAGCGGATCAGTCCCTGAAGGTTAGGTTGCGTTTCGAGCGAACTGTCGCGTACATCGTATATTTGCCATCGTCGTTATGATCCTCATCTGGAACGCGATACCACACGACCCCGAGCGAGAAGGTACGTCCCATATCTCCATCGCCGCACAGAGCCCGAAGGAGTCCGTATTTCCCAAAATCGCCAACGTCGCCAGCATACCGATCTTGCATGCGCTAATCCGTTCCCCCATCCCTCGCCCGTTCCCGCACCTCGTACAGTTTGCGGAGGGCGTCCAGGGGGGTCATGGCGTCCACGTCCAGCGACGCCAGCTCGTCCAGCAGCGCCGGTCGCGTCGGCGCGAGCGGGAGCTGCTCGGCCGGCACGCTGGAGGAACGTCGAGCGGTTGGCCGCGCGCCATCGGTGCCCTGTTCCAGCGCAGCGAGCACCTCTCGCGCGCGCTGGACGACGGGCTTAGGCAGGCCGGCTAGCTCGGCGACGTGCACGCCGTAGGAGCGGTCGGCGCCGCCCGGCACGATCTTGTGCAGGAATACGATCCGCCCCTCCTCCTCCGCCACGGCGACGTTCTCGTTACGCACGCGCGGCAGTTGCCCGGCCAGCTCCACCAGCTCGTGGTAGTGGGTGGCGAAGAGCGTCTTCGCCGCCACCTCCGACCGGTTGTGCAGGTACTCCACCACCGCCCGCGCAATCGCCATGCCGTCGTAGGTGCTGGTGCCGCGCCCGATCTCATCCAGGATGACGAGCGAACGCGGCGTGGCGTTGTGCAGGATGTTCGCCGTCTCCAGCATCTCGACGAGGAACGTCGACTGGCCGGACGCGAGGTCGTCCTGTGCACCGACGCGCGTGAAGATCCGGTCGACCAGGCCGATGCGTGCGGACGACGCGGGCACGTAGCTCCCCAGCTGCGCCATCAGCGCGATCAACGCCACCTGACGTAGATACGTCGACTTGCCAGCCATGTTCGGGCCGGTGATCAGCACGATCTGCGCGTCGCCGTTCGAAAGCGACGTGTCGTTCGGCACGAACGAGCTCGGCAGCCCCGCAGCGGGCGTCCCTTCGGCCAGCGTGCGCTCGACGACCGGATGGCGCCCGTCGCGAATCTCGATCGCGTCGCCGTCGTCCAGCTCCGGACGCGCGTAGTTGTAGCGCGCCGCCGCTTCGGCCAGCGCCACCGCAACGTCCAGCTCCCCGATCGCCGCCGCGAGCGCGAGCACCTGGCCGCTCGCCGTGGCGACCTGCGCGCACACCTGGCGGAAGACCTGCGCCTCGATTTCCGCGCTGCGGTCTGCCGCGGTGAGGATGCGCGTCTCGTACTCCTTGAGCTGCGGCGTCACGTAGCGCTCACCGCCGACAAGCGTCTGCCGGCGGTCGTAGTCGTCCGGCACGAGCGCGACGTTCGGCTTGCTCACCTCGATGTAGTAGCCGAAGACCCTGTTGTAGCCCACGCGCAACGACTTGATGCCGGTGCGCTCCCGCTCGCTCGCCTCGAGCTCGGCGAGATACCGCTTCGTGTCGCGCGTGATCGCGCGCAGGCTGTCCAGCTCCTGCGAGAAGCCCGGCCGCACCACATCGCCGTGGTCCAGCGTCGCACCGGGCTCGTCCGCGATCGCCTGCGCGACCGCGGCGACCGCGTCGTCGCACGGGCGCAACCGTCCTGCGAGGTCGGCGAGGGCGGCTGGTGCGCCTTCGTCGCAGGCGAGCTCGCGTAGCGCTGGCGCGAGCTCGAGGCCGCGTCGCAGCCCAACGAGGTCGCGCGGCGAGGCGAGGTTCGTCACAACACGACCGCAGAGCCGCTCGATGTCGGGCACTTGCGCGAGCAACTCCTGCGCGCGGCCACGCCGCAGCGCGCTCTCAAAGAAGTACTGCACCTGATCGAGGCGCGCCTCGATTGCCGCGCGATCAACCAGCGGCTGGCCGAGGCGGCGCGCGAGCAATCGCGCGCCCAAGGCCGTCTTCGTCAGGTCGAGCACGCCGAGGAGCGAGTGCTCGCGCTTGGCCTGCCGTCCGGCAGCGAACAGCTCCAGGTTCCGGCGTGTCGCGGCGTCGAGGACAAGAAAGCCCTCCGGCCGGTACACCTGCAAGCGCGTGACATGCGAGAGCGACGAGCGTTGGTTCTCGCGCAGGTACTGGAGCAGCGCGCCCGCGGCGGCGACGGCCTGGGGCTGTCCCGCTAGGCCAAACGCCTCGCTCGACGCGACAGCGAAGTGCTCGCGCAGCGCCGCCTCCGCCACCTCGATAAGAAAGTGGTCGGCCTCGACCGGCGTCAGCGTCCCATCGAAGCATTCTGGCGGCTCCACCGGCTCCGGCAGGAGCAGCTCGGCCGGGCGCAGGCGCGTCAGCTCGCCCATCAGCGCGCCAGCGGCGACTTCGCCCGCCGTGAACTCGCCGGTCGAGACATCGGCGTAGGCGAGCCCAACCACCGTCCGAGCATCATTCCACGGCGACGCATCGTTCTTCGAACGACGCCGCATGGTAGGCGCGAGGGCGACGATGTAATTGTTCGCGCGCTCGTCCAGCAGATTACCCTCGACGACGGTGCCCGGCGTAACGACGCGCACCACCTCGCGCTCGACGAGGCCCTTGCTCGTCGCCGGGTCGCTCATCTGCTCGCAGAGCGCGACCTTGTAGCCCTTCGCGATGAGGCGCGAAAGGTAGCCCTCGAGCGCGTGGTACGGGATGCCCGCCAGCGGCACACGCTCACCGCCGCCCATCGGCTTCGAAGTGAGCGCGATCTCCAGCTCGCGCGCGACGAGCTTCGCGTCGTCATCGAACGTCTCATAGAAGTCACCGAGGCGGAAGAAAACGATGGCGTGCGGGTAGCGCCGCTTGATGTCGAGATACTGGCGTCGGATCGGAGTCATGGGGCGTCCTGCCCAGGGGTATGCACCAGAACGTTTGGCCTATTGTACTAGGAACGGTGGCGCAGGAACAAGGAGCGCAGCCGCTCGCGTAGCTCAAGCTGGAAAGAGGGTCCGTAGCAACTCGCCTGCCACGTCGTGCGGAGTGCGGCTCGTCGTATCAACGGCCGCGTCGAACTTCAGGCCCTCGTACATGATGCCGGCCTGTTCTTCCGCCCAGCCCGCGGGCCGGTCGGCGCGTGATGCCTCCCGCCGCCGAAGCACCTCCACGGAGCAGCGCACCGCAACAACACGCGTATCAGGAACCACACGCAAGATGGCCAGGCAACGGTCACGCAGCTCCGGCTCGGTGGGGAGCGAGCCATCGACGATGACGTCGAGGCCCGCGCGGCCATATGCAGCGATCGCCTCGTGCATGACGAGGGCGGCACGCGTGTGGAACTCGGGAGTGCGCCGCGCGGGATGATCGGCGGGCAGCGTGGGGGCGAATCGGTCGGCTTCGAGGTGCAGGAGTGGCCGGCTAGCTAGTTCCTGCAACGCGAGCGCCAGGCTCGTCTTGCCGGACGACGAAGTGCCGCTGAGGATGATCAGCATCACTAAGACCTTAAGGCCCGGGCGCTTAGTTCCTGGTTCCCCAGGAGCTTAGTTCATGCGGCCGCGAGCGTCACGGCCCACGTCCTGGAGGTGCAGACGCGGGTCCTCCGACGTGTCGACGGGCGCGTCGACCTTCCGGATCGCATCCGGCGCGATCTCACGACAGGCGTCGCACTTGATGCAGCGATCGTTGATGCTCCAGGCGATGCCCTTCTTGTCGCCCTCTTCTTGGACGATTGCGTCGACGGGACAGATCGCCGCCGCTTCTGGCAGGCGCTCGCTTTCGCCGTAGACCTCGTAGCGGATTAGGTCACGGCACACCTGCGCGGGACAGCGCCGATTGATGATATGTGCATCGATCTCCTCGCGAAAGTACTCGGCGCTCTTGAGCATGATCGTCGGCGACGCCGAACCGTGGACGCAGTTCGACCACTGGAGCGCCTCACCAAGGATCTGCATCTTGTTGTAGTCGTCGACACGCCCGCCGCCGCGCCCGATGCGTCGGAACATCTCGGTCATTCGCTGCGTGCCACCGTGGCACGTCGTGCAGCGCCCGCACGATTCGTCCTCGAGGAACCAGGAGAACATCACGTTCAGGTCGACGATGCACGCCGAGTCGTCGATGAAGACGATGCCGCCGCCGCCCATCAGGACGCCGTGCTCGCGAAACTCCTCCGGCTCCAGGCCCAGCTTGAGCGCGATGTGCCCCGGCAAAATGCCGGTGAGTGGACCGCCCGCCTGCACCGCCTTCAGCGTGTAGCGCTCCTGCCACGGCGACGGGTTCGACGCCTTGTACAGCTCTCGGAACGGGAAACCGAACGGCACCTCCAGCACGCCAACACGCTCGACGTGGCCCGAGAGGCTAAAGATCTTCGTGCCACGGTTGCGCTCGGTGCCGACCGAGTTGTGGTACTCGACACCCTTCTGCATGATCAGCGCCACCGAGGCGTACGTCTCGATGTTGTTCACGTTGGTAGGCTCGCCGAAGACACCGACGTCTGCCGGATACGGCGGCCGGATGCGCGGCATCCCCCGCTCGTCATCGAGCGAGGCAAGCAACCCAGACTCTTCGCCGCAAACGTACGATCCGGCGCCGCGCCAGACGCGCAGCTCGAACGTGAGGTCCGTTCCCAGCACGCGCTCGCCGAGCAGGCCGCGCTCGTACGCCTGCTCGACCGCGTGCTCCATGCGCTCGATACAGAGCGGATACTCATCTCGAATGTAAATGAACCCCTGCACCGCGCCCGTCGCAAACGCCCCGATCAGCATCCCTTCGATCACGGAGTGCGGGTCGCTCTCCATGATGATCCGGTTCACGAACGCGCCGGGGTCGCCTTCGTCCGCGTTGCAGATTAGGTGCTTCGGCCCGCGCGTCTTGCCGCGCAGGAAGTCCCACTTGCGGCCCGTGGGGAAGTTGGAGCCGCTGCGCCCCTTGAGCGTCGAGTCGGACACCTGCTGGATCACGTCCTCCTGGCTTTGGTCGAGCGCTTTTGCCAGACCCTCGTAGCCGCCGGTGGCGAGGTAGTGGTCGATATCGTCGGGGTCGATCAGCCCGCAGCGCGCGATTAAGCGACGGTCCTGGATCGCCCAAAACGGGATGTCGCTGAGCATCGGCACGCCGTCAATCGCCGGGCCCGCCACAACGGCGAACGCCAGGTCACGCGCGACGCCATCCCCGGCCAGCGCCTGCTCGACCAGCTTCGTCACCTGG
Organism: Dehalococcoidia bacterium; assembly: GCA_049642385.1. Taxonomy (GTDB): domain Bacteria; phylum Chloroflexota; class Dehalococcoidia; order DSTF01; family RBG-16-68-14; genus JBAROU01. The sequence goes on along the minus strand of JBAROU010000064.1, from coordinate 820 downwards.
TCCGGCGTCACGCTGCCATAGAGAACGACACTACCGTCTGGCGTGCGCACCTCGACCAGCGGCTCGCCCCAGCAAAGCCCGGTTTCGCCCGTGACGCCGACGTCGACGGCGAGGCCGCGCTCCCCCACCTCGCGGCGGAGCGCATGGAGCGTCTCGGCAGCGCCGTGGGGCAGGCTGCACGTCACGATCGGCACGCGCACGAGCGTGCGCTTTGGCTGCTCGACGGCCTGCCAGGCTTCGTCGGCGGTGCGTCGCAGCTCTTCGTACGCCTTTAGCATCGCGGCCTTTACTTCTCCTTGAGCTCCCGCACGAGGCGGATCGTCTCCGCGACCGTGAGCGGGCCGACGACTTTGCCGTTCACCCAGAGCTGCGGCGCGAAGTCACAGGTGCCGTTGCACTGTCCGAAGTGGAGGCCCAGCTTGTTGTCCGACGTGTTCTGCTCCATCCCGACGCCCAGCTCCGCCTCGAGCACGAGGCGCATGTTCTCGCCGCCGCGCAGGCGGCAGGCCGGCCCGCTGCACCAATCGATGCGCGTCTCCGGCGGTGGTGTCGTGCGCAGCTCGTAGTAGAACGTGACGGCGCCGTAGACGTGCGCCTCGCCCAGGTTGAGCTGGCGCGCGACGACGGGGATCGCCTCGCGGGGCACGTAGCCGTAATGGTGCTGCACCTTGTGCAGCGCCGGCAGCAGGTCGGCGTTGCCGGCCCGGAACTCCGACACGAGCTGTGCGACTTCAAGCGTGGCTTCCGTTTCGAGGGGCATCGGCGCTCCGTTCGTTTGTGCTCTGCGTCACTATAGCAGGGCCGCGAGTCAGGAGTCGAG
>JBAROU010000057.1:0-5377 GCA_049642385.1 Dehalococcoidia bacterium | reverse complement strand
CTCGACTGCGGCCACGTCCACGCCGGTGACCGCGATCGAAGCAACACGAACACCTGAACCTGATGAGGCGTTGGTTCCGGGCGGGGTCGCGCCGCCAGACCTGGTGGTCGCGTCCGGCGACGCGGAGGTGACGGCGGGCGTCGGAACGTACTGCTGGGCCGAAGGTGGTAAGGGTTTGTGTGCCGACGCATTCGCGCCGATCACGTCGACCGATGTTCTCGAGGTCGACCAACGGGCATTCATCACGGCGGCGTTGCAGCGTTCCTTGCATGACAACGCAATCGAGAGCGTCCAGACCAATGCGCGACGGATCGATGAAAGAAAGGGATGTGACCCCGATCATCCAGTGAGCGAGGCATGCGGGGCGGAGTCGGTAGGGAACACCGATACGGTTGGATGGCCAACGCGCTTGGATGCGGGCATCGACCTTCCAGTTAGCATTGAAGGCGATGGCGTGCGCATTACTCCGCCGGCTGAGCCGGGCACGTACATCGTGACGCTCTGGATGTTCTTTAAGCGTGGTGGGGACGTGCAGTACGGCGTGCTGCTGCGAGTGCGGGAGGACTAGCTCTTCGGCTGTTTCTTGAGGGGGCGGCGTTCCAGCCCGGGCATCAGCTCCACTACCATGCGGCGGCGGGCGACGTCGACTTTTTTGACCACGGTATCGATCGCGGGGATGAGCAGCTCACCTTCTTCGTCGCGCACGGCGTAGACGTCGTTCGCGCCGGTATCGATCACCTCGCCGATGCGGCCGAGGGGTGCGCCGTCCGCGTCGAACACGGACATGCCGATGAGCTGAAAGCGGAAGTACTGGTCGTCGTCGAGGTGGGGCAGATCGTGCTCCGGCACTTCGAGGAGGAGGCCGCGCAGCGCCTGGGCGTCTTCGCGCGTCTCGACCTCGTCGAGCTCCAGGACAAGCGTGCCCCGCCCGGCAGGAGAGCCGGCGCTGAGCACGGTGCGCCGTTCGCCGGCGATCCAGAGTGAGGCGCCGGGCTCGAAGCGGTGGGGGAAGTCGGTGAGGGGGTCGACCTTCAGTGCGCCGTGGGTGCCGTGCGAGCCACGGACCCAGCCGACCGCAACGTAGCCTTTGCGCGGCTGTGGGTCACGCGGAGGCTGGGTTTGCCGAGTGGGCCGGACGGGCACGAGCGGCCTAGCGGCCGATTTCGAGGTTGACGTAGGTGTCGTTGCGGATGGCGGCGACCTTGACGAGCGCGCGCATGGCGTTGGCGATGCGTCCCTGCTTGCCGATCACCTTGCCCATGTCGTCGTCGGCGACGTAGAGGTGGAGGATGACGCGGTCGCCGTCCGACTCCTCCTCAACCTCGACTGCGTCCGGCTGCTCAACGATGGAACGAGCAACGAACTCGATCAGCTCTTTCATGCGTCGGCCTTCTCCTCGGCGCTCGCTCCCTCAGCGGCCGGGGCCTCCTCTGCCGGTGCTTCCGCAGCCGGCGCGTCTTCTGCGGGCTCTGTTGCCTCTGCAGCGGCCGGTGCTTCCGCAGCAGGCGGCGCTTCGGCGGCCGGCGCTTCTGCGGCAGGCGGCGCTTCTGCAGCGGGGGGCGCTTCGGCGACGGGGGGCGCGGCGGCGGCTTCGGCCTTCTTCGCTTCGGCCTTGACCTTCTCGGCCGCCCTGGCGCGCTCCTCACCGAGGGCGATGCGTATCTTCAGCTTCTCGGGAATCTCGGCGATGCCTTGGATGGCGAGCAGCTTGGACACGCGCTCCGATGGCGCTGCGCCCTTGTCGAGCCAATGACGCGCCCGGTCGTTGTCGATGACGATGGTGGATGGGTTATCCATCGGGTGGTAGTAGCCGATCGACTCGACGAAACGGCCGTCGCGTGGCGAGTGCGAGTCGGCGATGACGATGCGGTACATCGGCTGCTTCTTCTTGCCGACCCTGCGGAGACGCATGCTGAGCATTCAGGTTCCTCCTAGCGTCCAAGTAGCTTGAGCAGGCTGGGGCCCTTGCCCGCCGCGACGGCCTGCGCCAGCTTCTTGGCTTCTTTCCATTGGTTGAGCAATCGATTGACTTCTTGCGGGGTGGTGCCGCTGCCGGCGGCGATGCGCTTGCGGCGACTGCCGTTGATGACCTCGGGGTGTTTGCGCTCTTGGGGCGTCATGGAATAGACGACGGCTTCGGCGCGGTTCCAGAAGGTGTCGTCGACGTTGTCGAGGTTGAGCTGCGATTTGACGCCCGAGAGGCCCGGGATCATATCGACGAGCTGGCTGATGGGGCCCATGCGCTTCATCTGCTGGATCTGGATGATGAAGTCCTCCAAGTCGAGCGTCTTGGTGCGCAGCTTCTTCTCGAGCCGTTCGACTTCGTCCTGGCCGATGGAGTCTTGCGCTTTCTCGACAAGGCTGAGGATATCGCCCATGCCGAGGATGCGCGAGGCGAAGCGATCGGGGATGAAGGGCTCAAGGGCGTCCGTTTTCTCGCCGACGCCGAGGAACTTGATCGGCAGGCCGGTGACGGCGCGGATGGAGAGGGCGGCGCCGCCGCGGGCGTCGCCGTCCATCTTGGTCATGATGAACCCTGTGACGCCCAGCGCTTCGTCGATCTCCTGGGCGATGTTGACGGCGTCTTGGCCGGTCATCGCGTCGACGACGAGGAGCGTTTCGTTCGGCTCGAAGGCCTTGCGGAGCGCCTGGAGCTCGTCGCTCACGTCCGACCCGATCGCCGTGTGGCCCGCGGTGTCGAGGACAAGAGCCGTGGCGCCGAGGCGCTGCGCTTCGCCGCGCGCGGTCTTGGCGAGGGCTTTCGGGTCGGCGGGGTCGCCGATGACGACGGGGATGCTGAGCTGGCGTCCGAGCGCCTGGAGCTGCTCGCCGGCGGCGACGCGGTAGGGGTCGGCGCCGACCATGAGCGGCTTCTGGCCCTGCTTGCGCAGGTGGAGGGCCAGCTTGGCGGCGGTGGTGGTTTTGCCGGAGCCCTTGAGGCCGGCGAGCATGATGGTCGTCGGCGGCTTGGGGGCGAGCTCGAGGCCGGCCTGGTCCTTGCCCAGGATTTCGACGAGCTCGTCGTTGACGATGCCGATGACGGCTTGGGGCCCGGTCAGGCTCTCGAGGACCTGGGCGCCCTTGGCGCGCTCGCGGACGTCGGCGATGAACTGTCGGACGACCTTGAAGTTGACGTCGGCTTCGAGGAGGGCGATGCGGACTTCGCGCATCGCCTCATCGAGGTCTTCCTCGCGGACAGTGCCCTTGGAGGACAGCTTGCCGAAGACGCCCTGGAGGCGCTGGGAGAGTGCTTCAAGCATGACGTTCTATTGTAGCCGAAGGTGAGAGGTGGGGGCGAGAGGTGGGAAAGGGCGACCTGAAGGTCACTCGGAGCGGTACGAATGTCATGGAGCGGGGCATTTCGCCCGATCCGCGTTATGCACGACGGTGGTGCGGCGGCGGACCCTGGATACTAAGCCTTTCGCGAAACGTGCCGCGGTCACGATCCTGGGTCCCTCTAGCGCTCCTTCCGCGCCTCGGACAAGAGCGTCTTCACTTCGGACTCGACACGCTCTGGTGTGAGGCCCTGCTTGGTGAGCAGATCGAAGGCGATGCCTTCGCCGGCGCGCATAAGGCCGAGAAGGATGTGCTCGGTGCCGACGTAGTGGTGCTTGAGAGAACGCGCTTCTTTGACGGCGAGCTCCAGGGTCTTTTTGGCCCGCGGCGTCAACGCGATGTCACCGCTGTAGGGCGCATCACCGCGGCCGATGAGAGATTCGACCTGGGAGCGCAGATCGTCCGACGCGACGCCCAGGTTGCGGAGGACTCTGGCGGCGACGCCATCGTCTACCTTGAGGAGGCCCAGGAGCATGTGTTCCGTGCCGACGTGGTCGTGGCCAAGCTCCAGGGCTTCCTCGCGCGCCAGCTCGAGAGCGCGGCTCGCCCGCTCCGTGAATTTATCGAACCGCGATCGCTTGCGGGACTCAGATATGCGACGCTCTGTCTGTTCGCGCTCCGCGCGCTTGAGGAACTCTGCGAGGGTCGATTCTGAGATAAGCCACTTGCGGCCGAGACGCAGGCCGGGCAGCGTTCCCTCATCGAGATAGCGGTACACGGCGTTCTTGTCGATGCCGAGCTGCTGGGCGACCCATTCCGGGTCGCGGTAGTCGAGGGCTGCTGCTTCAGTAGTCATCGCGCTGCTCCTTGAGGCATTCATAACCATGCTTAGCCTTGTTTATACTCTACAAGGCATCAAGCAGCTCGTCAAGTGGCAAAAAAGCTATGGGAGGCTGTTTCACCCGGCGTATCTCTGAGAGCAGCGCGCTGATGTCAGGGCCGGGCTCCCTCACCCCGCCCCGACGAAGTCGGGGCACCCCCGCACGGCGGACAAGTTCTCCCGCCCGCGGGAGAGGGGACGCGCGAGCGCACGGTTCGTCAGCCCAGATTGTGTACCCGCTGCACCTCTGAGAGTAGCGCGCTGATGTCCGGACCGGGCGTGGGCGTCGGGCCGAGGGGGTCGGGCGTGGGGGGGAGATCGAGCAGCAGCTCGATGATATGGCGGACGCCCCAGGAGAGAGCGGTGAGGTCGTAGCCGCCCTCGAGGACGAAGATGATGCGGCCGTCGCACAGCTCGTCGGCGAGGGCGCGCAGGCGGGCGGCGCACTCGCCGTAGCCGGCGACGCTGAGCGAGAGGAAGGCGATCGGGTCGGCGTGGTGGGCGTCGAAGCCCTGCGAGACGAGGATGAGCTGCGGGCGGAAGCGGCGGACGACGGGCTCGATCACCTGCTCGAACGCGGCGCGATACTGGTCGTCGCCAGAGCCGGGGGGTAGCGGTAGGTTCACCGTCGCGCCGACGCCGATGCCCGCGCCCCCAGACGGGGGCCCGTCCGGGCCCGTCTCGTCGAGCGCGCCGGTGCCGGGGTAGTACGGGTACTGGTGCGTCGAAATGTAGAGGACGTTGGGGTCGGCGTAGAAGGCGTCTTGGGTGCCGTTGCCGTGGTGCACATCGAGGTCGACGATAGCGACGCGGTCGAGGCCGCGGCGGGTGCGCGCGTACTGCGCGGCGACGGCGACGTTGTTCAGGAGACAGAAGCCCATCCCTTGTGGCGGTCGCGCGTGGTGGCCGGGGGGCCGGACGGCGCAGAACGCCGACCGCACGTCGCCGGCGAGGACGGCGTCGACGGCGGCGAGGCAGGCGCCGGCGGCCTGCGCGGCGGCGGCGAACGAGCCGGGCACGAGGTAGGTGTCGAAATCGACCCAGCCGCCGCCTTCGGCGCAGGCGCGTCGGAGCGCGGCGAGGTAGCGCGGGTGGTGGACGAGGGCGAGATCATCGTCCGTTGCGGAGCGCGGCTCGATGTGGTGGAGGCGGTCGAGCAGGCGCGCCTCTTCGAGCAGCGTGAGGATGGCTTCGATGCGCGGCGCGCTCTCGGAGTGGTCG
>JBAROU010000055.1:0-7742 GCA_049642385.1 Dehalococcoidia bacterium | reverse complement strand
ACGCGTTCGTGCGGCGCGAGTACAGCGGCATCCGCCGCTCGTGGGCGAAGAGTCAGGAGGCGGAGCTAGAACGCCGCCCAGACCCGCGCTCGCTGCCGCTGCGCGAGGCGCTGCTTGAGAACCTGGTGCGCTCGAGCCTCGATGGCGCGCATACGATCGTCTGGCCGGAGGGATTGAACGCGATCTTGGGCGAAGCGCTGCGGCTGCTGGACGCCGTCCGCGTCGAGGACGCCGTCGTCGAGGACGCGGCGGAGTGCACGCTGGCGCTGTACGAGCTCATCGCGCGCGTGCCGAACTTGCCGCCCGACCTGATCGGCGACGATGATTGGGATGCGCTGACGGAGGAGATGCTGGAGCTGAAGCTCGGCGGACCGGCCGAGGGCGCGGAGAGCGATCAGCCATCGCTGCCCGGCGGCGAGGAGGCCCCGTACGAGAGCCCGCGCCCGGTGGACTTTCGCGGCGACTTCAAGCCGGAGCTGGTGCAGCTCCTAATGAGGCTGCGATTGCAGGAAGGACAGGAAGGGCCGGGCGACCTGTCGCCGCTGACGGCGGACCAACTGCGCGAGTTGCTCGAGAAGAGCGTCGAGATCAACATCGACGCGCAGGCTGAGGGCGATCTGGCATCGACCATCGGGCTGTTCCTGACGAACCTCGAGAAGGAGGCGGGCACTCCGATCCCGGACCAGAAGATCGAGATGAAGGACGGCGCGCCAGTCGGCGAGGGAGGCGGGCCGGATGAGGGCGAGCTGCCGCAGGAAGTGCGCTCCTACTACTACGATGAGTGGGACTTCCGCGCGGCCGACTACAAGCCGCGCTGGTGCTGCGTACGCGAACGCGTCCTGGACGAGGGGACGGCGGACTTCTTCGAGGAGGCGCTGCGCGAGCACGCGCCGCTGGTGTCGGAGACGCGCAAGCAGTTCGAGCTGCTCAAGCCAGAAATGTTCCGCAAGATCAAGCGCCTCCACGACGGCGAGGAGTTCGACTTAGATCTTGTGGTCGACTACATCGTTGAGAAGCGCGCGGGCAACTCGCACACGGACAAGATCTACTGGCGTCGCAACAAGGTCGAGCGCGACGTCGCCGTGGCGTTCCTGCTCGACATGAGTGCGTCGACGGACGAGGAGATCGAGAAGCGCCGACAGCATTACCACGACGAGCCGGAGTTTGACTACGACCCGCGCCGCTACTTCCAGTGGCTGGCGCAGCGCCGGGCGCAGCAGGCGATTACGCCGCCCAAGCGCATCATCGAGCTGGAGAAGGAGAGCACCGTGCTGCTGATCAAGGCGCTGGAGACGATCGGCGATACGTACGGGATCTACGGCTTCTCCGGCTACGGTCGCGACAACGTGGAGTTCTACGTGATCAAGGACCTGGACGAGCCGTTCTCAGACCGCGTGACGCGTCGCATCGACAAGGTGGCGCCGATCCGCTCGACGCGGATGGGCCCGGCGATCCGGCACGCGACGGCGAAGCTGGAAGCGCACGACGCGAAGGTGAAGATCCTTTTCTTGGTGTCGGACGGGCGGCCGCAGGACCACGGTTACGGCCGCGACCGCACGGAGAAGGAGTACGCGATCCACGACACGAAGCAGGCGCTGATGGAAGCGCGCCACAAGGGGATGACGCCCTTCGCGCTGACGGTGGACAAAGAGGGCCACGACTACCTGGGCCAGATGTGCGAGGACATGGGCTACGAAGTCCTCGGTGACATCGAGGCGCTGCCGAGCAGACTACCGACGCTGTACCGGCGGCTTACGGAGTAGGGGCAGGCACAGGTGGCTAGGCACCGAAGAGACTGAGCTCAGAGACGGAGTCGTCGCGTACAATCCTTGAGAAACGCCGAATACTGCCGCTGTGCCTTATGAGCTAGATTCTGAACTTCCGCTCGAACCGTTGGATATTCAACAGGAGTTGGTCCTTCTATCCCTTTGATGTCAGGTCTGACTGTGGCCACACCGCCGTGATGACCTACAGCTGAGAATCCGTGCCTATGGGTGCAGGCCAACAATGTATCGAGTGCGCGCCAAAGCCGAGTCTTGGCCTTCTCCAACCTCCCGTTATCAAACGTGTTTGTCGCGAGGGTGGCCTCTGTCTGCCAATCTTCGATGCGGGCGGCAAAGCCAGTGTCAATTACTCCAGCAGCACCAGCTCTGTTGAGGAACCCATGTAACTGTGGTTCGGGTAGGGATTGCGTCAAACGGCGGAAGGCGGCAATGTCATGTTCACTTGGCGATCGATAGAACGTGCGCTCGGCCATCCTAAGTACTGTGTTAAGCAGTTGGATAACCTCCGCAATAATGTTTTGCATGATCAACTCCGCGCGGCGCCTCTACGGATAACTGAACGAGTCGTCTGTGGAACCGTCAAGCGGATCCTCGAATGAGTCATCCCGATCGTCTCCGCAAGTAATGCTGCGCTCACAGGCGTCTTCGACCGCGCCTTCGCACGCTAGGAAGCTAGTGCAATCATCCTGGCAGCTGAAATCCCACTCACAGGCTTGTTCACAAGAGAAATCGTAATTGCAAGCTCGCTCGATATCCGGGCAAATTGTTACGTTGCATACCGCGTCGTCACAGAGGAGTGAGCTGGTTGCGCAATCTTTCCGACACAGGATGTCCCACTGGCAGTCTTGGGCGCAGCTAAGGTCATAGTTACATGCTTGCTCGATAGCTGGACAAACAGTTACTTCGCAAATAGCGTCGTCGCACACCAGCGAACTCATCTCGCATTGCTGACGACAGCTCAAGTCTCGTTCACAATCCCACTGGCAGACGATGTCGTATTCGCAGGATCGCTGAATATTGTCGTACAACCGGGTTTGCCCACCACTCGATACATCGTCCGCGACAATGCCGATTGTTGGTACTGGTGTGGGCGCTGACATGTCAGAACGGAGGTGCTCTAGCATATCGCTAGGTATCTCCATTGTGGGATACGCGAACGAATCCGTTTCTGGCGAATCGTCCCGCGGCCCAACCTCGCAGGTAGCCGAAATCGCCACGAACATTGTGATAAGACTGATGGCGATTACCCGTATCACGCCAAGTCCCTTCGCTATCTACTTCTCGGTAGGACAGCCACATTCTGAAGACGCTCCTCCATCTGCTATCGTACGTACGTGATGACGCAAGTGACGCCGGAAGCTGCTGTTGGGACACCTGTTGCGGCGATCGGGCGCACGGTGGTGGTGGTGCGGCTGGGGGAGATCACGCTCAAGAAGCGCAACCGGCCGTTCTGCATCCGACGACTGGCGCGCAACCTCCGGCACGCGATGCGCGGGCTGGACCTGCGCGAACTCTCGTGGGGGCCGAACCGCGTACTGCTGACGTTTGGCGGCGACGCCGACTGGTTGCAGGTGCATGATCGGCTGCGGCGCATCTTCGGGGTGAAGAACTTCTCCCGCTGTGAGGTGGTGCCGTGGGACATCGACACGATCCGCGAGCGCGTGCTGGGAATGGCGGCGGGCCGGACGTTCGAGACGTTTCGGATTACCGTCCAGCGCAGCGACAAGCGCTTCCCGGGCACGTCGCAGGAGTTGGAACGCGATGTCGGCGGGGCGGTGCAGGCAGCTTCGGGCGCGCGGGTTGACCTCTCACACCCGGAGGCGAACTTCCAAATCGAAATCATGCCGGGCGGCGCGTACTTGCATTCCGAGCGCATCGAAGGGCCGGCCGGGCTGCCCGTGGGCGTGAGCGGGCGGGTCGCCGTGCTGCTGTCGGGTGGGATCGACTCGCCGGTGGCGGCGTGGCGCGCGCTGAGCCGCGGCTGCCAGGCAACGTTCGTTCACTTCCAGTCGTTCCCCTACCTCGACTCATCGTCGCGGGACAAGGCGATCACGCTGACGCGTACGCTGACCCAGTGGCAGTACAGAAGCCGGCTGCACGTCGTGTCGTTCGGCGACGTGCAGCACCAGATCGTGGCGGCGTGTCCGCCGCCGCTGCGCGTGGTGCTCTATCGGCGCTTCATGCTGCGCATCGCCGAAACGATCGCGCGGCGCGAGCGCGCGGAGGCGCTCGTGACGGGCGAGAGCCTGGGGCAGGTGTCGTCACAGACGCTGTCGAACATTGCGACGATCGACGAGGCGACGACACTGCCCGTCCTGCGCCCGCTGGTCGGTCGAGACAAAGAAGAGATCATCATCGAGGCGCGCGCGCTGGGCACATTCGATATCTCGATCGAGCCCGACCAGGATTGCTGCACGCTGTTCGTGCCGCGCAACCCGGCGACGCATAGCACGATCGCCGATGCCGTGGCGGCGGAGGAGGCGCTGGACGTGCCGGCGCTCGTCGAGCAGGCGCTGAACAACGTCGAGACGTTCGAGTTCGCCTGGCCGGAGAGCGACGCGCCGGCTTACGACACCTAATGCCTGAGCTCGACGGCAAGACCGCGATCGTGACCGGCGCCGGCAGTGGCATCGGCAGGGCGCTCGCGCTCGCGCTGGCACGTGAGGGCGCGAGCGTGACGGTCGCCGACATCGAGCCGGAGCGCGCGGAGACCGTCGCGGCGGAGATCGCGGCGCTTGGCAGCAACACGCTCGCCTACCGCGTCGACGTTGCCGACACGCCGAGCGTCGACGATATGGTACGAGCGACGGTCGATCACTTCGGCGCGCTGGACATTCTGGTCAACAACGCGGGGCGTGCCGCCCGCGCGCCGGTGGCGGAGATGACGGACGAACAGTGGGACGGTGTCGTTGCCGTCAACTTGCGCGGTACGTTCGCCTGCTCGCGCGCGGCGCTGCGGCAGATGATCCCGCGCGCATCGGGGCGCATCATCAACGTCGCGTCGGGGCTGGGCGTGCGTGGCTCGCCCGGCGGCGCGGTCTACGGCGCGACGAAGGCCGCGATCATCAACTTCACGCGCGCTCTCGCCGTGGAGGTGGCGCCGAACGGGATCACCGTGAACGCGATCACCCCCGGCGTCACCGACACGCCCTTCTGGCGCGCGAACCGCTGGGACGAGGAGAAGATCGAGGCCGCGCGCCGTTCGTTGCGGGTCGGCGCGCCCGAGGACCTCGGGCCGACGGTGGTGTTTCTGTGCAGCGACGCGGGCAGCATGCTCACCGGCGCGTTCATCGAGCGCGAGCTGTTCCTTCCCCGAAACGATGGCTGAGCAGCGGCGTGCCGTCGCCGCTGCGATCGAGCGCGGCGACAGCGCATGGCTCGCCGTGCGCCGTCCAGACGAGCCGGGCGAAGAGCTGCCCGGCGTCTGGGGCTTGCCCGCGACGACGCTGCGCAACGGCGAGTCGCCGGAAGAGGGGCTGCGGCGGCTCGGGCGTGAGAAGCTGGGCGTGGAGCTCACGCCGTTGCGGTCGCTGGGCGAGGGCGAGCAGGAGCGTCCGGACTACACGCTAGACATGACGGTGTACGAGGCATCGATGGCCGGCGAGCCGCGCTTGCCGCCACGGGCGAGCGACCGCACAAGCACGCTGTACGAGGCTCTCGGCTGGCTACCGGCCGCGTTGTTCAACGATGCTGCGGCGCGCGGGTCGCTGTGCTGTCGAGTTTTTCTGGAGGCGGTTGGAACAACCGGCGTCGAGGAAACAACGTAGGGGCGGTTCGACGAACCGCCCCTACTCTACTAACGCTGTTCTGTTGACGCGCGCTATGCGGTGGCTCCGGCGGGCGCTTCGACGACGCCGAGCTGCTGCATCATGTGCATCATGTCCATGTACTCGCGCTCAGCGATGATCTTGCCGTCACGGATCTCGAGCACGTCGCACACCGGCATCTCGATCTTACGGCCGGTCGGCGCGATGCCCATGAGATCGCCCTGGTGGGTGCCGCGTCCCGTGAACTCAATGATGGCGACATCGCCGGTGGCGTGAATGCTCTTGATGTCGATCTTGCCGTCGGGCAGAGCGCTGGCAAACATGAGGGCAGGGGCCATGCCGGCCTCGGCGCCCTTTTGGGTCTGGCCATCGCCGCCGGTGTAGCTGTAGTCCGCGTGGAAGAAACTACGCATTTTGTCGAAGTCACGCCGGTTCCATGCTTCGAGATACTCTCGCGCGATAGAGGTTGGGTCAGCCATCGGGGATGCTCCTTTCGGGCTATGCACTGGGGTTGTTTGAGAACGGCTCAACGTTAGCACTAGCCTCAACGAGCGTCAAGATGCGCGGCGGACAGAGCACCGCCAGTCGGGACAGGTGACGCGCACTGCCAGACAACGTCAACTCTAGTCCGTCAGGCCGCTGCGCCAGCATGACGGAACAGCTACGCGGCCTGGAGCTCCTTGATCATGTGCTTCAGACGCTCCTCGTCTTCCGGCGAACGTACCGGCAGGCCGAGGGTGACACGGTCGATGAGCCCGTCGCACCTGGCCGTGACCTTAGCAACGATCTCATCGTACGTGCCGATGACGGCGAACTCCGCGAGCATGTCGTCGGTGATGCGCGTCGCCATGTCCTGCCACTTGCCCTCGATCGAAAGCGTGAACAGCTCTTGGTTGAGATCGCCCCAACCCTGGATGTCGAGCACGGGCTTGTAGCTCCGGGTCGAAGCGTAGAACGAGAGCTGCTGGCGGATGGGCGCCTTCGCCTTCTCGACCTCCTCTTCGTTCTTGCCGGTGATGATGAAGGCGCTGCCGCAGATCTCGATCTGTTTCGGGTCGCGGCCAGCCTTCTTTGCGCCCTTCTCGATGTTGGGCATAATCACTTCGCGCAGGTACTTGTTGGTGTTAAACGGGTGCAGCTTAATGCCGTCGCACAGCTCGCCTACGAGGCGACAGTTGTAGGGGTTGATCGCCGAGATGTGGATCGGGATGTTGGGGTGCTCGATCGGCCCGGGGTTGAAGAACGGCGTCATGAGGGTGTAGCGATAGTGCTCGCCTTCGAAGGACGGCTTGGTGCCGTTCTGCCAGGAATCCCAGATGGCGCGCATCATGAGGACGTAGTCGCGCAGGCGCGGGCCGGGCGGCGCCCACGGCATGCCGTAGCGGCGCTCGATGTGGCCCTTCACCTGGGTGCCCAGCCCGACGTGGAAGCGCCCGTTCGAGAGCTTCTGCAGGTCCCAGGCGATCTGCGCCGTGGCCATGGGGCTGCGCGGGAACGCGATCGCAACAGCGGTGCCGAGGCCGATGCGTTCGGTGTGCTCAGCGGCGATCACGTGGGGGAGGAAGGGGTCGTGGCCGGTCTCGGGTGTGATCGCGCCGTCGTAGCCGAACGCCTCGATACGTTTCGCGGCTTCGGCGACCTGGCTCAGATCAAGAGGTATGCCTGTCTCGACTTTCATGCGGGCCTCCGTGTCGCTAGAAACAACGATTCAGGAACAGGGAACCAGAGGCGTCCTGCTCAGTATTGCAGGGGAAAGCATACGGGGTGAGAACGAGGGAGGCAAGGGGCCACGCCCGGCCCGCGGCTCCGGCACGCGGGGAGGCACTAGCGATACACTGGGCAGCGTGAACGCTGCGCCCCCGCCGGACACAAGCTCTACGCGCTTCGTCATTCGCGCGGCCGCACGCACGGGCTCGACGATGCTCGTGCGCGCGCTCAACTCACATCCCAACGTGCGCTGCTTCGGCGAGCTGTTCAACGATGAGGTCGACTTCGTCCCATTCGAGGTCGACGGTTACGACAATTTCAGCGCGCGCGACCGGCAGCTACGCGACGGCGATCCGGTGTCGTTCCTAAGCGAGCGCATCTTTTGCGCGCAACCGCCTGAGATCAGCGCCGTCGGTTTCAAGCTGCTGTACGCCCAGAACTGGAGCTTCCCGGGCCTGATCGAACATCTGGCGGAGGACCGAGC
>JBAROU010000036.1:0-5947 GCA_049642385.1 Dehalococcoidia bacterium | reverse complement strand
ATTCTGGAGGAATTCATGTCTCTTGATATCCGACCGATCACCGAAAACGAAGTCGAACAGGCGGAAGCGATTGTTGCTTACGCCTTCAACACATCCGACCGGCGCGACCTAACGCCTGCCATCGAGCGAGCGCGCAAGTTCTACCCCCTCGACTGGACGCTCGCTTCGTTCGAAGACGGCGAGATGACTGCATTCATCCGCGTCATCCCATTCGCGATGCGGATCAACGGCCGCGGACTTTCATTCGGCGGCGTCGGGCCCGTCGTCTCGCTGCCGCAGCACCGCCGCAAAGGCCACGTTGGCAAGCTGCTGCGCCAGGCTCTGGCGGACATGCGCGAGCGTGGCCAGGTGCTCTCCGGCCTGCACACGCCCCACCCCACGCTCTATCGTCGCTTCGGCTGGGAGATCGCCTCCGTGCACCGCATGTACTCGTTCGCGCCGAAAGACATCGCGCTGATGGCGCAGCCGGGTGAGCGCGGCCACGTCCGCATCCTCAAGCCGGACGACTGGCAGCAGGCCGATCGCGTCTACCGCCAGCACGCGTCCCAGCGTAACGGCCCCATCCACCGCGCCGACGTCTGGTGGCGAGAAGCCGTGTTCGCAACGCAACAGCAGCAGCAAGCTGCAACAGACGTAGCCCTATGGGAGAACGGTCGAGGCGAACCTCAGGGCTACGTGACGTACAGCCAGGCCGCCCAATATGATCCGGACTGGCCGCCATTCATCGTCCGCGAATTAGTCGCGCTCACCGCGGACGCGTACCTAAACCTGATCATGTATGTGCTCCGGCACGATCTGCCGCGGGAGATCATCTGGGTCGCGCCACCGGACGACCCGTTCTTCAGCCTAGTGGACGACACCAGGCGCGTCACCGTGCGCGAGGAATACGACATGCTGCTCCGCATCAATGACGTCGGAGCGGCGCTCAAGCTCCGCGCGCCTGCGTTTCCCAATCACGACACGGCCCTGACGATCCGCATCACGGACAGCTCGGCGCCCTGGAATGAAGGCACATACCACATCGAAGTGCGAGACGGCGAGACGAACGTGGAGCAAACGTCGACCGAGCCCGACCTGGTGCTCTCCGCAACCACGCTTGCGCCGGTCTTCAACGGTTTCTTGTCGCCGACGAACGGTGCGCTCGCCGGGCTCATCGCGGCCCGCAACGACGAGGTGCTGGCGACAGCCGACGCGCTTTTCGCGACGCGCTATCCGCCCTTCTGCGCAGACGGCTTCTAACGCGCTACGGCGTGCACTGGTGTCCGAACTGGGCGATCACCGCCATCACGTCGGTAAGGTTGATGCCCCCATCGGCCCCCTTCAGGCTCCACGCTTGCGTGCCCGCCCGGCCACCTCTATCGAAGGCTGGGTGGTAGTCATTCGCTCCGGGGATCGGTCCCACCAGCGGGCTCACGCCAGGATTTCCGCGCGAGCCAAAGCGCGTGAGGACGCGCCTAATGTCCGCGACATTTACGACACCATCGTGCAGGTTAGTTGCGTTCGGCGTGTCGAAGAAGTCCCAGTAACTGAGCGGGTTGCGCTGGCCTCCCATTTGAGGCGGCGCAGTAACCTCGCGAGCGTCGGTACAGCCATCATCGTCGGTGTCCACAGAATCGAGCGGCATCGCAGCAAACGAGTAAGCGCAGTCCGTAAGGCCGTCGCCGTTAGAATCTGGGCACGCCGCGTAGAACGCGATCTCAGCCGGGGCGTAACCGGCCGGCGCCAGATTGAGCGGGGAGTATCGCTCGTCGCCATCTCGGCTCCAGCGATACACCGGCGCGTAAAGCGCGTTGGTGGCTGCTGCCGTCTCAATGTCTACAGGCGCATAGAAGTCCACGCCGATATCCTTGTACCCATCCAGGGCCTTCGCGCCGTAGCGGATTGCGCCCGTCGTAGCGTTTTGCCAACGATGAATCGCCGCGAAGCCGGGTATCGGGATGTCCGATGCGTAGAACGCTGCGCCGTCCGGCGAATAACCATCGGGCGCCACGGTGCCTTCTGGTAGATAGATCGTGTGCCCCGACGGATCGCTCCGCTGCGTGATCAACGCCGCCAGCCGCAACTCGTGGAGATGCACCTGGTAACTATCGGAGTTGCTGTACGAGACGTAGATCGTCCGCCCCCCATCCGTGGCATAGTACGGGTGTTGAGCAGCGCTGTAGCAGACGAACAATCGATGAGGCGGCGGGTGGAACGTCTCACAACGCACACCTACCGTATCGCTAGCATCCCACGGCCCCGTGAGGTCAGGCGCGGTACGAAGACTCAGTGAGGTGAGGAAGTTAGCGCTATACACCGCTACCCAGCGACCGAGGAATTCGTTGTAGTCCACGTCGATCCCGTTGTGCAGCGCGGGCTGTCGCCAGAGCGACCCAACATCGTGAACGGCCGCGTTCCACTCGCCCGTCTCCTCGTTCCAGAGCCCTGAGATCCAATGGCCGTCTGCACCGGCCTCGCCTGGGTCCCAGTACTCGTAGTTGGCGGGGGCGTTGACCGCAACCTTCGGCACACGGCCCAGGATCGTGTCCGTCGCCCACCCTTCCGCCTCCGTAAGGAATACGTAGACGTAGGTCTCGTCGGCATACGTGCGAACGATGGGCACCCAGAAGCCCGTCTTTTCACTCCAGAGAAGTTCGCCACCGAGCTCGCGCGATGCCGTCAGCGTGTCCGTGTCAAACGACGCGAGACCGATTCCCTGCGAGCGCCAAGTCGTCTCGGGATCAGAAACGATAGACGTGTAGTAGACGCGTACCCGGCCGGGCGACGTCTCCACCATGCCGACGGGCCAGACTGTGCGCTCTCCCGGAACCTTCTCGATCAGCGGCACAACCTTGCCGTCCTTCGTCTTCGGCGTGAGAGAAACGCAGTCCGACGCGTCGAGATCGGTGCTCATGCCAATGGTGTTCGGGATGATCCCGCCATCGGCCAAGACTGTGTCGCCAAAATTCCAATAGACGGTGCCGTCCACCTCGACGGAAGGCCCACCATCCTGGCCCGTGATCCCAGCAACTCGTTTCTCATCGCTCAACAGCGAACAGACGGGGCGATCACCAAGAATGACCACAGGCTTGGTCTTCAGGAATGGCTCCGCTACCTGCGCGTGGCCAACAGGCGTTTGCCCATGCTGACCGGCCGACAGAGAAAGCGCCACCGCTGCCGCGGCCAGGAACGCAAGCAGCAGCGCGCGAACGGCGCGTCGCCTATGGGCAGGGGAAAACGTGATGAGCGGCAGGGCGCAACCTCAAGCTAGCTACATCCATGGAGCTACGCTCCAGCATGTTCGTCTGGGCAAGGCGCGATCGGGCTTCCGCTAGGAAATATGAGTTGCTCCCCGAATCACCACCAGCGCCCCTACTCTACTAGACCAACTGCCCCCGATCAAGTCCTCTCGCTGTGCTACAATCCGCTCGCTCAGCGACAGAGGAAGGAGACCGCGATGCCCGCTTCTGAATTCGAGCGCCTGGGAAACGACTGGATCGACGCGACGCTTGCCCACCGCCCCGCCGGCGCCACAAGCCTCGGCTTCCACCAGCACGACGCCGAACTGGGCGATCGAAGCCGCGAGAGCATCGAGAACCGCGCCCGCTCCCTGCGAAGCTTCCTGCAGCGCATCGAGGCGATAGATCCAGCGACGCTGCCGCCAGAAGAGCAGCCCGATCACGAGCTGCTACGGCGGCGCATCATGTGGGAGCTAGTAGATATTGACGACCTTGCGTCGTGGCAACGCTCGCCGGGCAGTTACCTGGGTACGCTGGGCGGGGCCTGTAACGGGCTGATCATCCGTAATTTCGCGCCGCTCGCGGAACGGGCGCGCGCGCTCGTGTCGCGCCTGCGCCAGGCGCCGCGCCTGCTCGAACAGGCGCGGACGAATCTCGAGGGCGGCCCGCGCCTCACCATCGAGACCTCCATCGAGCAAGCGGCGGGCGTGCGCATGCTCCTCCAGCGCGATCTGCCCAATGCGCTCGCCGGCCTCGACGATGCCGCGTTGCGCTCGCAATTCGACGACGCGCAGCGCGCCGCCACCGACGCCCTCGATTCCTTCGCAGCGTGGCTCAAAGATGATCTGCTGCCACGTTCGGACGCGGAGTTCGCCTACGGGCCGGATCGCTTCAAGAAGCTCCTCGCGTACGTCGACTTCGTCGAACGCCCACTCGACGAGCTCGAGCGCCGCGCGCGCGATGACCTCCGTGCCAGCCAGGAGCAGATCCGCGAGCTCGCGTCACAAGTCGATTCGTCCAAGCCACCAGAAGAGGTAATCGACGCCATCTCGAAGGATCATCCCTCACCGGAGCGTCTGCTACCCGACACCAACGACCTCCTCGAAGAGCTGCGCCACTTCTCCATCGACCGCAAGCTCGCGACGATGCCCACCGATGTACGCATCCAAGTCGCTGAGACGCCGGCCTTCGCGCGCATGACGACGCAGGCGGCCTGCAGCACTCCCGGCGCGTTCGAGACGAAGGCGACCGAGGCCTACTACTACGTGACGCCGCCGGACGAATCTTGGCCGCCTGAGCGCACCGACGCCTATCTCAAGTTCTTCAATCGATACGCGCTGCCGGGCGTCACCGCACATGAAGCGTACCCGGGCCACTACGTCCACATCAGTTGGCTCCACAAGTCGGGACGCAAGCTCCCGCAGTTCCTGATGACCACCACGACCGTCGAAGGCTGGGCGCACTACGTCGAGCAGGTGATGATCGAGGCCGGCTACGGCGATGGCGACCCGCGCTACCACATCATGCAACTGCGCGAGGCGCTCCTTCGCCTCTGCCGCTACCTCTGCTCGTTCGGGTTGCACACGCAAGGCTGGAGCTACGACCAGGCCGTCGCGTTCTTCGAGCGTGAAGGCTTCGCCACGCGCCCTATCGCTGAGCGCGAGGCGCGACGTGGCGTCATCGGTCCCGGCTACTACGCCTACACGCTCGGCAAGCACGAGATCCTCGCACTGCGCGAGCGCCTGCGCGCGCAGCAAGGCGCCTCGTTCGACCTCCTCGCCTTCCACGACGCCTTCATGAAGCTTCCCTACCCCATCCCCATGATCGAGCGCATGCTCACCGCCTCGGAGAGCTGACCGCCAGCCGGCACCCAGAACGCGCTGCCACCGATGGCGCACCGATAGGGACAAACGTAGGGGCGGGTTTCAAACCTGCCCCGCACGCGCACCCCCACCACGCCCCGATGCCAAGCTCCCCTCGCCCTCGCGAGGGAGAGGGGCAGGGGGTGAGGGAGGCCTACCGCCGCGCCCTCGCCCTCACCACCAACGCCGTCGAACGCGCCTACCTCGAACGCCGCCTGCGAGATGTGGTGTGTATCGAGCTCGTCAGGAAACGGCGGCCGGCTCCATCTCTGAAGTCAAGTCAAGCGCAGACTGAAGGCCACCTGCCGTTCGTGCGCGTTTTGCTTCCACAACCAGCCGATTGTAATGAGCCATGAATCTGCTAAAGATGGCCTCCGATTCGGAGGTCGAAGGTTGGATGTGCAAAGCTAGGTTGCATTCCGCTGGGTACTGATACATGTACAGGCTTATCCGCATCTTCGCCGCGCGTGTGAACGGATCCACGATCGTAAGCCCAAACGACGGAAGCACTCGCAACTTTATCACGGAGACATTCGATGGAAACTCATGCTGCAGAGTTGCAAGTTGTCTCGTTGTCTGTCGAAGCTGCGCGAGGACATCGTCTCTTGCCCGGTCATGCCGCCGAGCAACCTGCTCTAGAAGGGAATCATCTCCTTCGAATAAGTCTTCATCAACAAGAAGGAATGTCAGGTGAGTACCTTCGCGGGCTTTCGACCTGAGAAAATCCATGAAGGGCTGTATAGATCGCAGTGTGGTCCCAACCAAGATCAGCTGATTGGCGCTCTCAGCGTACTTCGAGAGAGGCTGCTCGCTAGGCTTCTTCACCGAATACTGTCGAGCGTCCGCTGACGCGGGATATCCCATACC
>JBAROU010000024.1:0-15091 GCA_049642385.1 Dehalococcoidia bacterium | reverse complement strand
GCTGTAGCCCTTGTTCATCGGCTGAGTTTTCTTGACCGGGAATTGGATGCTTGTTGGTCTCTTTGTTTTCCAAGCCTGCTGAGAGCATGACGACTTTACTTCCACCATCAAGCCATCTGCTGTCTTGAGGTCGTAAGACACCCAGGGTTCGAAGATGCTCGATACCAGAGGTTGCAACCCTAGGCGACGAGCCACGACAAACTCAGCAAAGGCGCCACGAATTACATCATCCCAGAGATTTGAGTAGGCCCACTGCCAAAATTCGCTGAGTGTGGTGATGGGTGCGCCGCCATTGTGTATACGCTCGCTACCGCTAAGCATTGCAGTGCGTCCGTTCAGTCGGTCAGCCATGATGCTTTGCGTTCCGATCGTACTTGGGCTGGTAGAGTTGCACGGGTCCGCCGCCCGGAATCTCGAATGTAGTGTGCACGCCCCACTCCTCTTCGACGATCGGAGTGAGCTGCACGCCCTTAGACGCCAGGTCAGCCATCGTCGCGCCTATGTCGTCGCAGTAGAACGAGATGCCGTGCAAGGCTCGATCGGATGGGTGGCAGCCGACGTCGCCCCCTGGCAGGTCAAAAATGAGCCAGCCGTCGCCGGTGTCGGTGTATGGGAAGCCGAGTTTGTCTCGGATGAAAGCGCGCGCTTCCTCCGGCTGTGTGGTGTAAAAGAGCGCATGGACGCCGGTAATCATTGCTCTCCTCGCTTAGCTCGCCGCCGGAGCAGCCTCCGCTGATCGTCCGGGGATCTCGAGGTCCGGCGGCGGCGGAGCAGGGTTCGCGATGCCTTGCATGAGCTGGCGCGGCACCATTTCGACAAGCTCGTCCACGGTCCACATCGCCGGCTTCCAGAGCGTGCGTGCCGCCGATGGGTTCTGCAGCACGGAAACGCTGCTGCCGGCGACGGCAAAGATGTAGCCGTTGATGTTCCACGCGTCGTCGCTGGCGAGGTACGCCGCCATCGGCGCAACCATCTCAGGGTCGCGGCCGGGCGGGGTCTGCTGCGTTTGTTGGGCCTGCGCCTGTTGTCCACCCGCCGCGCGCGAACGCAACTGGCGCGCCGTGTCCGGCACGGTCGCCGTCATGCGCGTGGCTGCGCCGGGCGAGATGGCGTTGCAGGTGACGCCGTAGCGCCCCAGGTCGCGCGCAACGACGCGTGTGAAGCCAGCAATGCCCGACTTCGCCGCGCCGTAGTTCGACTGGCCCGGCAGGCCGACGAGGCCCGATACGGACGAGAAGTTGATCAGTCGACCGTAGCGCTGCTGCCGGAAGATGATCGACGCTGGCTTCGTGCAGCAGAAGTGGCCTTTGAGGTGGACGGCGATAACGGCGTCCCATTCCTCCTCGCTCATGTTGAAGATCATGCGATCGCGCAGGATGCCAGCGTTGTTCACGAGGACGTCCAGCCGCCCATAGGCGTCCAGAGCCGTCTGAATTATCTTCTCGCCGCCGTCCATCGTGGCGACGGACTCGTAGCAAGCGCTCGCCTCTCCGCCAGCGGCCTTGATCTCTTCGACGACCTGGTCGGCGGGCCCGGCGTCGGTGCCCGTGCCGTCCACGTTCACGCCGGGGTCGACGACGATGACCTTCGCGCCTTCTTTCGCGAAGAGCAGCGCCATGCCGCGACCGATGCCGCGGCCCGAGCCTGTGATGATCGCGACCTTGCCGTCGAGCACGCCCATGCTAGGCGCCCTTGCGTGCGGGAAGCGTAACGACCGCGGTGCCAGGCGTAGTCTTCTGGCCCTGTGGGTTCTCTGTCCAGACGTCCAGCTCGACAAAGTTCTGCGTACCCTCTTGGTACTTCTTCGTGATCACGCCGCGGCAGGTGATGTCCTGCTTGGCATCGTCCATGCCGCGGTACTGACAGCCGAACGACTTGATCTTGCCCTTGTCGCCAACCCAGTCATGAAGGAGCTGGCCCAGGAAGGCGTGCTTGAGCGCTCCGTGGACGATAATGTCCTTCAGGCCGGTCGACTGGGCGAAGTCCTTGTCGTAATGAATCTGGTAGAAGTCGCCGGAGCCTGCGGCCCAGAGCACGAGCTGCTGCGTCGAGCAGTTCTTCGCGACCTTTGGGATCTCGTCACCCTCGTTCACGTCGTCGAAGTAAACCTGGTCTGCCATGATTCGCTCTCCTAGTAATTGATCGCGCTGCCGCGCATTTTTGCGACAACCTTGCCGTTCTGATTCGTGTATGTCGTCTCGCGCGAGGTGATCAGCATCGGTCCCATGCTGCCCTTGCGCTCGTTGAAGCCGGTGATCTTTGTGCGCGCGGTGAGCACGTCGCCGGCGCAGACGGTGTCGAGGTATTCGATCTCGGTGCCACCGTTCAGCACCCGCTTGTACGGGATGTTGAAGCGAAACGCTGCGCCTTCGCCGCCTATGCGACCACCGCCCGGGCTGAAGATCGGCGTGCCCAGGAAGCCAGGCGGCGCGACGACGCTCCGGTAGCCTTTGCTCTTGGCGTACTCCTCGTCGTAGAAAATCAGGTCGCTGTGGCCGACGGCGCGCGCGAACATGCGACAGCCGGTCTTTTCGACCTCGAGCGTCGCGGGCTCGCCCTCCTTGCCGACAGCCCCGCGCATGTCGTCTGTGACGACCGATGGGAAATCCTGTACTTCTGCCATCATCACCTCCTAGTCTGGGTGCTCGGCGCGAGCAGCCCTAACGTTTGCGTAAACAGTAGGCTTTGGCGTCAGACAAGATACAACGACGCTGCTCGCGTGTCAACGCTACTTCGCTGGCACGGATGCGAGATCGACCGGCCGGAAGCGCCCGGCCTGGAGCTCCTCGATCAGCCCCTCGAGGTTGTGGATGTCGCGCTCGAAGTGGGTGGCGCAGCGACCAATGTCGGTGCGAGCGTGAGCGTCCGTGCCGGCGGTGCCGCGCATGCCCATCTGCTCGCACAGTCGCTGCGAGAACGCGTTCTCGCGTTCGCTGCCACGGCCATTGATCGCTTCGAGCGCGACGCAGTACTGATACGCGCGATTTCGGCTCGCGCGCACGAGCGCCTCGTGGTAGTCGCGTTCGTTGTCGATGTACCAGGGCATCTGGCGCCGGTACGGGTGGGCGGCGACCATCGCGCCGTGCGCCGCCTCGACGTGGTCGGCCAGCTCGTGCGAGCGGTGCATGCCGTAGACGTACTGCTCGAGGCCATAGACGAGGATGTGACCATCGTCCGTGTTGATCTCGATCGCGGGCAGCACCAGGTAGTTGTGGCGCTTGGCCAACTCCGCCACGTC
Organism: Dehalococcoidia bacterium; assembly: GCA_049642385.1. Taxonomy (GTDB): domain Bacteria; phylum Chloroflexota; class Dehalococcoidia; order DSTF01; family RBG-16-68-14; genus JBAROU01. The sequence continues at coordinate 11,853 of JBAROU010000024.1, read as the reverse complement.
CTCCGGCTTCCAGAAGTAGTCATGCTCGGAGAGGCAGATGCCGTCCAGCCCGGCAACCCGAGAGCGTTCGATAAGATCGTCCGGGTCGAGGTAGGAGTCCCAGGAGAGCGGCTTGGTGTGCGTGTGCAGGTCGATCAGCACGCTAGCGTAGCAACCTTTCCGAACGCTCGCGCAGGAGCTGCTCCGCCTCCGTGCAGATCGATGTAATGACGTCCGCCGCGGGCCGGATGGCGCTCACCGAACCAGCGCCTGTACCGAAGTAGAGTGCCATCGTGTCGGGGTCTCGTCGTTCATACGCTGCGGTGTAGGCAGGCGCGAGCTCCTCGCGTTTCGCGCGCAGCTCGCGCTCTCGGCCCTGCCACTCTTGAGCGAACGTGTTGTTGTGCACCCGTCCCGCGATGCCATTCGGCCAGCTCGAGCCGTCGACGATGTCAAACACCTGCGTGTAGATCGTGTCCTCGCCGTCGCTCGCGACGATGCGTTGCTTGTGCGCGTCCGACACATCGGTCGCCTCGGTCGTCGCCAGGAGCGCGGTGCCGAGCCAGGCGCCCTCTGCGCCCGCAGCCAGCACGGCAGCCAGCGCCCGCCCGCTTGAAATACCTCCCGACGCGAGCACGGGTACATCCGGAAACGCGTCGATAACACGGGCCAGGAAGGGCAGTAGGTTCATCGTCCCCGTGTGCCCACCAGCCTCGTTTCCCTGCGCGACGAGGACATCGGCTCCAGCGTCGACTGCCTCGCGCGCCCCAGCCATGGACTGTACTTGGCAGATCGTCGTTGCTCCGCTTTCCTTCGCCTGCGTGATCCACGGCTTGGGATCGACGAACGAGAAGGCGATCACCGGCGCGTGCTCATCAACCGCGGCCTCGAAGCACTGCGGCAGCATCGGGATGTAGTGCGTGATGAACCCCACGCCGAAGGGCCGGTCCGTTTCGGCACGGACGTGGCGGATCTGCTCGCGCACCCAGTTGCCGCCGCCGGGATTGATGCCGCCGAAGCTGCCCAGGCCGCCCGCCTTCGAGACGGCGGCCGCGAGCGGGCCGCTGCTATGCAGCGCCATCGGCGCGGACATGATCGGGTATTGGATGCCGAGCAGTTCGGTGAAGCGCGTGTGGAGCATGTCTCAGGATGATAGCACGGAGGCCGTGCGATTTCGGATGTAGTGCGAGCGCTCAGTCCGCCTGCAGGATCAGCGTCCCCGTCGATGACAACGAACCGCCGGTACCGTTGACGAGCGCGGTCTTCGCGTTCGCCACCTGGCGCTCGCCGCACTCACCGCGGAGCTGGCGCACCGCCTCGATGATCAGGAACATGCCGTACATGCCGGGGTGCGTGTAGGAAAGCCCGCCGCCGTTCGTGTTCATCGGGAAGTCGCCGCCGGGGGCGCTGCGCTGGTTCGAGAGGAACGGCCCGCCCTCGCCCTTCTTGCAAAAGCCCAGCTCTTCGATCGTGACGAGCGCGGTGTACGTGAACGAGTCGTACACCTCGACGACGTCGATGTCCTTGTGCGTCAGGCCCGCCATCTCGAACGCGCGCTTGCCCGAGTGGCGCGCCGGCGTCTGTGTGAGATCCGGATTGTTCACCATCGACTGGTGGGTGGTCGCCTCGCCCGCGCCAAGCACCCAGACGGGCTTCTTGGCGAGCGAGCGGGCGCGCTCCGCACTGACGACGACGCACGCGCCGCCGGCGTCCGTGACGAGGCAGCAGTCGTAGATGTGGAACGGGTAGGCGATCCAGCGCGAGCTGAGCACATCGTCGATCGTGAGCGGATCGCGCATGAACGCCTTGGGGTTGAGCTGCGCCCACTTGCGCGTCGCGACGGCGATCTCGGCGAGCTGCTCGTGCGTCGTGCCGTACTCGCACATGTGGCGCATCGCCGCCATCGAGTAGACGCTGGGCGGGCCGCCCGTGCCGTAGGGCATCTCGAACTGCGCGGCGGCGGACGTTGGATCGATCATGAAGCGACGCGGGTCCGCCCCGCGCGCGGCCGTCCCGCGTCGGGCCGAGTAGCCCATCTCGCCGTGCGTGATCAGCGCCACGCTGCACAGACCCGCGTTGATGGCGGCGGCGGCGTGCGAAACTTCGATCACGAACGATGAGCCGCCCACCGACGTGCTGTCCATGAACGACGGCTGGATGCCCAGATACTCGGCGAGTTGCATCACGGACGGGCCTGCCGTAAGTAGCCCGTCCACGTCGGACAGCTCCAGGCCGGCGTCACGCAGGGCGTTCTGCGCCGCCTCAGCGTGCAGCATCAGCGCGTTCTTACCTTCGCAGATGCCGATCTCGTCCGATTCGTCGACGCCGACGAGGGCGACCTTCTTGGAAAAGCTCTCAGCCATCAGCGTTCAGCCTTTAGCCGGCCGGAACTTCGGCAGGCTGATCTCGTCCGTGATGTCCTCGAACACCACCTCGACCGGCATGCCGCACGTGATCTTCTCCGGGTCCGGCTCGATCTCAACGAGGTTCGTCAGCATGCGCGGCCCTTCGTCGAGCTGGACGATCGCGGTGACGTACGGCGGCTCGAAGCCGGGGCCCTGCGGTCGATACTGGATGGCGTAGGTGTAGAGCGTGCCGCGCCCGCTCGCCTGGCGCCAGTCGACCTCCCAGCCGAAGCAGCGTGGGCAGAAGGGACGAGGGAAGAAGAAGCACTGCTCGCAGGCGGTGCAGTAGGGGAGCCACAGCTCGTGGCGCTTGCAGCCGTCCCAGTAGCGCTGCGTCTCAGAGCTGGGCCGCGGGATAGGCTTGCGGTACTCGGTGCGCTGTTCCGTGGTCACGATGATCTCCTACGCAACAAGAGGCGCGCCCGTCTCGGCACGCCGAGCCGAATACTAACGTGTACGTCAGGGGGAGATCAAGGGTTTGCCTACTGCCCGTCGAGGCGGGAGTCGTAGTCTCGGCGGCGGTCTTCGTTGCCCAGCACCTCGTAGGCCTCGTTCAGGTACGAGAGCTTGTCGCGGTCGGTGCGGGTCTTCGCCCAGTAGGCGTCTGAGATTTCGCGGAAGGTCGCGCCGCGTTCCACGCCGAGTATCTCGTAGTAGTCGCGGCTCTTGATCCCGTTTCGTGATCGCATCTCAAGATTTCCTAACGAACGGGCGATCGAAGCTGTTTCAGGGGCGAGCAACCAGCCATCAGCGGTTGGCCGTTCTCACTTCGCCTCGACTTTGCCGTCGCTACACCGCTCTCCCTCTCGAGGGAGAGGGGCAAGAGGTGAGGGAGTAGCCCCAACCCGCCCCGCCGATGTTCCCCAAACCTAGGTGCTGTGCTATACTCGCGCTTGACTACGCGCGAAATTTCACAATCGAGGCTGCCACCGTGCTCGAGGAATTCGGACGCAGCGGTTTCCTGCTCCTGTTCGCCCTGGCGTTTCCGCTCATCCCCATCGTGGCGTCGGTCGTCTTCGGGCTGTTCAAGATCCGCCCCCGGCGGCCAAACCCGATCAAGCAGGACACCTACGAATGTGGCGTCGAGACTGAAGGGGACGCGCTCGGGCAGTTCAACGCCCGCTACTACGTCTATGCGCTGATTTTCGTCGTCTTCGACGTCGAAGTGGTCTTCCTCTACCCGTGGGCCGTCGCCTTCCCGCACATGGGAACAGGGGCGTTCGTCGCGGGGGCGCTCTTCCTCGTAATCCTGACCGTCGGCTTCGCCTACGACTGGGCGAAGAAGGCGCTGGAGTGGACATAATGGCGACAACGACGCTCGTCGCCGGCCCCCAGCTCGCCGAGCGCATCACCGCCGTTGTGCCGGACGCCGTGCAGGAAACGACCGATGCCTGGGTCTACGTCCGGCCGGAGAAGCTCGTCGACGTGGCGCGCTTCGTGCACGACGAGCGCGAGCTGGACGGGCGCTACCTGCGCTCCCTAAGCGGCGTCGACCGATACGACTATTTCGAGATCGTCTATAACATCGCCTCGCTCTCGTACAACCACGATATGATCCTTAAAGTGCGCTTGGACCACGAAGAGCCCGAAGTGCCGTCCGTCGTATCGGTGTGGCTGGGCGCGCACCTCCAGGAGCGTGAGATCTACGATCTGCTCGGCATCACGTTCCTCGGGCACCCGGACCTCAAGCGGTTGTTCCTCTGGGAAGACTTCCCCGGCCATCCGCTGCGCAAGGACTTCATGTCGATGCCGGGCGGCTTCCGCCCCGGGCTCCAGCGCTTCCCGAACGAAGATCCCGAACAATGGGGGGGCGAGTTCCGTGGCGATTAAGACCGAGCCGCTTGTCGTAAATATCGGGCCGCAGCACCCGTCGACGCACGGCGTCTTTCGCATGCGCGTCACGCTGGACGGCGAGCGCATCACGGACGCCGAGATGGTGATCGGCTATCTCCACCGCAGCATCGAGAAGCTGGCCGAGGAGCGCACCTGGACGCAGAACATCCCGTTCACCGACCGCATGGACTACCTCGCGGCGATGACGGGCAATCTGGGCTACTGCCTCGCCGTCGAAAAGCTCGCAGGCATCGAGGTGCCGGAGCGTGCGAAGTACCTACGCGTGCTGTTCGCCGAGCTCCAGCGCATCGCCAGCCACGCGATGGCGAACGGCACGTTCATCAACGACTGCGGCGCCTGGCAGACACCACTGATGTACATGTTCCGCGACCGCGAACGCATCCTCGACCTGTTCGAGATGACTTGCGGCGCGCGCCTCACGATCAACTACATGCGCATCGGCGGTGTCGCGTTCGATATCCCGGACGAGTTTATGCCGGCGCTGCGAACGCTAATGGACGAGCTGCCGGACCGCATCGACGAGTACGAGCAGATGCTGCTCGACAACGAGATCCTGCTTATGCGCGGCCGCGACGTCGGCGTGCTGCCGCCGGATCTGGCGATCAACGCCTCGGTGAGCGGCCCGATGCTGCGCGGCTCAGGTATCGCCTGGGACATCCGCAAGGCGGAGCCCTACAGCCTGTACGACCGCTTCGACTTCGACATCCCGGTCGGCCACAACGGTGACTGCTTCGATCGTTTCATGGTGCGTATGGCGGAAGTACGCGAGAGCGTGCGTATCGTCAAGCAGGCGATGGAACAGCTCCCGCCCGGCAGCCACGCAGCGGAGATACCGCTGAACATTCGCCCAGCGCCGGGCGAAGTGTACTCTCGCATCGAATCGCCCAAGGGCGAGATCGGCTTCTATCTGGTGAGCGACGGCGGCCCGACGCCGTTTCGCTTCCACGTACGCTCGCCCTCGCTGATCAACTTGTCGGCGCTGCGTGAGATGGTGATCGGCCAGACCGTTGCCGACGCGATCGTGACGCTGGGCAGCATCGACATTAACGTCGGGGAGGTGGACCGCTAGTGCACTTCCTCGGCGCCTGGTACGACTTCCGTGACTTCGGCAACGCCGTCAACCGCCTGGTCGAGGCGTTGCGCGACGCCGGCGCGCCGGAGAGTGTGATCTACGTCCTTGCCGCGCTTGTCGGCTGTCTCGGCGTGCTGGTGTTCGTCGGGCTGACCACGCTCGCCAACATTTGGATCGAACGGCGCCTGATCGGTCGCATCCAGGTGCGCCGTGGCCCGAACCGCGTCGGGCCGTTCGGCCTGCTTCAGCCCGTGGCCGACGCGATCAAGCTGATCCAGAAAGAGGTACTCGTTCCGCGTGATGCGGACGGTTTTGTGTTTGCTCTGGCGCCGATTGTGATTTTCATACCGGCGATCCTCGCATTCGCCGTGCTGCCCTGGGGCGAGAAGATGGTGCTCGCCGACCTCAACGTCGGTGTGCTCTACCTCCTTGCGCTCAGCTCGACGACGACGTTGGTGGTGTTCATGGCGGGCTACTCCTCGAACAACAAGTACGCGCTCCTCGGCTCGATGCGCGTGATCGCGATGCTGATCAGTTACGAGATACCGAGCGTGCTGGCGCTCCTCGGCGTGGTGACGCTCGCCGGCTCGATGAGCTTGAGCGAGATCGTTGCGTTTCAGGAGCTGCATTGGTCGTGGCTGATCTTCTTCCAACCGCTCGCGTTTCTCATCTTCCTCTTCGGCGCAACGGTAGAGCTGAACCGTTCGCCGGCTGATATCGCCGAGGCAGAGTCTGAGATCATCGCTGGTTACCACATCGAGTACTCGGGGATGAAGTTCGGCCTGTTCTACGCGGTCGAGCTGGTGAACGCGGTCGCCATATCGGGTGTTATCGCCACGCTGTTTTTGGGTGGCTGGTGGACGTTCGGGCTGGAGCAGTGGGTGCCCGGCTGGATGCTCTTCATCGGCAAGATCTACGCCATCTACTCTGTGCTCATCTGGTTCCGCGGGACGCTGCCGCGCTTCCGGCTCGACCAGCTGATGGCGTTCGCTTGGAAGTTTCTATTGCCGCTCTCGCTGGTCAACGTGTTCCTCGTCGGTCTCGAGGTGTCGATCTGGCGTCAGAACGACATCAGCGCAGGTATCGTCCTGCCGATCTTCGCTGCGGTGAACGCCGCGATGGCCATACTGCTCATTGTGGGCTTCGGCCGGATCATGGCGCGTCAGTACCTGCGCGTGCCGCGCCGGCCGCGACTCGTGCCCGATATTCAGGTGCCGCTACCGGCTGAGGCCGCGAGCGAGCCAGCACCGGCGAGCGTGTAGGGGGAGGCACCGCTGGACGACACCGGCGCCGTCATAGCGTTCTGGATCCTGGCTGCACTGACGCTGGGCTCGGCGGCGATGATTATCGTCGTCCGCAACCTCATGCACGCGATCCTGTTCCTGGTGCTCAGCTTCGTCGGCATCGCCGGGATCTACATCACGCTCTCCGCGGACTTCGTCGCGGTGGTGCAGATCCTGATCTATGCCGGCGCGATCGCGGTACTGATGATCTTCGCGGTCATGCTCACGCCCCGCTCGAGCCGCGACAACTCCGAGGGGTTGCTCCAGCTTCCGGCGCTCATCCTATCGGGCCTGGTCGTCGTGGCCGTAGCGTTCGTTGCGATCAACACCGACTGGCGCGAAGCGACGCGGGGCTCGTTCGATACCACGGCCACGGCCATCGGCGAGGCGCTGGTGAACCCGTTCGTCCTGCCGTTCGAGATCGCCTCCGTGGTGCTGACGGTAGCCATGATCGGCGCGATCGTCTTGGTGAGCGAGGACTAGCGTGGGTGAACTGTTGTTAGAGCTTCGCTTGGAACTGGAGCAGGTGCTCATCGTGGGCGGCGCGCTCTTCGCCATCGGGCTCTACATAGCCCTCGCAAAGCGCAACGCCGTTGCCGTGCTGATGGGCATCGAGCTGATGCTCAACGCCGTGAACATCACGTTCGTCGCGTTCGCGCGCTTCATCGAGTCGCCGCGGCCGCTCGACGGCCACGTCTTTGCCATCTTCGTGATCACCGTTGCTGCCGCCGAAGCGGCGGTGGCGCTCGCGCTCGTGGTCGCTGTCTACCGGCACCGCGAGACGGTCGATGTCGACAAGATCAATCTGTTGCGCTGGTGAGATGAGGTAGCAGCCGACATGTGGTCGAAGTTCATGGACGTGAAAAGCGGATACACCGCCCAGATCTGGCGTGAGTTTTTCTATGCCGAAGGGCTGAGTGTGCGCATCGTGCCCCCGCTAGAGGGCGACGAGCCGATGACGACGCCGCGCGAGCTCTGGGTGCCAGATAGCAAGACCCACGTGGCCGCGGAGCTGCTGAGGAAGATCTAGTGCTACTGCCAGAGATACCTGAAGGCGTTGTCTGGGCCATCCTGCTGCTGCCGCTGGGTTCTGCCGTGATGATCGCGCTCTGGACGCGGCCCCTGTCGCGCCCGAGCGGCTACGTCACGATCGCCGCGATCGGCGCTGCGTTCCTCTTCTCGCTCTGGGTGCTGGACAGCGTCATCGACAGCGACGGCGCGCCGCTCGCGTTCAAGGCCCACGAATGGCTCACGATCACACCGCCCGTCGGGAACGAGCTGGTGGTCAACCTCGGGCTGCGCGTCGATGGGCTCACCGCGATCATGCTCATCGTCGTTACGTCGGTGTCGCTGCTCGTGCAGATCTACTCGCAGGGATACATGGCGGGTGACGGCGGCTACTCTCGCTACTACGCCTACATGGGACTCTTCACCGCCTCGATGCTCGGCTTGATCCTCGTCGACAGCATTCTCATGCTCTTCGTCTTCTGGGAATTGGTGGGCCTGTGCTCGTATCTGTTGATCGGATTCTGGTTCCACAAGCCCGCTGCCGTGCGCGCCGCGATGAAGGCGTTCATCGTTACCCGGCTGGGCGACGTGGGTTTCCTGCTCGCGATCGTGCTGATCTGGACCAAGACGGGCACGTTCGATATCGGCGAGCTGCAATCGCTCGCTGTGGGCGGTGCCATCAGCGTGAACGTACTGACGCTTTTCGCGCTGGGAGTGTTTGCCGGAGCGGCTGGCAAATCGGCGCAGTTCCCGCTCCATGTCTGGCTCCCCGACGCGATGGAGGGCCCCACGCCCGTCTCGGCGCTGATCCACGCCGCAACGATGGTCGCCGCAGGCATCTATTTAGTCGCGCGTCTGTTCCCGATCTTCGAAGTCGCCGACGGCGCGCGCTACACCGTGGCCGCCATCGGCGCCACGACCGCGATCATCGCCGCGCTGCTGGCGCTCGTAATGGTGGACATCAAGCGCGTCTTGGCGTACTCGACGATCAGCCAGCTCGGCTACATGATGCTCGCGCTGGGCGTCGGCGGCTACGTCGCGGCGATCTTCCACCTCTTCACGCATGCGTTTTTCAAGGCGCTGCTCTTCCTGGGCTCGGGCAGCGTGAACCACGCGACGAACACGTTTGATATGCGGCGCATGGGCGGCCTGCGCCGGGTCATGCCCTGGACCTACGCCACGTTCGTCATCGCGTCCATTAGCCTCGCGGGAATCTTCCCGTTCGCAGGTTTCTGGAGCAAGGACGAGATTCTCGGTGACGCCTGGAACGACCAGCAAGTACTCTTCTGGGCGGCGCTGGCCGTCGTGTTTCTGACGGCGTTCTATATGTTCCGCGCCATCTTCATGACGTTCGAAGGTGAATACCAGGGCGGAGCAGCGCCCGAAGAGGGCGAGCATGGAACCGATTCCGCGCATCCGCAAGAATCGCCGCTGGTGATGGTCGTGCCGCTCGCGATCCTGGCGGTGCCCGCTATGCTGATCGGGTTCGCGAACATCGACGACGGGTTTGCGCATCTGCTCAACGGTGCGCTGCCCACCGAGACACACGTAGCGCTCCACGATGTCAAATTCAACGTCGGCATCGCGATCGGTTCGACCGCGCTCGCGATCGCGGGCGCCGGCGCGGCGTGGCTGTTCTACGGCGCGAAGCTGCTCTCAGCCGAGCGCGTGCGCACAGCGCTCCGACCGATCCACGTCATCCTCGAGCGCAAGTACTTTCTCGACGATCTTTACGAGGGCATCATCGTGCAGCGTGTGCTGATCGGCGGGATCGGCGGCGCGCTCTCGTGGCTGGATCGCTATGTCATCGATGGCGTTTCGGCTGGCATTGCCGGCGGGATGCGCCTGAGCTCCGATGGTTTGCGCCGCCTCCAGACTGGTCAGGTCCAGGTGTACGGTGCTGTCGCGATCTTCGGACTGTTGCTGGCCGGCTGGCTGGCGTTCATGCTCAACCCGCTGTGATGAGTACGGACATATGTTGACGTTCCTGGTCTTCTTCCCGCTGTTGGGCGCCGTCGCCATCGCGCTGCTGCCGCGCGATCAAGAGCGGCACGCGCGCATCATGGCGCTCGCCGTCGCGAGTGTGGTGCTGGTCGGCGCCCTCCTCGCGTTCGGCCTCTTCGACCGAAACGAGGTGGGGTTACAGCTCACTGAGAGGTTCCGCTGGATCCGCGCCGAGGAAGTCGGCTTCGACATCCACTACTTCCTCGGGATCGACGGCCTGGGTCTGACGATGGTCGTGCTGACGGCGTTCCTGTTCGTTGTCGCCACGCTTATCTCTTGGAAGATCGAGCTGCGCCCGAAGCAGTATTTCGCCTGGTTGCTCGCGCTCGAGACGGGCGTGATGGGCGTCTTTACGGCGCAAGACCTGATCCTCTTCTTCCTCTTTTGGGAGGTCGAATTGATCCCCATGTACTTCCTCATCTCGGTATGGGGCAGCGGTCGCAAAGAATACTCGGCGATGAAGTTCGTGCTGTTCACTATCTCCGGCAGCGCGCTGATGCTCGTCGGCTTCCTCGTGCTCGGAGCTGCGGCGGGCACGTTCGATATGGAACAGCTTGCACAGATGCAGATCACGAACACCGCGATACCGCTCACGGCGGTGTTCTTCCTCATCTTCGTTGGCTTTGCGATCAAGCTGCCCATCTTCCCGCTGCACACCTGGCTCCCGGACGCGCATACGGACGCTCCGACGGCGGTGAGCGTGATCTTGGCCGGTGTGCTGCTCAAGATGGGCGGCTACGGCATGATCCGCATCCTCGTTGGGATCATGCCGGACACGGCGCAGGACTACGCGGTGTGGCTCTCGTCGATTGCGGCGATCAGCATCATTTACGGCGCGGTGCTCACGCTCCGTCAGAACGATCTCAAACGTCTGATCGCCTACTCGAGCGTCAGCCACATGGGATATGTGCTCTTAGGCATCGCGGCGCTGGGCCAGGTCGGCCTCACTGGCGCGACGCTCCAGATGTTCAGCCACGGCGTGATCACAGGCTTGCTCTTCGTCATGGTCGGACTGGTATACGACCGCGCTCATACCCGTGACATCGATCAGCTTTCGGGCCTCGCCCACGTCACGCCGATCATCGCGACGACGATGGTGATGGCCGGGCTCGCCTCGTTGGGGCTGCCGGCGATGTCAGGCTTCGTCGCCGAAGTGACGGTATTCCTCGGTACGCTCGCTCGCTTCGAGGCGGCGACGGTGCTCGGGGTCGTGGGCGTGTTGCTGACGGCGGGCTACATTCTCTGGATGCTGAGCCGCGTGCTGTTCGGGCCGAGAAACCCGCGCTGGGCCGACATGCCCGACGCGACCGCGTGGTGGGAGCAACTGCCGATGGCGGCGATGCTGGCGGTGATCCTGGCGGTCGGTATCTTCCCGTCGCGACTCGTAGACGTTATCGAGCAGGCGATCCTGCCAATTGCGGCCCGGCTGTGATGCGAGGCGTGTGAGATGCTGCAAGACCTCGACCGGCTGGGCCCTGAGCTGATTCTGATGGCGTCGGCGGCCCTCTTGCTGCTGGCTGACCTCGTCGTAACGAACGTGTCGTCTGGCAAACGAACGCGGTTTAACTGGCAGCCGTTCGCGGTGCTGGGCGGACTTACGGCGTCGGTCATTTGGGCTGTCGTGCTCATCCTGCGCGACCGCGAGGCGGTCGTGTTCAGCGGTACGTACTCTCTGGACACGTTCAGCATCTTCTTCATCTTCCTGTTCATCGGCGTCGCCGGGCTTGTCGTCCTCGCGTCGGCGGAGTACGTGCGCGAGCTGCGTCACCAGGCCGAGTTCTGGGCGCTGCTCATGATCGCGACCAGCGGCATGATGCTGCTCGCCGGCTCGCGCGATCTTATTCTTATCTTTATCGCACTCGAGCTGACCAGCATCTCTCAGTACGCGCTCGCGGCGTTTCTCAAGGACGACCGCGCGAGCGAGGCAGGTCTGAAGTACATCCTCCTCGGCGCTGTTGCCTCGGCGGTGATCCTGTACGGCATGGCGTTCCTCTTCGGCATCGCCGGAACGACGGCGCTGGTCGCGCCGGATGGCGGCCCCAGCATCGCGAGCCTGGTTGCGGAGGGCGATCCGGGGACGCGCGCTGCGCTCGTCGCCGCGATCGTCCTGCTGGCGGTTGGGTTCAGCTTCAAGGCGGCGCTGGTGCCGTTCCAGATGTGGGTGCCAGACATCTATCAGGGCGCAGCGACTCCGGTCGCGGCGTTCCTGTCGGTAGGCAGCAAGGCGGCCGCGTTCGCCGTGCTGCTG
>JBAROU010000021.1:0-5213 GCA_049642385.1 Dehalococcoidia bacterium | reverse complement strand
GACTTGATGCTCGTCGGCATGCGCACGCGCGGCGTCCCGCTCGCCCAGCGCATCGCCGATGCGATCCGTGGGTTCGAGGGCGAAGACGTACCCGTTGGCGCGCTCGACATCGGCCTGTACCGAGACGACCTGCCCGCCCGCGGCGCACGCATCGAGATCAAGCCGAGCGAGCTCCCGCAAGACATCGCCGACAAGCGTCTCGTGCTCGTGGACGATGTGCTCTACACAGGCAGGAGTATTCGCGCCGCGCTCGACGCGCTAATCGACTACGGCCGGCCGCAGTCGATCCAGCTCGCCGTGCTTGTCGACCGCGGCCACCGCGAGCTGCCCATCCGCGCCGACTACGTCGGGAAGAACATCCCAACGTCGCAGCATGATGAGGTGCAAGTGCAGTTCCAGGAAACCGACGGCCAGGACCAGGTGCTGGTGACGCAGCGCAAGGATTGACTATGCAGCGATCGGTCCCGCCACCGCTCCCCACGCGCTTCCCCCCGCCGCTCCCTCCTCGCGAAGCGCCGGTCGTGGCGCCGCGTCACCAGCAGCCTGTCGAGATCAAAGACGAGACCTGGATATGGTGGAGTCTGGCAGCGATTATCGGAACGTTTATGGTGTTCGGCCTGATCTGGGTCGCCTTCGCAGACAACATTCCGTGGGCAGACGCCGACTTCTACTTCCGCGGCGCAAAATCAATGGCGGAGGGCAAGGGCTACGTGCATCCGTTCCAGGATGGCCATCCGCCCACTGCGTTCTTCCCGGTCGGCTATCCGTGGATGCTCGGCCACGTGTGGAAGGTGCTCGGCATCGACACGGCCAGCTGCAACGTCGGCACGTGGCCGACGCTCACCGGCTGCGGCGACATGATCCAGGTTGGGCAGATCCTCAATGTGTTCCTCGCGGCGCTCAACATCGCCCTCGTCTTCATCCTCGCGGCGCTGCTGCGCGGGTCGCGGACGGCGCTCCTCGCGGCGCTGCTCTACGCACTCATCCCGAGCCGGTTCCTGTTCACCGCCTCGCTCATGTCGGAAGAGTCGTTCGTCACGCTCGTGCTCCTCGCGCTGATCATGGTCGTGCTCGGCGTCAAACGACAGGAGTGGGTGTGGCTCACGGCGGTCGGCTTCGGGCTCGCCGTTGGGGCCTGTGCGTTCATCAGGCCGCTGGGCATCGTGCTCTTGCCACTCCCGCTCATACTGCTCTTCAGCAACGCGATCAGCCCGCGCATCGCGCTCACGCAAGTGTTGGTCGGCTCGGTCATTGCGGCCTTGGTGCTCCTTCCCTGGACGATACGCAACCACAACGAAGTCGGCGGCTGGAACTTGGTCAGCAACAATGGCGGCATCAATCTCTGGATCGGCTGCCACCTCAACGAGAACGGCAAGCTCGCCTCCAACGGGCAGTGGCGGGACTGGTGGTCTGGCGATGCCCCCGCCTCGATCAATACTGCGGACGAGCGCGCCAACGACGCGAAGGCCCAGAGCCTGGGGCTCGAGTGCATTCGCAAGCAACCGCTCGCGTTCGCACGCTTGGGCTTGGTGAAAGGGCTCTACACCTTCGCCGAAGACTGGACGTACGTCAGCAAGTGGTCGTTAAACTACCGCCTACCCGAGGAGGACACCCATAAGATCGTCAGCGCCGAGGTGATCGATTCGCTCACCTACCTGACGAACGGTGTCTATCTCCTGCTGCTACCGCTGGCGGCTGTCGGCGCCATCGCGACGCTGTATGCGCCATCGGTCTATCGTGGCCTGCTGGGCGTTGCGTTCGCAGCGTTGGCGTTCGTACCGCTGATGTTCTTCGGCGAACCGCGCTTCCACGTTCCGCTCTTGCCTTTCATGAGCATCTGGGCGGCCGACGGCGTGATCATCGTCACGCGCGGGCTACGTTCCGCCGCCCATGAAACAGTCGAGGGCGGCGACGTGCGAGAGCGTGGGATGGCGCTACCGTACCGCATGAGGGAGGACGTATGAGCAGAGCACCATCGTCGCGCCGGGCGAGCGCGCAAGTCGAACACATGCCGGATACGGCGGAGGCGCTCGCACCGACCCACTGGCAGCGCCGCCACCTGCTCGACCTGGACGACTTCACCTTGGCCGAGATCGAGCTGGTCTTGGAGACCACCGAGGCGATGAAGGAGGTACTCGCACGCGAGGTGCCGCGTGTCCCCGCGCTGCGCGGGACGACCATCGTGACGCTGTTCTACGAGAACAGCACGCGCACGCGCGCCTCGTTCGAGCTAGCGGGCAAGGTGCTAGGCGCTGATGTGATCAACATCTCAGCGTCCGGAAGCAGCATCCAGAAAGGTGAGTCGCTGATCGACTCCGTTCTCACGGTGCAGGCGATCGGCGCCGACGTGCTCGTGCTGCGGCACGGCGCGTCGGGCGCGCCCTACCTCGCCGTCCGCGAGTCGAACCTCCGAGTGGTCAACGCCGGCGACGGCTGGCACGCCCACCCGACCCAGGCGCTGCTCGACCTCTACACCATCCGCTCGCGCCTGGGCGACCTGCGCGGGCGCAAGGTGGTCATCGTGGGCGACATCGCCCACAGCCGCGTCGCGCGCTCGAACCTGTGGGGCCTCACCGCGATGGGCGCAGAAGTGGTCGTGTGCGGCCCACCGACGCTGCTACCCGCCGGCCTCGGCGGCGCGCACGAACGCAACGGCATCGAGGAGCACGATTTGCCGCCCGTCCGCGTCGATCACGACCTGGACCGCGCGATCGAAGGCGCCGACGTGGTGATGGCGCTCCGGCTCCAACGCGAACGGCAGCAGGCCGGCCTCCTACCCACGCTACGTGAGTACTCACGCCTGTATCAGGTGAACGGCGAGCGGCTCGCACACGCGAACAAAGGCGCGGTCGTGCTACACCCGGGCCCCGTAAACGAAGGCGTCGAGATCTCCGCCGACGTGGCGCACGGCACGCGCTCGCTCATCGAGGAGCAGGTGACGAACGGCGTCGCCGTGCGCATGGCCGTGCTGTACCTACTGTTGCACGAAGGGAAGCCAGAATGACGGGTAGCACCGCCTGCCGAGCCGTTGTAGGTCGGGGTCTTCAGACCCCGACGCGAGGGTCTCAAGACCCTCGCCTACGACCAATGGGGCGACGATGACATCATGACAATCTTGCTCATCCGCAACGGCCACATTCTCGATCCAGGGCGCGGCGTCGATCTCGTCGGCGACGTGCTGGTTGAAGACGGCCGGATCGTCGCCGTGGGCGCTGGACTAACCGGCGCCGGCGGCGAGGCCATCGACGCGGCGGGCCTGATCGTCGCGCCGGGGTTCGTCGACATCCACACGCACCTGCGCGATCCCGGCTTCGAGTACAAAGAGACGATTGCGACGGGCACGCTGGCAGCGGCGCGCGGTGGCTTCACCACCGTCTGTTGCATGCCGAACACCGAGCCGCCCATGGACACGCGCGCCACCGTCGAGTACGTGCTGCGCACCGCGACGAACGAAGCGGCAGTGCGCGTACTGCCGATTGGCTGCGTGAGCAAGGGTCGCGGCGGGCACGCGCTCGCCGAGCTAGCCGAACTCGCCGACGCCGGTTGCGTCGCCTTTAGCGACGACGGTAACCCGGTCGCCGACGGCGCGCTGATGCGCCACGCGCTCGAATACGCGCGCATCAGCGGCCTGCCAATCATCGATCACTGCGAGGATTCAGCGATGTCGTTGAACGGCGTCATGCACGAGGGCTGGGTTTCGACGCGTCTCGGCCTGCGCGGCCAGCCCGCGGCGGCCGAGGAATCGTTCGTCGCGCGCGACATCGCGCTCGCGACGCAGCTCGGCGCGCCGGTGCACATCGCGCACGTCTCAACGCGCGGGGCGATCGAGCTGATCCGCGCGGCAAGGGAGCGCGGCGTGCCGGTGACGGCCGAAGTGACGCCCCACCACCTGACGATTACCCACCACGCCGTCGCATTCTCAGAAAATGGCAGCGAAGAATTGCGGTACGATACGTCCGCGAAAGTGAACCCACCCCTGCGCTCCCGCGACGACGTCGCCGCGTGCATCGAGGCGCTGCGCGACGGCACGATTGACGCCATCGCGACCGACCACGCGCCGCACGCCGATTACGAGAAGGCGTGCGAGTTCGACGAGGCGGCGTTCGGAATCAGCGGGCTGGAGACGGCGTTCGGGCTCTGCATGACGCTCGTGCACGCGGGCGCGCTCGACCTGCCAACGCTGATCGAACGGCTGACTGCAGGCCCGGTGCGCGCGCTGGGCCTCGAACGCTCGGCTGTGGGCCTCGGGTCGCTCGCCGAAGGGGCACCGGGCGATGTGGTGCTGCTCGACCCGAACGCGGAGTGGACGGTGGAGCCGGAGCGCTTCGCGTCGAAGGGGAAGAACACGCCGCTGGCCGGCCGCACGCTGCGCGGCCGCGCGGTGGCGACGATCGCGGAGGGAAGCGTCGCGTGGGCGTCGCAGGGGGTGGGGGTGTGAGCGGTCGCACTTACCTCATCCTCGAAGACGGTACGGTGTTCTCCGGGCGCGAGTTTGGGGCGCCCGTGGAGAGCCACGGCGAGGTGGTGTTCACCACGTCGATGACCGGGTACCAGGAGGCGCTCACCGACCCGTCGTTCGCCGGGCAGATTCTGGTGATGACGTACCCGCTCCAGGGTAACTACGGTGTGAACGCATTCGATACGGAGTCGCGGCGGGTGCAGGTGCGCGGCTTCGTCGTGCGCGAGGCGTGCGACATCCCCTCGCACTGGCGCAGCGAAGGCACGCTGCACGACTATCTCGTGACCGCGGGCGTGCCGGGTATCGAAGGCATCGACACGCGCGCGCTCACGCGCCGGTTGCGCTCAGCGGGCGTGATGATGGGCGCGATTACGACGGACGAGCCGGAGCAGGCCATCGCGCGCCTGCGCGACCTGCCTCGATACGACGGCAGCGACTTCGTCCGTGAGGTGAGCGCACCAGAGCCGTTCGCGTGGGACGAACCCGATAGACCTAACCGTCACGTCGTCGTGCTCGACCTGGGCGTGAAGCACAACATACTGCGCATCCTGAGCGGCCTCGGCTGCCGCACGACCGCCGTGCCCTACACGATGAGCGCCGAGGACATCCTGGCGCTCAAGCCGGACGGCATCGTGATGTCGCCCGGGCCGGGCGACCCCGCCCTGCTCGACCACGCCGTCGCCACGGCGAACGGACTGCTCGGCCGGGTGCCGATATTCGGTATCTGCCTTGGCCACCAGGTGCTGGCACGAGC
>JBAROU010000018.1:0-1636 GCA_049642385.1 Dehalococcoidia bacterium | reverse complement strand
GCCGTACCTCCAGCGCGCCACCGCTCGCGCTGCCCGCGAGGTGAAGCACCAGGAAGGGCTCGATAAAGACGCGGCTTCGATCGCCGCGCGCATCGAAGGGGCGCGCGTTACGATCACCGCCCGCGTCGGCGAGCAGGGCAAGCTCTATGGCTCCGTCACCAGCGTCCACATCGCTGAAGAGGTTGCCAAGCTTGTCGGCGACGAGGACTTCGACCACCGCAAGGTGCTCCTGCCGGAGGCGGTCAAGGAAGTCGGCGTCCAGCCCGTGCGCATCCGCCTCACGCGAAACGTCGAAGCGGCCATCGAGCTGGAGGTTATCGGCGAGGGCGAAGAGCCCGGCTCCCTCATCGCCGCCGCCGAAGCGGAAGCGGAAGCCCACGCCCAGGCGGAAGCCGAAGTCGCCGCTAAGGCAGTAGAAGAAGCGACCGAGGAGCCTGACGTCGAGGAAGCGCCGCCCGCAGAGGCTGATGAGCCGGAGGCCGAGGAAGTCGAAGGGACCGCATCATCATAAGACAGGCGAAGCGGCACTAGATTGGCTGAGGTAGGGATGCAGAGCATACGCAAGGAAGGCGAACGATATGGTCATCGCTGATTCCAACGAGCTCGGGTCCGGTCGGCCGATCGACCTTCGGCCCAGCGCTGAGCGCCTTCCCCCATTCGACGCAGAAGCCGAGGAGGCCGTCCTCGCCTCCCTCATGGTCGACGAGGACGCGATCTACAAAGTCCAGGGCTCGCTTCGCCCCGAGGACTTCTACCGCGAGCAGAACCGCTGGACCTACGAAGCCTGCCTGGCCCTCTGGGACCGCACCGAATCGATCAACACCGTCACCGTCGCCCACGAGCTCTCCCGCCGTGACCGGCTGGACGACGCGGGTGGCCCCGCCTTCCTCTCTCGTCTCGTCACGGAGCTGCCCACGCCCATCGGTGTCGAGCACTACGCGGGCATCGTCCACCGTGATGCCAGCTATCGACAGCTCATCGGCGTCTCGGCCCAGATCACGCAGCTCGCCTACCAGGGGGGGCCTGACCTCGATGGCGTGCTCGCGCGCGCGGAGCGCCTGATCCTAGCACTCCGTGGCGGCGAGCAATTCCGCGACTTCGTTCACATCCGTCAGCTCCTCGAGGAGTACCTGGAAGCGCCTGGCATCGATGCGGTCGGCGCTAACCTTGTTGGGGGCCACGTACGTACCGGGTTCGAAAAGCTAGACACGCTTCTGGGTGGATTGAAGCGCTCCGATCTGATCATCCTGGCAGCGCGGCCCGGCCTCGGCAAAACAAGTCTTGCGCTCAACATCGCGCGCAACTGCGCCATCGGCCAGAGCGGCCGCGTCGCGATCTTCAGCCTGGAGATGGCAGCCGAGCAGCTCGCCCAGCGCCTCCTCGCCAACGAGTCGGGCATCGATTCGACCCGCCTGCGCCTCGGCGAACAGAACGAATCTGAGGAGCAGCGCATCATGCACGCCATGGGCGTCCTCGCTGAAGCGGAAATCTACATCGACGACAGTGCCGTCCTGCGCGTGCCGGAGATCCGCGGTAAGGCGCGCCGGCTCCACTCGGAGCGCGGCCTCGACCTGATCGTCGTCGACTACCTCCAGCTGATCCACGGCAACAGCGGTCGAGGCGATAACCGCGTGGC
>JBAROU010000088.1:0-4490 GCA_049642385.1 Dehalococcoidia bacterium | reverse complement strand
TCTTTCGCCCTCTCTACCGCTGCTCCCTCACGCCCCACCGCACCATCGCCTGCCCTGCCTCCGACGCAGAGATCTTCGCCGTCGACCGCGAGGCGCGCGCGATCTACGACTACCTGCCCGTACTGGTGGAGAGGCTCCCCGACACCCCTCCGAAACGCCCTGCCCAGATCGTGGAAGGGAAGGGAGACGTGCTCGCTGCTGTTCAGGGTTCGAACTGGATGCAATTGCGGGTCGACATCAAGGGAAGCGAACCAGCTCTCGTCGGAGCCGCGCTCTACGAGTTCCCGGAGTGGCGCGTCGAGGTGGACGGGAAGCCCGTCACGCACGGCCCGAGCTTTCAGCAGGGACTCGTGCTGTTTCACGTGCCGCCCGGCGTCCACCAGGTCGACGTGCAGCTGAAAGACACGTTCGTCCGGCGCTGGGCGAACCGCATTTCGTTCGTGTCCTGGATGGCGCTCGTGCTCGCGCTCCCCTTGCTGCTACCCAACCTGCCACTGCGTCACTGGTACAGACGCCTGCGAGGGAGAGCGGACGAGTCGTCAGATCCCGGACTGCCGGACCAGGCTCGCGAGGACTTGCAGCAGAATGATCGCGACGAGGGGTGAGAGGTCCATCATGCCCATGCGAGGCATGATCTGCCGGAGCGGCTGTAGGATCGGCTCCGTAATCTGGTCGAGGAACTGGACAACAGGGTTGTACGGATCGCGCACCACCCACGAGAGGATCGCGCGCAAGAAGATCGCCAGCGCAAGCAGCTGGATCAGCGCCGCGAGGATTCCGCCCAGCGTGTTGATGTCACCGAAGTTGAACATTACGCCCCCAACTCCTTCGCTCGCTCGTACGCCGCCTCGACCGCCGCGACGATCGTTTCCCTGGCCCTGCCATCTTCGAGCGCCTGGAGCCCGGCTGCGGTCGTCCCACCCTTCGATGTCACCATCTGCCGCAGCTCCGCAGCGTCCTTCCCCGTCTCGCGCGCCAGGCACGCCGCACCGAACACCGTTTGCAACACCCACGCCTTCGACTGCTCGCGCGCCAGCCCGATCTGGACACCACCGTCGATCAGCGCCTCAATCATCAGGAAGATGAAGCCCGGCCCGCTGCCGGAGAGCGCGGTCGCCATTTCGATCTGCGCCTCGTCGTAAACGCGCACCTCGCGTCCGAGCGCGCGCAGCAGGCGCTCCACCGCCTCGATGCCCTCGCTCGTTACAGCGTCATTCGCCAGCCAGACGCTCATCGCCTGACCGACCAGCGCCGCGGTGTTCGGCATCACCCGCACCACCGCGTCGTGCCCGAGCGCGCTCACGATTCGCTCCGCTCGCACGCCAGCCATGATCGAGACAACCGTTTGGCCGCCACCGATGTGCCCGGCCAGCCCCGCCGCGACCTTCTCGAACTCCTGCGGCTTGACAGCTAGCAGGACGATCTCAGCCTCGCGCACGGCTTCCTCGTTGTCCGCTGTCGTCGAGACGCCGTACTCGGACGACATGTAGTCGCGGCGCGCCGGCGCGACATCGGCGACCGTCACGTCGCCGGGCTGCGCCAGCCCCTCCTTCAGCAGGCCGCTCACGACCGCCTCGCCCATGAACCCCCCACCGATCAACGCGACACGCACCGCCCTACGCCTCCCCCCGCGGCCCGAAGATCGCCCGGCCAACGCGCACCAGCGTCGCGCCCTCCTCGATCGCCACTTCGAAATCGTCCGTCATTCCCATCGAGAGCTCCTCCAGGCCCGTCTCGTCGCGTAGCTCGCGCAGCCGGCGAAACACCGGTCGCACGCGTTGTGGATCGTCGGTCATCGGCGCGACGGTCATCAGGCCGCGCACGTCCAGGTTGGGGAGTCGCTTGATGTCGCCCAGCGCTGGGGCGAGTTCTTGGGGGGTGAAGCCGAACTTGCTCGCCTCCT
The DNA here is from genome assembly GCA_049642385.1 of Dehalococcoidia bacterium. Classification (GTDB taxonomy): domain Bacteria; phylum Chloroflexota; class Dehalococcoidia; order DSTF01; family RBG-16-68-14; genus JBAROU01. The sequence goes on along the minus strand of JBAROU010000088.1, from coordinate 2,587 downwards.
CCGCAACGTTCACCTCGAGGAGGATGGGCACAGCTTCCCGCGCGTGGCGGCTGACTGCCTGCGCAAGCCGCACCGAGTCCACGCTATGGAGTATAGCAAAGAGGTTCGTTACGTTCTTCGCCTTGTTCGTTTGCAGGTGCCCCACAAGGTGCCAGCGCGGCGTCCGACCGGACGCCGCCAGCGCTTCGATCTTCGCCTCGGCCTCCTGCACGCGGTTCTCCCCGAAGTCGCGCAGCCCGGCGTCGTACGCCTCCGAGACGGCCTCGGGCGGAAAGCCTTTGCTCACCCCCACCAGCGTCACCTCGCCCGTCGACCGGCCCGCTCGCTCACACGCCGACGCGATCCGCTCGCGCACGCGCCTCAGGTTCTCTTCAACGCTCACTCCACCATGGAACAAGGAACGGGGAGCTACGAACAAGAGCGCCGAAGCGCCCTGCTGAGCCTGTCGAAGTACCAGCCTATCGAAGCAGGGCGTGACCTGGATGCGTTCCGTCCCGTATACTGGCCAATCGGGAAGCCGTGATCGTCTCCATCCTCAGCCGCCACACCGCTATCGCCGACTCAGCCGAGTGGGAGAAGCGCGCCGCGCGCCTCCTCGACCGCCTGCGCCCGCTGCTCGAACGCCAGTCCGGCTTCGCGGGCATCGACCTCAAGCGCGACGACGCCGGCCGGCTCACCGAGACCGCTCGCTGGCAATCGTGGGACGATTGCCAGCGCTACGTGCGGGGCGGCGCCGCAGCCATGGTCGCCACCATCGCCGACGCCTTCCTGCCGACTGCCCCCTACCCGAACGGCGGTTGGCAGCGGGAATCCCGCGAAGAGCCGTCCTGATCCGCTACAGCTCCGGCGGCCGGGACCGGCGCTCCTCCCAGCTCGCGAACGCGACCACCGCCCCTATCACCAACCCGATAGGCACTAACGCCAGCGCCGGATGCACTGAGAACAACACCAACGCCACGATGACAGCCACCAGCACACCGATGAGCGCCGCCAGCACCGGCAGCACGACGACGAACGTCGCGTAGGTCAAGAGCCAGACCTGCCGGCAGCCGACCCGCTCTTCCTGTCGAGGCGGTTCGTGGAAGCTCACGGCGCGCCTACAGCGGCGTGTCGACCAGGATCAGCTCGCTCGTCTCCTGCGCGCGCATCGTCAGCAGGCCGGCGCCCGGCACCTTCGCCGCGTCGCCGCTGTGCAGGCGCTCGCCGTTCAGCTCCAGATCGCCCGTGATTAGATACAAGTAGCCGCCGCGCTCTCCACCGAACGTGTGCCGCACCTCGACGCCCGGATCGAGCCGCGACACGTACATGCTCACGTCCTGGTGGACGCTGACGCCCGTGTCGCCCTCCGTCCCAACGGGGCGCAGGATCCGCAGCAGCGTGTTGTGGCGGTCTTCTTCCGTGTGTTGCCGCTGCTCCACCGAGGGCGTCAACCCCCGTTCCCAGGGCATGATCCACATCTGGATGAACTCGACCGGCTCCGTCTGCGAGTGATTGCATTCCGCGTGCATCGCCCCGGAGCCGAGCGTCATGCGCTGCACGCCCCCTCGTTCCAGCACGCCGCCGTTGCCCAGGCTGTCTCGATGCTCGAACTCGCCTCTCGGGATGTACGAGATGCCCTCCACGTCCCGATGCGGGTGCATCGGCCAGATCGCTCCCGCCTCCAGCGTGTCGTGGTTGAACACGCGCATCATGCCGATGCTCATATTCTCCGGGTCAACATAGTCATCGAAGCTGAAGTGCCAGCGCCCTTTCACCCAGCCGCGATCCATCGCGTGGATCTCTGCGTCCCGCCGCACCACGATCGGCGCGAGCACGGCTTCTGTCGTCTTCTGTCCGTCTGCCATAGCTACCGTTCCTTCCTAGTCCGGCTGCACCCGGCGCGACCAGCTCACCAGCGCCTCCACCACGCCGCGCACCTGCTGGCGCACGCCGTCGTCCGTCAGGTTGCCGTTCTCATCGAAGAGTTCGCTCGCGTTCGCCGCGGCCACGTACGGGAACGGCATCACGTAACAGGCGAGGATCGTCAGCACCTGCCGCAGGTCCGCCTGCGACCGCACCGTCGCGAACCGCCCGCCCGACGCACCCATCAGTCCGATCGGCTTGAAGCGCAGCGACGCGCTCCTGAACGGCCGCGACGCCCAATCGACGGCGTTCTTCAGCACGCCCGGCATCGTCGTGTTGTACTCGGGCGTCGCGAACAGCAGCGCGTTCGCCGAAGCGATGCGCTCCCGTAGCGCCCTGACCGCCTCCGGCGGCGTCTCCGTATCGAGGTCGGCGTTGTAGGGAGGAATCTCATTCAGGTCGAAGATCTCGATCTCGACCCCCTCCGGCGTTACCTCCTGCGCCGCCCGCAGCAATCCCCGGTTATACGACGCCCGTCGCAGGCTGCCAGCGATACCGAGGATGTGGAATCGATCGTCTTGCACACGCAACCTCCCTCAGAAGTCAGTGTACTCGACTGCTGCGGCGCTGCTCAGCCGCGCCTCGTCAATGCGGCAAAGCGGCCGGCTAGCTCTTGGCCTTCCGCCCGAAGCGTTCCAGCTCTCGCGGCAGATCGAGCGGCAGCACCACGCCACGCTGCTCGTAC
>JBAROU010000014.1:0-3927 GCA_049642385.1 Dehalococcoidia bacterium | reverse complement strand
CCGAAGAGGTGTCGATCGATACCCAGACCGCTCCCGACGGCGGCGAGCTGGGTTGGCGCGTTCGCGGCCAGCTCTTCGTCGAAGAAGTCGAAACGTTCGTCTTCGACGACGCGAAGGTGGGCGATCGCAGTGATGCGATCTCGACGCCGTTCGGGTTCTACATCGTTGAGGTGGAGCAACGCGCCAACGACCGCAAGCTGGACGCAGCCCAACGTAGCACGGTCGCCGATCGGTTCACGACCGAATGGTACGATAGCTTGGATGGCACCTTGAAGATTAAGAACGACTTCACCGATGAGGACGAGGCCCGCGCGCTCAAAGAAGTCGCCCCGTAGGACGCCATGAGCGACCGAGCCAAGGTAAGCGTTGGCCTCATGGGGCTGGGCGTAGTTGGAAGCGGCGTCGCCCGCATCCTGGCCGAAAAGGCAGCCCACTACACCCACCAGCTCGGCTGTCCGCTCAATCTCACCCGCGTTCTCGTTCGTGACCCCAAGAAAAACCGCGCGGTTGACATCGAACGCGCATTGCTTACCACGGACCCCGCAGCGATCTTAGGCGATCCTGACATCGACATAGTTATCGAGGTCATCGGCGGCGAAGAGCCCGCCCACCAGTACATCCGCGAGGCGCTCCACGCTGGCAAGTCCGTCGTCACGGGCAATAAGGAGGTGATGGCCAAGCACGGGCCGGCTCTCCTTGCCCTGGCCCAGGAGCGCGGCGTGGATCTGCTCTACGAGGCGAGTGTGGGCGGCGGCATCCCGATCATCGCCCCGCTCAAGCGCGATCTGCTCGCCAACGACATCGTCGCCATCAGCGCCATCATCAACGGCACGACGAACTACATCCTCACGTCGATGAGCCAGGAAGGCCGCAGCTTCGAACAGGCGCTCGTTCAGGCGCAGCAGCTCGGCTACGCAGAGACTGACCCGACGAACGATGTCGAAGGCATCGACGCCGCATACAAGCTCGCGATCCTGGCCAGCCTCGCCTTTCACGGCCAGGTCAGCCCCGACCAGGTCTACCGCGAGGGTATCACCTCGCTGGCCGAACGCGACTTCCGTTATGCAGGCGAGCTTGGCTACGCGATCAAGCTTCTCGCGACGGCGCGCCGCTCCGAGGAAGGCGTCCAGGCGCGCGTCCATCCCGCCATGCTGCCGGACCAAGAACCGCTCGCCAAGGTCGATGGCGTGCTCAACGCAGTGCAGGTCGAAGGTGACCTGCTTGGCCGGACGCTGTTCGAAGGGCCGGGCGCCGGCTCGCTGCCGACGACCAGCGCCGTCGTCGCCGACTTGCTGGACGCCGCCCGAAACGTCGTGAGCGGCACGCGCGAGCGGCTCGCCTGGCGCCCCGACGAGTCGGGGCCGCTCCATATCGTGTCCATGGGCGAGCTGCGCACGCGCTACTATCTACGCATCACCGTGATCGACCGGCCCGGCGTCCTGGCCCAGATCGCGCAAGTGCTGGGTGACACCGGGATTAGCATCGCCTCCGTGCTCCAGAAGGAGGCGGACCAGGCGGCCCAGACCGCGGAGCTGGTGATCATGACACACGAGGCGCAAGAGGCCGCGATGCAGCGCTCGCTCGATTTGTTGCGGGGCCTGGAAAGCGTGCCCCAGATCGGCACGTTCCTGCGAGTGGAGGACGAGCGATGAGGGAACCAACCACCGACACGCCCGTGGGGGCGACAGGCTGGCTGCAGGACCAGCTCTATCAGCTCAAGGGCCAGGTAGGCCAAATCGAGCAGCAGATCGAGCACTTTCAAGCGCTGGCCTCGCAGATTACGGAGAACATGCACAAGCTGGAGGCGTCGCTCAGGGAGGCGTCGCTCGGCGCGGGCCAGGTGCCGCGCGTCCAGGAGGAGGTCAACCAGGCGGCCGCTCTTATCGTCCACCTTCAAGACCAGCAGTCCGAGACCAAAGAGCGCGTCGACGCCCTCGTCCGTCGCCGCAGCGACGACGAGGGCCGCGGGCAGGAGGAGTGGACGGAGTTGGTCCGGCGCGTGGAGCAGGTCGAGCGGCAGGGCGAGCTCTGGCGCGATCGCCAGGCAAGTATCGACGAAGCCGGCCGCCATTTCCAAGAGGAACTCTCCGGCGTTCGGCAGCAGCTTAAGCAGGCCGAGCGCCAGCTCGAAGCGACAGGAAGCAAGGCCGCCCACGCTGTGGAGGGCGCCAACCGCGCCGAACACACGCTCACTCAGGTCGAGGCCTCGATCTTCGCGCTCCAGCGCGAGGACGAGACGATCGGCGAACGGGCGCGCGTGGCCGGAGAGGTCGCCCACCGCCTCGAAAACACGATCAACGTCCACCTGAAGGAGCTGGAACGCATCGAGCTCCTCGCGGAGCGCATCGACCTGCACCGCGCCGAACGGCAGCGCCTCGAAGACCGCGCGCGTAAGCTCGAGGAGGAGCTCGGCGAACTGCGCAATCGGGCGGATCAGCAGACGCACCTGCAGGAACGCCTGACTAGCCAGCACGCAGGCCTGGGCTCACGTCTCGACTCGCTCCAGGAGCTGGCCGAGGAGCAGCGCGCAGAGATCCTCGAACAGCTGCGCAAGCTCACCGACTCTCAGGCGCGTACGAAGCGCCGCCAGATCCAGGACCTGGAGCGCGAGATCCGCGAAATGAAGCAGTATGTCGCCAGCCTCACCAGCCAGTAGGCCAGGTGGGGAGGCGTCACGTGCGCACGGGCGCGGGATTGGCGTTCTGCGTCGCTACCGAGACCTGCTGCCCGTTACCGACGCCACTCCGCTCATCACGCTGGGCGAAGGGGACACGCCGCTCATCCGCTCGGTCAAACTCGAGCATGACGTCGGCTGCGAAGCGCTCTACTTCAAGCTGGAAAGCTGCAACCCCAGCGGCTCGTTCAAGGACCGCGGCATGGTCGTCGCCGTGGCGAAGGCGCTGGAGCAAGGTGACCGTGCTGTCCTCTGCGCTTCCACCGGCAACACCAGCGCCTCGGCAGCGGCTTACGCGGCGCGCTGCGGCCTCGAATCGACGATTATTGTGCCTCACGGCCGCATCGCCGAGGGCAAGCTGGCTCAGACGGTCGCCCACGGCGCGCGCCTCATCGCCGTAGATGGCAGCTTCGACGACGCCTTACGCATCGCCCGTGCGCTCACCGAACGGTATCCGGTCGCGCTCGTAAACTCCGTCAACCCCCATCGAATCGAGGGCCAGAAGACCGCCGCGTTCGAGATCGTAGACGAGCTGGGCGACGCGCCAGATGTGCTCTGCCTGCCCGTAGGCAATGCGGGCAACATCACGGCCTACTGGCGCGGCTTCGTCGAGTACTACCAGCGCGAGCAGGCCAGCCAGAAGCCACGCATGTGGGGCGCGCAGGCGGCTGGCGCTGCACCGCTCGTCCTGGGCGAGCCTGTCGCCGAGCCGCAGACCGTCGCCACCGCGATTCGCATCGGCAACCCGGCGAGCTGGCAGGGTGCCATGGCCGCGCGAGACGAGTCGGAAGGCGAGATTCGCTCGGTGACAGATGAGGAGATCTTGGGTGCCTACCGCCGTCTGGCGCAGGAGGAAGGCATATTCTGCGAGCCAGCCTCGGCTGCGGGCGTAGCCGGGTTGCTCAAGGCCGTGCGCGAGGGTAGCGATCTCTCAAGACGAACGGTTGTTTGCATCATCACAGGCAGCGGGCTCAAAGACCCGGAACGTGCGATGGCAGAGTTCGTGCCGGAGCTGCGCCCCGTTCCGGCAGACTTGACCGCGGTCGAGCAAGAGCTGGGCTGGCGCTAGAACAACCATCCTACTTAAGCAGTCCGGAAGCAACATATTGACCGGTATACCGTTATCTGGTATTGATAGAACGTAAGCATTGGTGGCGAGAGGCATGGACGCAGTTCGCGCGGCGGCAACGCCCAGAAGAGGCGTACCGAGCTTACTTGACAGAACAAGGGATAATAGTATACTTGATGACAGA
>JBAROU010000234.1:0-12559 GCA_049642385.1 Dehalococcoidia bacterium | reverse complement strand
GAGGCGACCTCAGGCGAAGCGAGCAGGCGTGGCAACGCGCCGTTCGCGTCGCGCACGTCCGGCAGCGCCGAGAGGTCGTATGACTGGAGGTCGTCCAGCCAGCGCGGCTTGACGCCCTCGCGCGTGTACAGGGGCGGCTCCGTCAGCAGCACCACCGGCAGCCGCGCGACGACTGATTCGCCATCACGCACCGTCGCCATGCCGTCGTCGGTCACCGCGCCGATGACGGAGCAGTGCAGCTCCCAGCGCTCGAACAGGCCACGCACGTCGGCTTCGTGCTCGCGCTTGACGATCGCCAGCATGCGCTCCTGCGACTCCGAGAGCATCACGTCGTAGGGCGTCATGCCCTCCTCGCGGCGCGGCACGCGCGCGACGTCGATGTCGATGCCGGTGCCCGCCTTGGCGGCGCACTCGACGGCGGAGCTGGTCAGCCCCGCCGCGCCCAGGTCCTGCAGCCCGACGACCCAGTCACCGTGGTGCTCCGCCAGCTCGACACAGGCTTCCATCAGCAGCTTTTCCATGAAGGGGTTGCCCACCTGCACCGCCGGCCGCCGCTCCTCCGAGCGCTCGTCCAGCTCGACGCTGGCGAACGTCGCGCCGTGGATGCCGTCGCGGCCCGTGTCCGCGCCGACGAGCATGAGCAGGTTCCCCGGCCCGTCCGCGCGCGCGCGCAGCAGCTTGTCGATGCGGGCGACGCCGACGCACATCGCGTTCACGAGCGGGTTGCCCGCGTACGACTCGTCGAAGGCGACCTCACCGCCCACCGTCGGCACACCCAGGCAGTTGCCGTAGCCACCGATGCCGCCCACAACGCCGTTGAACAGATAGCGGTTGTGCCCGGACGGGCCCAGACGGGCCCCCGTCTGGGGGCGCCCGTTTGGGCGCTGGTCAGACAGCGGGCCGAAGCGGAGCGAGTCGAAGATGGCGACCGGCCGTGCGCCCATCGCGAAGATGTCGCGCACGATGCCACCGACGCCGGTCGCGGCGCCCTGGTACGGCTCAATCGCCGAGGGGTGGTTATGCGACTCGATCTTCAGCGCCACGCACCAGCCATCGCCGATATCGACGACGCCGGCGTTCTCTTCGCCAGCCTTCGTGAGCACCCGCGGGCCGGTTGTGGGGAAGAGGCGCAGGAGTGGTTTGCTGTTCTTGTAGCCGCAGTGCTCGCTCCAGAGCGCACCGATCATCCCCAGCTCCACCTCGTTCGGCTCGCGGTCGAGCCGCTCGCAGGCGAGGCGATACTCTTCCCAGCTCAGGGCGATCTGGTCGAGGGTGCGCTGGTCAACGCTGGTCATGGGGCCACAAGGCAGCGTAACGAACGGCCGCTGACGAGGCAACGAACGTAGGGCGGTTCGCGAACCGGCCCTACTCGGTACTCGGTACCCTCACAACGCACCCAGCTACGGCTGCATGCTGAACGGCGGGTACTCGTCACGCAGCAAGTTCGTGTACGCCGTCACCCTCGCCTGCCAGCGCAGAACGCCCACGATGTAGTTGAACAGGCCGCGCGGGTACCGTTTCGTGAACAGGATGGCGAACCAGACGACGATAGACGCCAGGATAACCCCGAGATAGAGGAAGATCAGAACGATCAGGTGGGGAATCGCCAAGAGCCACTTGACCAATGGCAGCCAGCGGCCCAGCTCTTCCGGGTATGCCACGTCGTAGGTGATCGGATACTGCCCAGGCTCCCAGGAGAACGGCGGGTACTCGTCGCGCATGAGGCCGGCATAGGCAGTCACCTGCGTACTCCACCGGTTGACGTTCACCCAGAATTCAAAGAGTCCGCGTGGGTAGCGCTTCGTGAACAGGATCGCGAAGAACGCGATGAACGTGATGACGTTTGCGACTGTATTGAGCGCGTACAGGATGAGAAAGTGCGGGATCGCCAGCAGCCACTTAACGAAGATCAGCCAGCGGGACAGCTCCTCTGGATACTGGACATCGAACGTGACCGGGTAACTCGGCGTAGCCGTCTCTGCCATAGCCATTGAACAACCCCCTTTGTCCGCTCCGCCTCCATGCGGGTCTAGCCTACCGCCACCACGCTCGCCTCGCCCGGACGGGCGCCCGTCTGGGCGATGACGCTGCGCCAGAGGACGAGACCATCACTGCCACCCAGCAGCGCCTCGCCGACGCGCTCCGGATGGGGCATCATACCAAGCACGTTGCGTCGCTCGCTCACGATGCCCGCGATGTTGCGCAGCGACCCGTTCGGGTTCGCTTCCGGCGTGACCTGACCGTCAGGCGTGCAGTAGCGGAACACGACGCGGCCGTTGGCCTCGAGCTCGTCCAGCGTCGCATCATCCGCGTAGTAGCGTCCCTCTCCGTGCGCGATGGGGACGCGCAGAACATCGCCGAGCTGGCTGAGTCTCGTGAAGGGCGTGGTGCTCTCGACGCGCAGGTGGACGTCCTGACAGCGAAACTGGAGGCTGTCGTTGCGCAGCAGCGCGCCGGGCAGCAGACCTGCCTCGCACAGTATCTGGAAGCCGTTGCAGATGCCGATCACCAGGCGGCCGGCCTCGGCGTGGCGCCTGACGGCCTCCATCACGGGCGAAAAGCGCGCGATGGCCCCAGTACGCAGGTAATCGCCGTAGGAGAAGCCGCCCGGCAGCACGACGCAGTCGTAGCCGGAGAGGTCGCCCTCACGATGCCAAACGAGGTCGGCTTCCTGCGCGAGGACATCGCGCAGGGCGTATTGACAGTCGTGGTCGCTCCAGGTGCCGGGGAAGACGATTACAGCGAAACGCATATCCGTCCAGGCCCAGTATACACGGAGTGCGCGTGCTAGGTTGGGCGTTGACGGTAGGGGGGCGGCGGCGCGTCCGGCGTCGGAGCGGTGCGTCGGCCGGGACGGAAGCGCCCGACAAGCGCGCGCTTCTCCTCCGCCGAGGGTTCGGGGTACTCAATGCGCGGGTGGTAGACGCCGCGCAGCGTCTGCTTGAACGACTCCGCGATCGTGCGTATGTCGCGCAAGGTCAGGTCGCAGTTCTCTAGCTCGCCCTCGGCGAGGCGCTCCGACATGACCTCCTCGACGATCTCATCGATGCGCTCCGGCGAGCGATCGGAGCTGGCGCGTACCATCGCTTCCGTGGAGTCGGCGAGCATGACGAGCGCAGTCTCGCGGCTCTGAGGCTTCGGGCCGGGGTAGCGAAAGAGCGCCTGGTCGACGTTGGGCTCCTTCTGGCTGGCCATACGGTAGAAGTACGCGACAAGCCTGGTGCCGTGGTGCTCCGGAATGAACGCCTGCACGCGCTCGGGTAGACCGTGGCGCTTCGCCAGCTCGACACCGGCGCGCACGTGCTGGCTGATAATGCGGGCACTGGCGCGCGGCTCGAGCTGATCATGGGGGTTCGCGCCGCCCATCTGGTTTTCGATGTAGAACGCTGGCTGGACGATCTTGCCGATGTCGTGGTAGTAGCAGCCGACACGCACAAGCAGCGGGTCGGCGCCGACGCGGTCGGCGGCGCGCTCCGCCAGGTTACCCACGATGATGCTGTGGTGGAAGGTGCCCGGCGCTTCGTCCTGGAGGCGGCGCAGCAGCGGCGCGTTGAGCTGCGACAGCTCCATCAACTGCACCCGCGTCGTCACGCCGAAGAACGCCCCAACGACGGCGAAGCCGCCCGCCGTCAGGAGACCACTCCCCAGGCCGTTCACGACGGAGGCCGTAGTCATCCAGACGATGTCGAACGCGCGGCGTTCCGGCTCAAGCAGCCAGACGGCCATCAGCGTCGCGAAGACGACGCCGGTGACGAGAACGCCGGACGCCGCGTACTGGTTCGTCCGCTCGGCGCGGTGCACGGCGTACGCCCCGACGACCGCGCCCAGACCGTAACCGAGCAGCACGCGGCCAGCGTCCAGCGGCTCGGCCGTCTCAACCAACGAGAGCACGGGGAGGTAGACGACCGCGAACGTCATCAGCGCAGCCTGCGCCAGTCCGATCACGATGGCGAGCCGCGCCTCGATCAGGGTGGCAATCAGCATCGGGGCGGCAGCGAGGGGTAGGAAGTAAGCGAGGAAACGCGGCGGATCGTCCGGAAAGACGAGCGAGAAGTACACCTTTGCGATGAGGACCGGCAGCGCGATGAGGATCGCCAGCAGCACCAGGTTCCGCGTGCTCGAGATGGCCTCGGCGGGGAACTGCCAAAGGTAGAGCGCAAGCAGCCCGGCGACCAGTACCGCGACGACGACGACAGCGGCCAGGTTGTCGATCTCGACGGTCGAGCGCAGTAATCCAACCTCTTCGAGCACCTCGACGCTCGTCGCATCGATCGTCTGGCCGCCCGAGACGATGATCTGATTCTTGGCGATACTCTGCGGCACCGGCTCGACGTTCTGGCGGGCGGCGTCGCGCGCAGCCTCGGTTGCGTCGTCGTCCACGATCTGCGTAGGCACGATGAGTGGCCGCACCAGATCAGCGACGAGGTCCGCCTGGTCCGCCGCCAGCGCAGCGCTAATCCCCTCGCTCAACGAATCCTGGGCTGCCGCTGCGCCGTCCGGCGGGATCGGCCCGTTCAGCGTGTCTTCTAACACCGTCTGCGCCTCCGTGGTCACGCGTGTCCAGCCCAGGCTCGACAGGCCAATCGCGATATCAACGCTACCGCGCGAGAGGCTGAGGTTCGTGCTGCCGAGTAACCGCTCACGCTTCGCGACCTGGTCGATACCTCCGTCATCGCGCACGTCCGCGATCTCGGCGATGGCGTCTGAGAGCTTATCGAGCTCTGCACCCGCGATGTTCGGGTCAAGGACGAGGACGTCGGGTACGGCGGCGGCGGCGCCTTCGCGCGCCTGGTCAGTCAGGACCGCGCTTTCGAAGGTCTTATCGCGGGGCGAGCGTATGGTTCGGGAGGCGACATCGTCTTCCTGGACGCGGAGCTGCCTGGGGAAAATGGGGAACAGCGCGACGACGAAGCCGACCGCGAGCAGCACCGCGAACAGGACGATCTGGGACGGAGTGAGCGACCGCATTACGTTAGATCCGGCGCGTCGCGCCGTATTGCCATCTTACCAGACAGTCGGGCTGGCCATTCGAGACGGCAGGGAGCGAACGGACGTACCAGCAGGGCGATTCAGCCGCCCAGCAGCTCCCGAACGACTTCGTTCACCGCGCGGCCATCGGCGCGACCGTGGAAGCGCTGCATGAGGACTGGCATCACCTTGCCGATGTCTTTCTGGCCGCTGGCGCCTGTCTCTTCGACGACCTGCCGGGCGGCCGCGACGAGGTCCTCGCGCGAGACCTGCTCCGGCAGGTAGGCCGAGATCACCGCCAGCTCGCTCTCTTCCTTTTGGACGAGATCGTCGCGCTTCGCCTTGGCGAACTCTTCGATGCTTTCGCGGCGACGCTTCCCTTCTTTCGAGAGCACGTTCTGCACGCCAGCGTCATCGAGCGCGCTGCCGGCATCGATCTCCGCGTTATGAACAGCGTTCAGCACGAGCCGCAGCGTATCGCGACGTATCTGGTCGCGCTGGCGCATCGCGTCCTTGAGATCGCTTTCGAGCTGTTTTTTGAGGGACATGTGGATGTGAAAGACTCGCCCCGACAGGTCGGGGCGGGTTTAGCGCGTCGCGTTCCTTAGCGACTTGCGTCGCTTTGCGGCTGCCTTGCGCTTTCGCTTCACGCTCGGCTTCTCGTAGTGGCCACGGCGGCGCGCTTCGGCGAGGATCCCGTACTGTTGGACACGCTTCGTGAAGCGCCGCAGCGCCGCATCTAGCGATTCATTGTCGCCGACAATGACTTCTGCCAACCGGATCCTCTCCCTTCCGACAGATAAGGCGCCCTTCGGAGGCGCCTACGCAGTGTACTTATGTTTCCCAGTCCGATCAAGGCTGGTCGGCCACCTTGTGCCCCGCCGGCACGTTCGATGTCAGCCCAGGCGAACATGCGGTCGAGTAGTAGGGAGCAGCCTCACGTTGGCCCTCAGCCCAGACCCCCAGCTTCCCCTCAGGGCTCCGCCGCAGGGGGCAGCGGCCTCACAAGCGCACCCAAAGCCCAGGTGCCGGGCCGGGCGGGCGCAGGAGGCCGTACCGAGAGTGCGTGGGGCAGTCGCGAACGATCGTGCGTGTGAGGCTGGTTAGTCTGCCGAGGGGAGCACCTTGGGCTGCATCAGCTCCATCGCGACGCCGCAGCATTCCACCGCGCCGTCGCCGGGCTTGATGCACAGCACCTCTGTGCTGCATTTCTCGCACTGGAATCGCTTGCCGAGCTGGTTTGCCATGCTGCCACACCTACTGCATTGCTATTGCTTCTGTGTTATTGCTTTTGTCTTATTGCTTTTGTTCCATCGGCTGGCCGCAGCACGCGATCTGGCCATCGCCGCCCTTGGTGACGATCATCTCGGTGTTGCACTTGCTGCACAGATAGCGCTTGCCGACCTGGTTTGCCAAGATCGCTACTCCCCTCGAGAGTCCCGCCCCGGCGGGCGGGTAATGCGGACGGCACCCTGAGGCCCGTCCGTATCCGAGTCTAGCCAAGGACGCCAGAAGGCGTCAAGCAGCTTCCGCTACTGCGTCACCGTAAACGCAATATGCATGCCACTGAGGTAGTGTCCCGGGAAGTTGCAGATCAGCACATAGCTGCCGGGCTCCAGATCGACGTTGGCGGTCTGACTCTCTCCAGCACCAAAGTCCGGGGTGCTCGCGTCGACCTGCAGGTCAGGCGACGCTTCGTCGACCGCGCCAGCACTGATCGGCAGCTGATCCGACGCAAGATCCGTCTTGATCACTCGGAAGTTGTGGTCTATCGAGCCGTCGTTGCTCACCTGGAAACTCACCGCACCGGCAGGGACAGAGGCTGCGTCCGGCGTCACGGTATATTCAGCCAAGGCAACCGTGACCGTTGGCGCGTTCGCGGCCGGCGTCGGCGTCGGGCCAGACGGCGTAGGCTCTGTCGCATTGCGGCGGTAGCCGCATGCTTCGCCGTTGTTTGGCTCGGCTTGGGGAGCTAGAGGAAAGGCGCGCACCAGTTCGCCGTTTTGGTGTTCGGCGGCCTCCGTCGTTGTGGGGCCCGGCGGGACGGCAACGCCGCGATCCACGATCAGGTCGTTGCCGAGGAAAGCCTCTGCGGTGCGGGCGTGGTCCTGCACTTTCGTACCTTCCAGCTCTCGCTTCACGGTGATCTCCGTGAAGTACATCGTCGCGCCGTTGTTGTGGCTTGCGGCGGCCGTTCCCTCGACGCCGCGCTCCACATCGACCAGGTTTCCTTCGTAAATTGGCACACGGGCCGCGTGAGCGGCTTTCTCCGAGCCTCTGACGCCGCGCTCTACGCGCAGGCTGGCCGGCTGGATGCCACCTTCGCGCACTTTGAACTGCTCGTCGCCCACCACGAACGTGTCGCCCTCGGCGATGCCCGATGTGCCCGAGACGACGAACGTTGTTTCGTCGGTGCCCACAGGTTGAAGCAGGGTCTGGCCGGTGCTGGAGTCTTCGCCCTCGTTCGGATTGGCTAGCTCCAGCGCGGCGCCGGCGGCGTGGGCGGCTGGCCCTTGGCGCTGGACCTGCACGCGGGCACGGGTGATGTGGGCGATGCGTATTAGCTCCGTCCCGATCCGGATCACCATGCCCTCTTGCAGCCCTTCGGTGCCGCTGACGGTGAACGTCGTCTCGGCACGCCCGATCATCCCGCCGAGGAGCTGATCGGTGTTGATCTGGGCGACGACTCGGATGTGCTCGTCATCAATGCGGGCGACGTACTCCGGCTCGAAGATGGAGGCGTCGCTGACGGAGATCCGCGTGTCGGACGGCGAGATGTCGCCGTCGAGCGCTTCACCGATGTCGCCGGCGTCGCGAATGTCGCGCACGCGCATCAGCTCCCCACCAAGCCTGATAACCGCGTCGGGTTCCACATTCTCGGAGCCACTCAAGATCAAGGTTTCCGGCTCCCGGCCGATGTCCTCGACGAGCGTCTGGTACGTGGTGGGTACACCGTTTTGCACTGCTTCGACGCGCACGCGCTCGTCATCGAGCTGGAGGACGTCGCCCGGCGCGAAGCGGCGCGCGCTGGTCACTTCGAAGAGGGTAGCCGTGTCGTCTGCGACAGCCGCGGTGAGGGTTTCGCCCGTGTCTTCGGTGTCGCCGTCCACGCGGAGGAGCGGCGTGCCGACTTCGTGCTCGACTGCTTCGGTGCCAGCGATGCCGCGCTGGACGACCACGGCCTTCGGCTGTACGCGCAGGCGCTCGTCCTGAATGCGGATGTACTGGCCCGCGGTGAATGGCGCGGCGTTGTTGACGGTCAGCGTGGTGGCGTCAGCCGCGAAGACACCGTCCGGCATGTCGACTTCGGCGTGCTGGGCCGCTTCGGCATCCAGCTCGTCGGCGTGCTCCTGCGCCAGTTCCCAGAAGCCACCCTCCTTATGGAGGCCGAGCTTCGGATCGCCCGCCGTGATCAGGACGGTAAGCTGGCGGATCTGCTCTTCGTTCAGGACGCCGCCCTGCGCCTGGCCCCAGGTCGGCATCTTGGTACCGATGCGGCCGCATGTGATCGTGTGAGAAACGAACGAGAACGCACGCTCGAGGGAGTCCTTGCTAAAGACGCCCTCTTCGATGCCTTCTAGGTCGTCTCTGTCCAGAGGCGGCGCCTCCGGCAGGCGGCCGCCCAGCGCGCCGCCCTGGCCACGGTCGCCGTGACACACCCGGCAGTTGAGGGCGAACGTCGTGGCCGCGCGCTCAGCGGTGACCTCGAGCTGATCTGCCTCAGCGTTGTCCGCGCGACGCTGGTCCCACAGGGCGTACACGCCCGACACAATGGCAAGCACGAAGAGGAAGAGCACCATGGCGTTAATCTGCTTGCCGGTGTTCATCCTCTTCCTTACATACTCCCCAGCGGAAACCGCTTGGGACTAGAGACGAACGGCTCGATCAGCGTTGTTCGGCGCGCCGGACGTTCGCGAACCCGTGTTCACGCTGATGCGGCCACCAGATACGGTGACCTCCATCGTGTCCATTGAGCGCGGCGCCGGTCCGAAGACGCGCACGCCGGAGTCAGTGTACGTGGAGCCGTGGCAGGGGCAACGGAACCAGCCCTGCTTAGGCGCGTTTGTGATCGGGTCAGGCCAGATGAAGGTGTCGCGCCAGGGCACGGTGCAGCCCAGGTGAGGACACTTCCACCAGAGCGCCAGGATGCCCGGCCCTCCCTGCTCTTCGGTCAGGTTCACGAGCCAAAACCGGCCGCGTTGGATCTTGTTCTTGCCGCCCGGCGCAGGCACCTCTCCCGGGTCGATAGCGATGATGCCGCCGAAGCCGGTGACGCCGCGCGGGTACAGCAGGTCGACGCCGCAGAGGGCCGAGCCGGTGACGATCGCGCCGAGCGCGCTCCAGAACCCAACTCGTAGCACGCTGCGCCGCGAGACCACGGGCGCACCCGGCTCGCGGCTCGACGCCAGCACTGCGGTTGGCGGGCCGGCGGGCGCGATTTCGCGCTCCTTCTTGGCAGGCGGTTCCGCAGCCTTCGGCGCTACCGGCGCCGCTGCTTCGCTCGCGCCGTCGGCCGGCGCTTCTTCCTGGGGAGTCTCGTCTTGTTTCTCTTGTTCAGTCATCACACATCAGTCGATCTTAGGCACATCCCAGGGCATCACGAGGTCTTGACCCCCACCTCTGAACCCGGCGCCGATGATCGTCAGGATAAAGTACACGACCATCATCCCCGTAAAGAGCGCGATCGCGGTGTCGCGCATGGTCAGTAGCCAATGGAGGCGTCGTAAGGTGATGAGCAGGATCGCTGGCAAGATGACCATCACTGCCACCGGTATGAATATCTCGACGACGAACGCGGGTAAGTTCAGCCGCAGGTCGTACCAGTAGAGCGCCTGACCCCAGCCCGGTAGGAATGTAGGCTTATCCCAGCGCATCCACTCCGGTCCACTGGTGCCGTTGAACGGCATCGGGATATTGGCGAAGTCCTGCGGCCAGTTCAACTGGCCGTCGTGTTCACCGCCGCCGACCTGGGCGCTCACGGGGACAGCAACATCCCACTCCCATCGCGTTTGGATCGAGCGGACGTCATGGAAGGGAGCAAGCACCGTCGGCCACTCCCAGTCTTTATCGACGTGTTGGACGATGTTCGTTATCACGTTCACGTGACGGCCTTGATCGTAAAGCACAAGACCGCAGGTGAAGATCGAGGCGAACGCGGCGGTAAACAGCGTGACCTTAATCGCGTTCGGCGTCCCAAACCACGAGCCCTGACCATCCGTTGAACGGTCGAGATACGGGATCGCGGCGATTATGCCCAGGCCGAAGGTGGGCGCAATCACGCCGCCGATCGCGGGGTGCATGTGGAGCAGCAGCTCCTGGAGCGCCACCAAATACCAGGCGGCCTTCGATGGGTTAGGCGTGATGTCCGGGTTAGCCCGGTTGAGCAACGGTGCGTCGAGGACGAGCGATAGGACAATAAACGCGATGGTGAAGATGACGGCCGCGATGAACTCAACGAAGACCAGGTCTGGCCAAACGAGGAGCTCCTGCTCGCGCTCGCGCTTCTGGCGGGGCGTGGTGGCGGCTCGTGGTGCTGCTTGCGCTTGTACTGCCATCCGAGAGCTCGCTTAGAGCGGCCTCGCCAGGCCACCGTCGCGCCGGATGCGCCAGAAGTGCACGGCCATGAAGATCGCCGCTACCAGGGGTAACCCGATCACATGTAAGGCATAGAACCGAATGAGCGTCGGATCACCCACTTCGAAGCCTCCGATGAGGACGAAGCGGGAGTCGTCGCCGAGCACCGGCACCGTGCCCGCCATGTTCATCCCCACGGTGACCGCCCAGATCGCCAGCTGGTCCCAGGGGAGCAGATAGCCAGTGAAGCTGAGCGCGAGTGTGAGGGTAAGCAGGATCACGCCCACGATCCAGTTGAACTCGCGTGGGGGCTTGTAAGCGCCGGTGTAGAACACGCGCATCATGTGCAGGAACACGGAGATCACCATGCCGTGCGCCATCCAGCGGTGCAGGTTGCGCATCAGCATCCCGAAGCGCACGTTTGTCTCCAGCGCGGCGATGTCAGTATACGCCCGGTCGACGCCGGGGACGTAGTAGAACATCAGCATCACGCCGGTCACCGTCAGGCCCAGGAAGAAGAAGAACGTGATGCCGCCCAGACAGTAGGTGTGCGTGATCCTAACGTGCGTCTTGTGGATGCGCGTCGGGTGCAGATGGAGGAAGACGTTCGTCGCGACGACGAGCATCTGGTTGCGCGGCGTGTTCGGATAGCCGGAACGGAAGATGGAACGCCAGACGTAGTTGTGGAAGAGCTTATCGTAGAGCCACTCGCCAAACTTTGGGCCCCGTGGTTGTTCGCTGACTGCCATCGCTCTCGCCTATCGCTCCTCGTCTAGTGCTGCCACCAGTACCCCAGCGCGACAAGGATGACAAACGCGATGCCCATGGTGATGAAGACCGCGATGAACTCCAGAAAGTCGGCCGGTAGGAACGTGGCATCAGGGTCGAAGGGCATCGTTCCCCCCTTAAGGCAGGGCCATCCAGTCGCAACTCTGCTCCGATTGTGAAGCAAAGTGCAAAGCTAGCCTAGCATCGCCCTACGGTAGAGTCAAGACGAATCTGATAGCGCGCGTCGTCACCGACCCACTACCCGCAGGCCTGCCCCCGCTGCGCCGTGCTATACTCCGCACTACGTTCATCGACACAATAAGGAGGTCCATCATGAGGACAACAGCACTTCTGATGCGCCCCGAGGTCCGAGCGGCCTAGTCAAGACAACCTCCGCTCGACATCGGGTGCGCTCCTGCCCGACTGTCGTTTCGTATCGCGCCGTACCACGCCGACTTCGGCTATGGACGCGGCGCCCCACCACAAGGAGCATTTCTTGTCTATCTCTTCTTCGGAACAACCCGTTACCGCCGTCCCGGAACCCGTCGCCCGCATCGTGGAGTTGATGTCCAGGTACCAAGGCACGTGGAGTCTCTGCGGCGGCTGGGCCGTCGACGCCTGGCTCGGCCGCCAAACGCGCGATCACGGTGACCTCGATATCTCCGTGTTTGTTTTGGACCAGCGGGCGCTCTTCGAGCACCTGCCAGGCTGGCAGCTGCTCGCCCACGATCCCATCTTCGATGTCGACTCGCCGGGCAGCAACGCCGAGTGGTGGGACGGTCGTCGACCCCTCCACCACACCTCCCATATCCACGCGCGTCCGCCCGAGTTGAGGGGTCCGGTGCCCGAGGGCGGCATTGCCTTGGCTAAGGACGGCTTCGCGCTGGAGTTCCAGTTCAATAAGCGCTCCGGCAACGAGTGGGTGTTGAGCCGCGAGCCGTTGATCACGCTGCCGCTCCGGCGGTGTATCCGGCCGTCGCTTTGGGGCGTGCCGACGCTGGCACCGGAAGCCGTCCTCTTCTACAAGGCGACGGCCTACTTCGGCATCGAGGAACAAATGACGGGCGGTCGCCTCCAAGACGAGCCCGACTTCCTTGCTCTTCTGCCCCATCTTATCGACGAACAGCGCCAGTGGCTCCGGGAGTCGATCGCGCTCCTCCACCCCGACCACCCGTGGCTGAGTCAGCTCTCGGCTTAGTCGCCGACGGCTAGCGCGGGGCGCTACTTGCGGCGGCGGCGTGCCGATGCG
>JBAROU010000227.1:0-18097 GCA_049642385.1 Dehalococcoidia bacterium | reverse complement strand
GCACCGCGCCGGCGCCGCGCTCGTGCGGCCGGACGACGGGGAACGCGTCGGCGCTCGCGCCAGACCCGGCGAACCGGGCGTAGGGGCTAGCGCCACGCTCGGTCACGCGGGCGGACGACTCGAGGACGATGAACGCGGCGAGCTCCGAGAGCTGAATACCGTCGCGGTCGGCGTCGAACGGCCGCGGGCCTTCGCTCGAAACGGCCCTGAGCGCCTCGAAGCCGGAGAGCACCATGCGATTGAGGATCTCCACGCCGCCGGCGAGCGCGACTTGCGCTCGACCGCTTCGGATCAGGTCGGCGGCGACAGCGATCGCCTGGGCACCGGCGGCGCAGGCGTTGACGAACGTGATCTGACGGCCGCGCAGGCCGAGACGGCGGGCGAGTTTTGTGGTGATCGAGTTGGGCGCCTGGAGGGGGTCGGACAAGTCGAGCAGCGCATCCTCCGGCGGGCTGAGGCTCTCCTCCATCACGCGCATCTCGCCCGCGCCGGAGCCGAGGGCGAACGTGGCGTCGTCCGGCAGCTCGATGGCGGCGTCTTCAAGCGCCTCTTGGGCAGCGCGCAGGGCGAAGGTGAGGGCGCGTCCTGCGTTCGCGCCGTTGCTTGCGAGCTCCACTTCGCCACCCATGCCGATGCGGAAGCCCTCCACGTCGAGTCCTTGCAGACGTCCCAGGTGCCGTCGGCCGGCGAGGAGGCCTTCCAGAAACGCCTGCTTGCCGATGCCGGTGGGCGAGACGATGCCCAGCCCCGTGACGTAGACCTCAGGGGCGGTCATGGCGCGCGCGCCTGGAATGCCAAGCTGCTGACGGTACCGCCCAGCTCAAAGGCGTTCACCAGCGCGGTGTTCCCGGGCGCAACCTGCTCGAGCGCGGCGAGGAGCGCCAGCCCGGCGCTGCCGGCGAGCGCCTCGCCGAAGAGGCGCTTCGGCCGCAGGACCGTCGGGGCCTCGCCGAGCACGTCTCTCACCGCAGCCAGCTCTCCTCGTTCGGATGCGTCGTCGCCCGCTGCGAGCGCCACCGCGCCCACATCGGCCGCTTCGAGGCCCGCGTCGGCGAGCGCGGCGCGCATCGTGCTGTGGAATGCGGCGCCAGTATCGTCGCTGCTCCAGGGCACCGAAACCTCCTGGGGCTGGGAGACGACGCCAGCGCCCAGCAGCTCGGCGAGCGGGCGGACGCCGCGTTCGGCGGCGCGCTCTGCGCTCTCGAGGACGACAAAGCTTGCACCCTGCGCGGGCAAGGCGCGCGGCGCGCCGGAGCGCCGAACGAGCGCGCGATGGTGGCGCAGGCACTTCGGCGAGAGGCAGTCAGCGCCGCCGGCGACGACGGTTCGCTCGCGACCACTACGCACCCAGTCGAGCGCGATCTCGAACGCACTGCTGCCGCCGACGACGCCGGTGCAGCCGCGCAGCTTGAGCGCGATGCCGACGCGGCTGGCGGGCATGCTGAGCAGCGTGTCGACGAACTGGGCCGGCCGGGCAGCGCGAGGCCCGCGCTCGGCCAGCCGCTCAAGGTAGGACTCGACCGCGCCGGACGGGCCGAGCGCGGTGTTCATGATAAGGCCAACATCGTCCAGAGGCGCCTCGCCAGCGACGATGCCGGCCTCCGCGAGCGCCTCGCGCACGGCGGCGGTCACGAAGGAGGTGAGCGGCTCATCACGAGGATCCGCTCCTTCCAGCGCCGGCGCCAGGTGCAAAAGCGGCGGGTCGTTATCGGAACCGCCGGGGAACGGCGCGGCGCACGGTTGCGTACCTGCGCGAAGGGCGGCGGCGAACGCGGGCCGGGCGTTGCCCAGAGGTGAGACCACTCCCCTCCCGGTGATGACGACGCTCACTGCGGGCGCTGCTCCAGGAGGGTGCGCTCCAGCAGCACCAAGACCTGACGCACCGTCAGCACCTCCAGCGGGTCGATTTCAGCGGGTAGGACGACGTCGAACACCTCTTCGAGCTCGGTCGCGATCTCGACGGCGTCGAGAGAATCGAGGCCCAAGCTTTGGTCTTCTTCTCCGACACTATAGAGAGGAGTGTCAGTACCGATGTCCTGCCAGGTGAGTGAGCGTTCGCGGGAGGTGCGCATATACACGTCGGCGACGATCTCCTTGATGCGCTGCTCAGTGAGGGGCTCAGCTTCGGGCAAGGGGGACAACCCTTCGGTAATAGGGTACTGTCGCCCCACGTTATCAGATGGTGAGGCTCTGCGTAAGACAGCCGGCGCTGCCGCCCCGCGGAGCCACCCCGAGTATCGGGCCGCCGCAAGGTTACATTATGTCCTTCCGTTGACAGCTATGGTAGAATACCATCGTCCTATAGCCAACATGGGGGAGCACGGCCAGCACCAGCCAGCAAGGTGGGGGTGACCTATGTCTTGTACACGACGTGGATTCCTAAAGACGCTCGGCGCAGCGATGGTTGGGCTTGGACTGACCAGGCTCGAACCACTCCGCTCATACGCGGCTTCGACCGTGGGCGGGTCGCTGGAGGGCAGCGCGACGGGGGGCGGGCCGGCCAGCGGGCCGTTCGCTATTGGTAGCCTGCGGACGCGGGCTGTCGATGCGGCGCACGCGGTGGGTGATAGCTCGCTCGCACGACAACTAGAAGACGTCTGCTGCTGGGCGCCGGCGGCGGCGGCGATCCGGGAGCGACCGCAGAGCGTGCAGTGGCGCGGAGCGCTCCAGTTCTTCGATGGCTTTCCCGGCGGAGAGCAGCTCGCTCAGGTGCTGTACTACACCAACAACACGAGCTGGAGCCGTCCGCGCTTCCGCTACGATCCAGAGAACCTGGTGCAGGACCACTTCTCGGCGATGAACAAGCGCTGGTCGGGCCTGCGGACCGAAGTCATCGAACCGAAGAACGTGAACGGTCACGCAAGCCAGGTGAAGCTTGACCTGGCGCTGGACCGCAAGACGGGCGAGGAGCTGGCGAAGGTCGCCGACCGCTCGGAGGCAATGTGGGCGGCGCTCTCGATCTTGTCCGGCACGATGCTCGACCCGAGCGATGAGCTTTCCAAGCGTTTGCAACCAACGCTCTCGCTCGCCAAGAGTGAGGACCGCGCGCTGGCCCGCCTGGCGACGGTGCAATACAACCAGATCATCATTAGCGCCGCGCAACGGGCCATCTGGTCCGATCTGCTCGACAACAAGAACCCGGCGCTGCCGCTCGTTCGCATGAGCGCGTCCGGCTACATGCCGCTGGGCGAACGGGACGGCCGGTTCTACATCATGCGCATCGGAAGCGGGCCGTTCCTCACGGGCTACCGGAGCGCAACGGCGTAACGGCCCATTGGAAGCGCGGTCGTGAGCGACATTTTCGATCCGCTGCATCAGCCCCATGTGCAGCTCTTCCTACGCCTTGTGCTGGGAGGGCTCCTCGTGCTCGCGGGCGTGACCAAGCTCGTTGACCGCGAGGGCAGCCGGACGGCCGTTTCGGACTACGAGGTGCTGCCTGGAGCGATCGAGCGGCCGTTCGCGGCGCTGCTGCCGTGGATCGAGCTTTCGCTCGGGACGCTGCTGCTGATCGGGCTGGGCATGACCGCAGCCGCAGCGCTTGCGGCGCCGCTGTTCGCGAGCTTCGCAATCGCCATCGGCATCAACATGGCACGCGGCCGCCACTTCGATTGTCACTGCTTCGGCTCTGTACACAACGACCAGATCGGCGGGTCGGCGCTACTGCGCGCGACGTTGCTGTCGGTCGCGGCGCTGGTCGTCGCGCTCGGCACGAGCCGCTTCGGATCGCTCGAAGCGGCGTTCTTCGGTTCGAGCGCGAACCTACCGTCGGCGACCGAGGTGTTGCCGATCGTCTTCGTCGCAGCGGTCATCTTCGATGTGCTGATCCTGCTGCCTGAGGCGGCGACGTTCCGCGCGATCTTCAGCCAACGTGAGCGCACGATGATTACGGGCGTCGCCCAGTCGAACGGCCATCACCACGCCGACGAGGCGAGGAGCGCGACATGAGCGGCCCCTGGCTGGCCAGCTACATCGCGCTGTGGGCGATCGTTCTGATCCAAGGCGCGGTGATCTTCCTGATACTGCGACAGCTCGGCCTGATGTACCTGGGCACCGCCCAGGGCGTCGCACGCGATGGGCTTGCGGTGGGCAAGCGCGCGCCGCAGTTCACGGCAACGGGCCTGGCCGGAGAGACGGTCGCGCTGGGCGACTTCCAGAGCGCGCCCCTGCTGCTGGTGTTCGGCTCGCCGAACTGCTCGCCCTGCAAGAACCTGATCCCGCATCTCAACGTCTTCGCCGCCGAGCGCGCCGACGACCTGCGCGTGCTCTTCCTGAGTCGCGGTGAGGTCGAAGACGCCCGCCGCTTCGCGAGCGAGCACAACATTGAGGTACCGGTGGCAGCGCATCCAGATGACGCCCTACCCGACCGGTTCCAGGCGCGCGTCACGCCGTTTGGCTTCGTGATCGGCATGGACGGGCTGATCCTGGCGAAGGGGCTGGTGAACACCCGCGAGCACCTCGATATGCTCGTCCACATGGCGGGCGAGGAGCTGCGCCACAACCCCGAGGCCGGCCGGAACGGCGCGGCGGTGATCGATCCCGCCGAGGTACGCTCATGAGGGATGCGATGCGGGCGTTCACGGAAGGCCTCGCGCGCAAGACCTCGCGGCGGAGCCTGTTCGGCCGGGGCGCGGGGCTTGCCACGGGCGCGCTGTTCGGCGCCGCGGCTGGCACGCTGACGAAGTCGAGCGTAACGAAGGCGGGTGTGCCTACGGTATGCTTCTTCCCCGGGCCGGCCTGCCCGTGCGATGGGTGCAGCGACGCAGGGACGTGCGCAAAGCCGTGTATTTTTAGCCAGTGCTGCTACGCCTCCGGCTGCTGGGTCACCGCCGGGATCACCTGCTGCGACTGCGAGTGCAACGGGTTTCAAGGGGCTCAGATCTGCGGATGCGGAAGCGATTTCCACAACAACCCCGCCTACTGCCCGAAGAAGTGAGAGGTGACGCCATGGAACTATTTCGAACGGTGAGCGAAGCGCTAGCACGTAAGACATCCCGCCGCGGTCTCTTCGGCAAGGGCGCTGGCGTCGCGACCGGCGCGCTGCTGGGCGTGGCGGCGGGCACGCTGACGCGACCGGACATCACCAGCGCGGGCTTCGATACGGTATGCGCCTTCCCCGGCCCGCCGTGTCCCTGCACCGGCTGCACCAGCACGGGCCCTTGCGCCAAGCCGTGCGTCATGAATACGACGTGGTACGCCTCAGGCTGTTGGGTCAGCGTCGGTATTACCTGCTGTGACTGCGATTGTCACGGATTCCAGGGAATCGGCGTCTGTGGCTGCAGCACGGACTACCACCACAACCCGATACACTGCCCATAGGAGCTGAGACCACCCATGGACATCGTTCGGCGGGCAAGCGAAGCGCTAGCGCGTAAGACATCGCGCCGCGGGCTGTTCGGCAAGGGCGCCGGCGTCGCAACAGGCGCGCTGCTGGGCGTGGCGGCGGGCACGCTCACGCGTCCGGGCGCTGTCAGCGCTGGCTCGACCTCGTGCAGCTTTCCCGGCCCGCCCTGCCCCTGCGCCGGCTGCACCAGTACGGGTCCCTGCGGCAAGCCGTGCGTCATGAACACGACGTGGTACGCCTCCGGATGCTGGGTAAGCTTCACCGGCGCCACCTGCTGTGACTGCGATTGCCACGGCCTTCAAGGCATCGGCGTCTGTGGCTGCAGCACAGACTACCACCACGCGAACTGCCCGTAGGCCCCAACATCCTGACGCTGCGCTACACCTAATTCCCAGCGAACTCGTTACACTTAGCTGAGATGATCCACGCACTCCAGCACACCGGCGTACGGCGCGGGGCGCTGCTGGCGTTGGGGCTCGCATTCGGATTGGCGTTGGCTGTGGCCACGACCGAAGTATCGTGGGAGGCCGGCGCCGTCGGGTTGGGCTTCGCGCTAGCCGCGCTTGTCGGGCTAGCCCAGACCTGCAGCGCCTGAGGCTACAACGCGATCTTCACGATCGCTCCCTTCGTGGAAGGGACAGAGACTCACGGACGCTGGGCACGACGGGCCACCGTATACTTTGCCTCGATGACGCTCGCGGGCGGCATGAGCGGCGTGATCCTCTCGGCAGCCGGCGCCGGATTCGTCGCGCTGTGGGAGGACGCGACGGTGCCGCTGGCCGTCGCGCTGGGCGGCGTATCGCTGGCATACGCCCTCCACGAGCTGGAGTTCATCCGGCTCCCTGTCCCCGGCCGCGATTGGCAAGTGCCGGCGGATTGGGTGCGCAACGGGTTCTATCGCAGCGCCGTCATCTTCGGGGGGACGGTGGGCTTCGGGGTGTTCACGCGAGTACCGTACGCCAGCCTGCCGATCCTGTTCGCCTGGCTGTTCGTCTCCGGCAACATTATGTACGGGGCGCTAGCGGGGTTGGTGTACGGCGCCATGCGCGCAGTCTCGATCTACGCAAGCACGGCCACGGATGGACCGGAGGAATTGGTAGCACTCAACCGCACAATCATGCGGCTGGCTGGGCCCGCGCACCAACTGACGGGACTGATGCTGGCCGCGTTCGCAGGGTATCTTCTCCTCGGGCCGTATCTAGCGTAGGATCGAACAGGTGTTACGAACGATGCGCCGCCGACTTCCGCCACTGCTTCTCGTCGCCTTCACCAGCCTTATCTTCGCGGGCGCGTCGCTCGTTGCCTGCGACGGGGGGAGCGGCGCCGCGAGGACGCCCGCGCCAACGAGCACCGCGGGGAGCGTCGGTGGGCCAAAGCCGACCAGCACGGGGCTGTCGGAGGGAGGCGTGGCGCCGATCTTCTGGCGCACGATCGACGGCTTTCAGTCCGTACGGGCGGACGAGCCTTACAAAGTGGTGCTGCGTATCACGAGCGGCTTCGACGCGGCTACGCTGACGGTCGTAGCGCAGCCAGACGAGGGCGACGCCCTCGAGTTCGAGGCGGGGCGGGTGGAGCCCGTCGGGGAGGAAGAGGGTTCGTTCTACACGTTCACGCTGAATCTGCCGGAGCCGGGAAAGTGGACGGTGACGGCGATGGCGGGAGACGCCGACGGCAGCGTGCAGGTAGACGTGGGCGAGCGGCCGGGCGCCTAGCCGCCGTCTTCCGGGCCGATGTACAGGTCGTCGTAGTAGACGTTCGCGGCGGAGACACCGTCTGTGGGCTGGCGGTCGTCCCAGCGCGCTTCGAAGAAGAAGGCGACGTTGTCGTAACCCTGTGGCACTTCACCCCAAAGGGCTTCGAAATCATCGCGCGGGTGAAACTCGAACGGCACCCATTCGCCGATCTTCGGCTGCTTGGTCGATAGCATGACGTAGCGGGCGTTGCTTATGTATGTGGGCTGGGTCTCGGAGCCTGCGAGGATATAGCGAATCTGGTGGTTCTCAGCCATCGCCACGTCGGCCGGAATGTTATCCGCCTTGAACACAATAGTGACGAACTGAAGGTACTGGTGCGGCGTGCCTTGCTGCCAGCTTTCGACGTAGTAGTGGCCGCGTACGACTTCAGGGAATGTCTCCGGACAGGCGTCCTGCACGGCGCCGTAAACGCGCACCGTTTCGCCGGGCGGCGAGTCCGCAGAGCGTGGGCGTAGGAGGACGCTCTGCTTGCCGGAGTGTGCGCGGGCGTCGCTTATGGTGAAATGAGTACCCCAGCCATCCTTCGAGTACCAGGGCGCGCCGTCCCCCTCTTCGAACCCCGGATTGACCAAGATGTTGCCAGGTTGGGCCGCGGCCGTCGGGAGGCCGCAACCGAGGAGCGAAGCTTCGTTGTTGCCGGACCCACTGGAACAGCTCGCGGCCAGAGCAAGGAGAACCACGACAGCGATACGGGACATCAGCACCAGCCAGCCTGGGTTGGGCCTGCGGTCGTTCATCGCTCTTCCTTGTATACCAGGGGCCGGCACCAGGTGCGACCTTCCACGCTACGGCTGCGGGTCAAACGTAACGGCATCGCCGACCGCGACCGCGCCCGCCGCGACGACGCCGGCGTTGACCTCGAGCACGTATCGGACGGGCACGACGGGCTGGAGGAGCTGTAGATCGCTGTCCGGCGTACCGGCGCCGGGCGGCGGCACGTTCGCCGTGATTTCGGCGACCGTGCCGTCGGCGGCGATCCAGATGAAGTCGAGCGGGAAGCGCATGCCGCGCATCCAGAACGTGTGCCGGGCGTCTTCTGTGAAGGTGAAGAGCATCCCCCCATGGCGAGCCAGCTGATCGCGGCCGCCCAGGCCAAGCTGGCGCTCTTGCTCGGTGCGGGCGACTTCGGCGTCAATGATGAGGTTGCCGACGCGCACCTCGATGCGCTCCTGCCCGTCGACGTTACTCGGACCGCTATCGCTGCGGCACGAAACGACGAGGGCGACGCTGGCGCATACGAGAGTGAGCGCGAGGGCGCTCTTGAGGAACACCAGCCTAGGCGCGCAGTCGGCGACGCCTGGCCACGCCTAGGAGCGCTAGCCCGCCCACGACGCCTGTCAGGCCAGCGGCGAGCAGGAAGCCGGTCATGCCGGTTGAGCTCAAGCGCGAGCCGCTGCCGGCCTGCGGGAGCTGCGTCACGACCGCCGCTGTCGAGACGGGTGTGGAGACAGATGTAGGCGATGGGGCGGCCGTGGTTGGGGTGACCGGGGCTGTTTGTGTCGGTGTGGTTTGCGGGGTCTGCGTGGGTGTCTCGGTTGGGGGCGGTGGCAGCTCGAACGCAGCGCCGCAAGCGAGCGCGTTCAGGTCGTCGCCGGTGGCAAGGCCGAGCTCCTCCGCTTGAACAACAACCTGCGGGCCGGGCACGAGGATATCAGCCGCGCTGGCGTCGAGCGCCGCAAGCGTAGGTGAGCCAGCCGTGAGTGAAAATGCGACGTGGTCGATCGCCGGTTCGTACACGGTGTCATTGTCGCTGCCCACGCAAAGCGCGTCGATGTCGTCGCCAGGCTGTAGGCCCAGCGCTGAGGCAAATGCGAAGACGCCCGGCTGCACATGGCCGGTGGTCCAGAGAATATCGCCCGCGCTTCTATTGAACGCCTGTAAGCTGGCTGAGCCATCGGAGAGCGAGAAGAACACGGTCCCTTCCGGCGCACCATCGCCGTTCGCGTCGACGAAACTGGGCGATTGGTCCGTGAGAGCATCCACATCGTCTGACGGGTTGCCTTCGAACAAGCCGAGCTGGCTCGCAGTCGGACAGGAGCCGTTGAGGCCATCGCCATCGAAGGCGAGGGCGTTGTCGCCTTGAAGCTGGCTGACGAAGATGTCGGCGGGAGGCTGTGGCGGGTCGCAGGCTGCCTGCTCGGCCACGGCGCTGCCGCCGGTCCCGTCGGCGCCGTTCGCCACGGAGAACGCGACCGGCAGGTCGGCGACGAGCAGCTCGCCAGGCAAGAAGTCAACGCCGAAGGAGAGCGCGTCGACATTGTCCTGGTCGCCGACGCAGCCCGTGGGCGTGAGGCCGAGCTGCAGGCAGGGAACCGCTGTCGTCGCGACCGGATCGAGGCCGAGGAGCGCGCCTGGGTCGAAGCCCGTTGGGCCGTGCGGAGCGACGGAGAACGTCGGCGGCTCCACGATCGGTCCGGTTGGACCGCCTTGTTCGCCAAACGTTACGGCGACCATGGTTACGCAGACTTCGGCGGGCTCCGAGGGGATCAACGGCACGCAGGGGATGGGTGTGGCAGCATAGGTAACGCCGAATGGAGGCCAGCTGTAGAGCGGCACCTCGGAACCAGCCAGATCCGGCACGAGGTGGATCGCAGCGACGTTGTGGAGCGTGATGGTAGGCGAGGGAGAGCCGGGGACGCTGACTTCGAAGAACACATCGAAGAAGCTTGAGGCGGGGAACTCATTCGGTAGCGGTTGGAGGCTGCGAAACTCGCCCACGGATGGCAACGTTGGGCTTTCGGTCGCTGCAACGGTGCCAATAAGGCTTGTGCCAGCGAGGCTCAGCGAATCGATCGCGAGGTCCACGACCTGGACGCCTCCGTCCAGGTAGGGATCGCTGCGGTCGATGGTGACGGTACCTTCGAACGGGATCACTTCGGAGCCGAGCCGGCTGGTGACGCCAACCAAGGCTGTGACGGGGAGGACATCTTGGCCGGCGGGCGCGCCACCTTCAGCCGGACTGGCCTGCGCCAGCAGGGCGGCGCTGACGACGACGGCTCCGATAATAAAGAGCAGCAACGGCAGGCGCGCCAGCGCGCCGGCTCGACGCTGCTCTGTCTTCAACTGAGCCATGTGCATTGAGCGTACGTGGGGCCGCCCGTCTGGTCAAGTCGTTCTGTCTAGTGCACTCCGTGCGTGCCCCTGACTTCTTGTTCGGACGGTAGGAACAACGTACGCTGAGCCCAACGTCCATCTCAATCCCAACGTGGAGGCTGAACCGCCGTTTCATGACTGACGTGGCTCGTCTGGACAGGCTACGCGGGACGCTGGGCGTCCTCGTCGGTATTGTGGTGATGGCTTTCACGATGTCGTGCGGGATCAGTCTGCGCGCTGAGGGCAGCGACTCTGAGGTCTTCCAGAAGCTCACATTCGACGAACGGGTGGCCGCGGGCGAGGAGGTGCCACTGATGATCGATTACGAGCAGCCCTACCCCGTGGGCCTCGATATCGAGTGTGACATCTTCAAGAAGGGCCGTAAGCTGGAGGAAGGTGAACGGGGCCAGGTATTCTTCGAAAGCTTCCTGCCGACAAACGAGAACGGCGGGCCGGTTGAGGAGGCGACTCCGATCTCCGGCACGACGGTGGCCACGTTCATAGCGCCGCCCGTTCCGGGAAGGTATGTGGTGCGCTGCCTCACGACGGGCGATGAGAATAATGCCATCGCGGAGCCTATCGAGGTGGTTGCAGGGGCGACGCCCGCACCGTAGTAGGCGTGCGGTTTGACCCGCGAGAAGCGGCGTCGCTATGATCGAAGCGGCATGTCAGATGATCAGCGCGCCTTTCGGGTTGCGCCTTCAAACGAGACCCGCGCCGGCGCGCCCGGAGAAGCATCGGCGGACGTAAGCGCAGCGGGTTCCCCCACGCCCCCGGTCATGTCACAGCTCTGGTACGTCTTCCGATCGATGCGGCCGCGCCAGTGGACGAAGAACCTGATCGTCTACATCGCGCTGCTGTTCTCGATCGACCAGGAGTGGCAGCTGCACGACCCGGATTCCTGGGCGCCGTTGCTCGCGAAGAGTTCGCTTGTCTTTGTCTTCTTCTGCCTGATCTCGAGCGCGGAATACCTCGTGAACGACGTCGTCGACGCTGAGAGCGACCGGCAGCACCCGCAGAAGCGCCGCCGGCCCATCGCTGCGGGGCTGCTGTCGCCGCAGGCAGCCGTGGTCTGCGCGTTGGGGATGGCCGCTATCGGGCTGGGCGGCGGCTTTGCGTTGCAATGGCACGTGGGCGCTGTGCTATCGGGGTACCTGGTGCTGATGCTGGCGTATAGCTACGTGCTCAAGCACCTGGTGCTGATAGACATGATGGCGATTGGCGGCGGCTTCGTGCTACGGGCGATGGCGGGCGCGCTTGCGATCGATGTGCCAATCTCGCCATGGCTGTATGTTGTGACGGCGTTGGCCGCGCTGTTCCTGGTGATTCACAAGCGACGGGCGGAGCTGACGCTGCTGGAATCGGGTGCGGGGAGCCACCGGCGCATCCTAGACGAGTACTCGGCGGATCTGCTCGACCAGATGGCGTCGCTCGTGACGGCGTCGACGCTGATCGCCTACAGCCTGTACACGTTCACGGCGGAGAACCTGCCGGACAACAATGCGATGATGCTCACCATTCCGTTCGTGCTGTACGGTCTGCTCCGCTATCTGTACCTGGTGCACCAGAAGCACGAAGGCGGCAGCCCGGAGGAGGTGCTTCTGAGCGACTGGCCGCTGCTGGTCGATATCCTGCTCTGGCTGGGGACGGCGGCGACCGTGCTGGTGATCTACCGGGACTAGTCGCCGTTTGCCGCGCCGTTTGTGAAACGATATACTAGGCGCGGACTGTCGATACTACCACGGAGGCGTTCGTGCCCTATACGATCATCGACACCTGCATCGGCTGTACGGCGTGCACGAAGCGCTGCCCGACCGACGCGATCTCCGGCGAGCGGAACGTCATCCACGTCATCGACCCGGAGCTGTGCATCGACTGCGGCGCCTGTGGCGTCGTCTGCCCACCCGAGGCGATCCTGGACGAGGTGGGGGATGTCTGCCGCACGTTCCCACGCAAGGAATGGCCGAAGGCGATCGTCATTGAGGACAATTGCATCGGCAGCGGCTGCGAGCTGTGCATCCAGATCTGCCCGTTCGAGGCGCTGGAGCTGGGCGACGTGGAGCGACAGGTGGGCGATTTCTTCGGCACGGCGACGCTGATCGAAAAGAAGTGTACCGGCTGTCGCCTGTGCGAGGACGCCTGCGGCTGGGGCGCGATCTACATCGACCCGCCACGCGAGATCCAGAAGAAGCGGGCGTGGGAGATCGAGCTTGAAGAAGTGAAGGAGCCGGTGGCCGCCTCGGCCGGGTAAGCCTGCGCCGAACACCAGGCCTGCGCCTGTCCCGCAACGTCCCTTCTCTGCTATCTTCGCTTCGTGAAGAACGGCCCCGCTCTGAAAGTCCAGCGACTCCACCCGAACGCGCAGGTACCGGTTCGCGCTACGGACGAAGCGTCCGGCCTGGACCTCTACGCCTGCTTGCCAGATGGCGAACTGATGTTGAGCTCCGACCCCGTGCGCGTGCCAACGGGTATCGCGCTCGAAATCCCGCGCGGGTTCGACGTGCAGGTGCGGCCGCGCTCGGGGCTATCGCTCAAGGGTGTGGGCGTGAGCTTCGGCACGATCGACAGCGACTATCGAGGCGAGGTACTGGTGACGATGTGGGTCTTCGGGAGTCGGACGGAGCACCGTATCGCGCACGGCGACCGCATCGCGCAGCTCGTGGTGGGCCGTATAGCGGAACTACAGCTGATCGAGGTGGACGAACTGGCGTCGAGCGAGCGGGGCGCTGGAGGCCACGGCTCGACAGGAACCTAGCCAGCGCTCTGGGCGCTGTGGCGGTACATCACGATATCGACGTCAGCGAGACAGACCAAGCCCTCTTGCACCATCTCGTCCAGCTTGGGAAGGACGGCGCGGATGCGTTCTTCTTGGTCGACGACCTCGATCACGATCGGCAGGTCTTCGGAGAGCCGGAGGACGTGGGCCGTGTGGATGCGGCTGTTAGCACCGAAGCCTTCGACGCCGCGGATGACCGTCGCGCCGGCGTATCCCTCAGCGCGCAGCATCAGGACGATGGCCTCCGCGAGGCTCTTCCCGTGCCAGCGATCCGCTTCGCCGATGAAAATGCGTAGTAGCTTGCCGGGTCCCTCGATTTTCATGTGAGACACTCCGTCAGACGGTCCGCCCGACGACAAGCCCAGCATACACAGCCATGAGGCCGGCTGTCACGCTGCCCAGCACGTTTGCCCCCGCGGCGACGAACGAGCGCGACTCCGCCAGGTCGACCGTCTCGAACATGAGTGTCGAGAACGTGGTGTATGCGCCCAGCAGGCCGATGGCGAGCGCCGTCCGCACATAGTAGGGCGCAAGCCACCGCTCCTCCGTGACGCCGACCAGAAAGCCCAGCATGACAGCACCCGTTATGTTGACAACGAACGTGCCCCAGGTGCTCGGGCCGACCCAGTCGACGACGAGTCCGGAGACGAGGTAGCGCAAGATGCTGCCCACGGCGCCAGCAGCGGCGACGAGCAGCACGCGTTCGAGCATCGCTGGCCTCCTTCGCACACAAGAAATGGCCTCTACCTTGACGGTAGAGGCCATCAGCTCCAACGGCAGTTCGACCGGCTAGGCCGGTCCGGCGAGCCTCATCGCCGGTATCGTTTGTTTACCATGACCCCGCCAGCTCGAGCAAGCTATTCGTCGCCGCGCGTCATGAAGACCAGCTCATACACGGCAGCGGCGACGGCGGCGCCGACGAGCGGGCCGATCCAGTAGACCCAGTGGTCGGCCCAGTTCTGCGCCACCATCGCCGGCCCGAACGAGCGCGCCGGGTTCATCGACGCGCCGGTGAGAGGAATGCCGACAAAGTGGTCCGCCATGATGACGAGGCCGATGGCGGCCGGCGCCAGGTTGCGCGGGCCCTTGGGGTCGACGGCTGTGGCGTAGACAACGTAGACCAGGAAGAAGGTGAGCACGCCCTCTACGAGCAGTCCTGCACCACTGCCGTTGCCCACGTTATCCTCAAGCACCGAACTCAACCCGTGCACGCCCAGCCCCGACTGATACGGGCCGCTGATGACCGCTTTGATGAGGAGGACGGCGAAGGTGGCCGCGACAAGCTGCGCGGCCACGTAGAGGACGCCGGTCGAGATTTTGGTCCTGCCGGTCAGCACCATGGCAAAGGTCACCGCCGGGTTGATGTGCCCACCAGAAATGCCGGCGGTGGCAGAGACGGCGAGCAGTATGCCCAACCCATGCGCGATGGCGACGGCGATGATCAAGCCGACGCCTGGGACGGCAGGCAGTGGCGCCCCCTGGTCCGTGATGAACGCGTTCGCCGCGACGACCGAACCCACGCCGATGGTGACGAACATGCCGGTGCCGATGAACTCGGCGGCGACGGCGCGCCACGTCTTGAGGGAGAAGTCTTGCGGCTGAAAGCCCAGTTGGATGGCCATAGCTTGCCTCCTTGCTCGATGCCGCGCCGCCGCCCGTGCTAGCGAGCGGCGGTGAGCGCAGCAACGATTCCGTCTGTCGGCGTGATGCTAGCAGAGTTTGCGGAGGGATTCAATAGCACCCAGGCGAATCCGCTGTGTCTGCTTCGGCGCGAGCAGCTATCCCGTCGCGCCGCCCGATCCAGGCGGCCCAGGACACTCCTGCTCGACCAAAAACGTGCCGGCGCTGACTCCAGCCGCCCATTGGTAGGGGCCAAGCTTGTTTATGTCGACTTCCGCCGTCGCGTTCCCTGCGGCGTCGGCGGTGACGGTGAACGTGCCGTCGCCGATGACGCCGCCCGCGGCCTCCTGCACGCCTTGAACCGTCCCGGTCAGAACCTGGCCAGGCTGCAGGCCGGTGAAGGAGATGAAGAGGACGGACTGGCCGACGCCGTGCTCGCAGCCGCCTTCGGTCCGGGGCTGTTCAGCGCCGGTCGGACCGACGGATGGGATCGGCGTCGAAGCCTCGGATGTCGCCGTCGCTCCCGGTTCGCCGGTAAGGGGCGGGGACGGTTGAGGAATGTGTAGGGCGTCCACGATCTGGCCGACCTGCCGGCCGGCCGAGGTGAAGATCGGCAGCGGTCCGTCGTTCGCGCTGCGATACGCATCACCGGCTGCAGGCGGGACGCCAGTGAGCGTGGCATGCATGCTGAGCGCTGCGTCGTTGGATGCAGTGATGCCCATGTCGGGCACCTCGATCTCGACGAACACGTCAAAGAAGCTGTCGGCCGGGAAGTCCCGGCCCTTCTCCTGCTGTCGCACCTGGCCTGTGGACCGGTGATTCGAGCTCTGGCGAACGATGACCGGCCCGAACGGGCTGTCGCCGGTCAGGTTCAGCTCGACGATCTCCGTCGGGATCACGGCGATGCCATCGTCAAACAACGGGTCACCTCTGCTGATCCGGGCAGGGCCGTGCAACTCGACGGCCTGGAGGGCGCCGAGCACGTTGGGCGCTACGGTCGCGCCTTCCGGGGTGATCTCGATTTCGATCGTAGCGCTCGTGTTCTCGAAGACGTCCTCACCCGCGGAGGGATAGTTCGTCGCCTCTTTGGCGCCACCCCCGCCGACGCAAGCGCTTCCCAGCAGGAATGCGCCGATGATGACCGTGAGGGCCATAAAATGCGGCCGTTTCATGGTTTAGCCGCCGGCTTCCGGCGTGGTGATATCCGTGGTCTCAGCCGGTCCGAATGTGAGCGTCAGGCTTTCGACCGTGCCGACCTGCTGAGCATCCGACGTGTAGACCGCAACGTTGAAGTTTTCCGCCAACTCGAACGTTTTGCCCGCGGCCGGTGGGACGGTCATGAGCGTGGCCACCACAGGTAATTGCGTCTCGTTCCGTACCGTGAGGTTCTCGTCAGCAATGACGATCTCCAGGAACAGCTGGAAATAGCCATCGGCGGGGAAGTCTTTGCCGGCTTTTTGCTGACGAACGCCGCCGTGCGATCTCTTGTCGGGGTGAAGATGCACGGTGACGGATCCAAAGTCGCCGTTCCCCTGGAGCTGCAGGTCGACCAGTTCGGTCATGATGGACTGCAGACCATCGTTGCCAGTTTCTGACTCCTGGCGTCTGACGACGGCGCTTCCTGCGAGATCGACCGAGGCGGTGTTGGCATCGCCCTCGCCGAGCGCGAGTTGAAG
This sequence comes from Dehalococcoidia bacterium, assembly GCA_049642385.1. Taxonomy (GTDB): domain Bacteria; phylum Chloroflexota; class Dehalococcoidia; order DSTF01; family RBG-16-68-14; genus JBAROU01. Next base: position 1,837 of record JBAROU010000227.1, on the reverse strand, counting down.
GGTGCCGTGCACCGCTGCGAAATGATCCTCGCCAGCCGCTGGATAGCCGGACCCGCCACCACCCCAGCAGGCCGACAACGACGCGAGCAGGAGCAGCCCGGAGACGATTGCGAGAAGCTTAGCCTTCATCGTCGTCGACTAGTGTAGCGCGTCTCGTGCGTCGATCACACGGTTCACGCTGCGTACGGGCCGCCCTCAGCCGCGAGGACGGTGTTCCAGAGCAGCATCGCGCTGGTCATGGGGCCGACGCCCCCTGGTACGGGGGTTATCGCCGCTGCCTTCTCGCGCACGGCCTCGAAGTCGACGTCGCCGACGAGGCGCCGGCCGCTCTTGCGGGAGGCATCGGGGATGGAGTTCGTGCCAACGTCGATGACAACGGCGCCTTCGCGCACCATGTCGGCCGTGACAGCGCGGGCGCGGCCCATGGCGGCGACGAGGACATCGGCCTGGCGGGCGATGTCCGGTAGGTTCGAGGTGCCAGTGTGGCAGACAGTGACGGTCGCGTTAGCGCCGTGCTGCTTTTGCATCAGCAGCACGGCGAGCGGCTTACCAACGAGGTTCGAGCGCCCGCAGATGACGACGTGCTTGCCTTCCGGCGGGTGGCCGCTGCGCAGAAGGAGCTGCTGGATGCCGTGGGGCGTCGCAGGGAGGTAGGTAGGCAGGCCACGGAGCAGGCGGCCCTGGCTCTGCGGATGGAGGCCGTCGACGTCCTTGGCGGGATCGACTTCGGCGATCACGGCCTCTTCGTCGATGTGGTCTGGCAGCGGCAGCTGGACGAGCTGGCCATGCCAGGTGTGGTCAGCGTTGATGCGGCGGACGAGGTCGATGATCTCATCCTGGGAGACCTCTGCGGGCAGGCGGTACGTCTCCGTCTTGATGCCGATCTCGGCGCAGTCCTTGCCTTTGATGCGCACGTAGCTCTCGGACGCGGGGTTCTTGCCCACGAGGACGAAGGCGAGGCCGGGCAAGACGCCGCGCTTGAGCACCGCGTCAACGCGTGGCCGCAGCTCGGCCCGGACCTGGGCCGCGATTGCCTTGCCATCGATGATGTCGGCGGTCATGACGCCTCCAACGCCAGTATGGAGGAACCAGGGGTTGGAGGCTAGAGACTCGAGGTGGGAGCACGAGCGTTGAGCTAGACTAGCCTGGAGGAGTCGATATTGCATGGACGTACAGGTGAGGCAGGGCACGGAGCGCAACATCCCGGTGGTGCGACTGCGGGAGGTGGGGTAGTTATGAGCTTCTTGAAGGGGATCTTTCGAGCCTTGCGTGGTCAGACCCAAACTCCGGACCCGAACGCAAACGGAAACGAGCTTAATGACGTCTTGTTTTCTGATGAGCCCATCACTGAACGGGACCAGGACCTGCTGAACCGGAGCGAAGTCATTCAGAGACTTGCCCGCGCCGTCGCCGCTTGGCCCGAGAACCAGCCGCTCGTATTAGCCATCACAGCGCCGTGGGGAGAAGGCAAGACTTCCGTGCTCAACCTCCTGACAGATGACTTCCGGACACGTGAATACCTGATTGTGGAGTTCGACCCGTGGTTCTTCAATTCTGAGGAAGGGCTCATCCAGGGCTTTCTGTCGGCCTTGGAAAAGCGGCTGCTCGAAGAGCCGGAGTTTCGTGGTTCTCGCGTAATGAAGGGAACTTGGCAGGGTGTGCGCAGAACGTTGTCATCTCTGCCAACAGTGAGTATGTTCGGATTTGGTGTGGATTTCGCAAACGTACGTCAAAGGGTTCCTGGCATTGACGATCTTCGCGCTGCCATTCGCGACATCAGCCAGAAGCTCCGCCGTCGCGTGGTTGTGACCTTGGATGACCTGGACCGGCTTTCTCC
>JBAROU010000217.1:0-2256 GCA_049642385.1 Dehalococcoidia bacterium | reverse complement strand
GTTCTTGATCGCCGGGGCTCTCGTGGGCGACGACGACCGGGTCCAGGCGGGGACGGGTGACTCGGTCACTATGTTCTTCATGTCCGCGCAGGGACGGACGACGGTTTCGCTTATCGACTTTTGCACGGGCGCACGGAACCCACCAATCCACAACGCCGAGCGGGCGATCGACGTCACGGGCGACAACGTAGGCGTCCTATGTGTGATGGACGCCCCGTCGGTCGCGCGCCTGCGCGGCTGGGGCTGGGGATCGCAGCCATACCACTTTACCCTGAAAGCCTGGGCCTCCGGCCAGGAGGTTGCAGGTGGTTGCGATGTAATCACGATTAGGCTGGTGGACGTGCTCGGGGCAAACCACGGTTACCTACGGAACCTCCACCATAACAGGACCGCATCAACGTGGCTGCGCTACTACTCGTCCAACGGCTATGGCGCCCAGTACGGCCGGATCCTCGGGTATACGACCGACGACTACGATTGCGGGGGATCGACGCGGTACCACGTGCACCAGGGGACGCTCGTAAGCTGCATGGTCGTCAACCAGGGCTTCGGGCCGTCCGATTCGCGGCCGGTCTGGGACTTCTGGTCGTTCATCAACGCCATCGACTACACCGAAGGCGTTGGAGACTGCAATCCTTAGGTCTCGGGTGTAGCGCCCCCTACCGCCGCGGCTCCCAGGAGAAGTAGCCTACCGCCACCCGCAGCGCCGCTACGCCTTCGCGGCGAGCGCGCGCAGCTCCTCGCGCGCGACTTCGCGGTCGTCCCAGGGCAGATGCTCATGGCCGATGATCGTGTACGGCTCGTGGCCCTTGCCGGCAACCAGCACCACATCGCCCTCACGCGCGTGCGTAAAGGCGTAGCGCAGCGCCTCGCGCCGGTCCGGAATGCGCACGAAGTCGTCGCCTTCACGACGGCCGCCCTCGATCATCGCCGCCGCGATGGTGTCGATGATCGCGCTCGGATCTTCCGTGCGCGGGTTGTCGTTCGTGAGGACGGCGAAGTCGGCCAGCTCTGCGGCGGCGCGGCCCATGCCCGTGCGCCGGCCCGGGTCGCGGTCACCGCCCGCGCCGAAGACGGCGATCAACCTTCCCCGCGCGGCGCCGCGGAGCGCCTGGAGCACAGAGCGAAGCGCGTCGCCTGTATGGGCGAAGTCGACGACTACGGCGAACGGCTGTCCACAATCGATGCGTTCCATCCGCCCGGGCACGCCTCGGAAGGCCGCAAGACCTGCGGCGATGGCGGCGGGCGTCGCGCCCTGGCTGAGGGCGATGGTGGCGGCGGCCAGCGCGTTCGAGACGCTGAACAGCCCCAGCAGCGGCATCTGGACATCGCACGCTCCTACCGGCGTTACCAACTGGAAGCGTGTTCCGCGTTCGGACATTGCGACGTCCGCCGCGCGCACGTCCGCATCCGGCGCCTCGATGCCGTAGGTAAGCGCGCGCGCCCTCTTGGTACGCGCGCGCATCCGCTCACTGGTCGCATCGTCCGCGTTCAACACCGCGGTCTTCTCGATCCCTTTGTCGAGCGACTCGTCCAGCATCTCGAAGAGCCGCCCTTTCGCGGCGGTGTAGTCTTCGACATCGGGATGGAAGTCGAGGTGGTCCGGGTAGAGGTTGGTGAACGCCGCGACGTCGTACTCCAGATGCTCCAGGCGGTGCAGCGCTAGTCCGTGTGACGTGGACTCGACGACGGCGTACTGCGCGCCCTCGTCCCGCATCTGCGCGAGGTACGACTGCACCTCCAGCGCCTCTGGCGTGGTCATCTCTGAGTCGTTCCCGATCATCCGCTCGCCGATTTTGATCTCGACGCCCGAAACCAGGCCGGTCCTATGGCCGGACGCCTCAAGCAGCGCAGCGGCCAGATACGACGTCGTGGTCTTCCCTTTCGTGCCGGTCACGCCGACGACACGCAACGCGCGCGCTGGATAGTCGTAGAACGCCGCCGCGACGTCGGCGAGCGCGCGGCGCGTATCATCGATCACAGCAACGGCGACATTGCTGCCAGCGACCAGCGGTTCCCACACGTTGCGGTGGTCCTGCTGCACCAGCAACGCCGTCGCGCTCGCCTCCAACGCCTGCGGTATGAACCGGTGGCCGTCTGTCTCGAAGCCTGGCCGCGCGACGAAGAGCGTGCCACGTTCGACGCGACGCGAATCGTAGGCGATCGCCGCGATCTCGAGATCGGCGCTGCCCTGGATGACGTCGGATCTGTCTGGGAGAAGAGAGCGGAGTTTCATAGACGTTCGTCGCGGGCTTG
>JBAROU010000210.1:0-14893 GCA_049642385.1 Dehalococcoidia bacterium | reverse complement strand
CGTCACCGGCTCGACCATGGACGCCGAGGCGGCGGGCACGCGGTTGGCAGAGGCGCTGCTGGCTCAGGGTGCCTCGGCGTTCGTAGAGGCGGCGAAGGGATGAGCGAAGCCACAACGGGCCCCGTCTCCCTCGTCGGCGCGGGGCCGGGCGACCCCGTGCTGATCACCGTTGCCGGCGTCGAGGCGCTCGCGGCCGCGGACGTTGTCGTCTACGATCGGCTGGTTAACCCGCGCCTGCTCGACCTGGCGCCGAAGGACGCCCAGCGGGTCTTCGTCGGCAAGGGCCCCCAGAGCCACACGATGTCCCAGGACGAAATCAACGAGCTGCTCATCGCCCGCGCGCGCCAGGGCAAACGCGTCGTCCGGCTCAAGGGCGGCGACCCGTTCGTCTTCGGTCGGGGCGGCGAAGAGGCGCAGGCGCTCGCTGCCGCTGGCGTCCCCTTCGATGTGGTGCCGGGCGTCACGTCCGCCGTCGCCGCGGCGGCCTACGCGGGCGTGCCCGTGACGCACCGTGGCCTCGCCTCATCCGTGGCGTTCGTCACCGGCCACGAAGACCCGACGAAGGACGAACGCAGCGTCGATTGGGACAAGCTCGCCACTGCGGTCGATACGCTCGTGCTGATGATGGGTGTGGGGCAGCTCGCGCAGATCGCCGAGCGCCTGATCGCCGCCGGCCGCGATGCTGCCACGCCTGCCGCCGTCATCGAGTGGGGCACGTTGCCCCGCCAGCGCACGGTGGAGGGCACGCTAGGCGACATCGCGGCGCGCGCCGAAGCCGCTGGCATCGGTAGTCCGGCTATTACCGTCGTGGGCGATGTCGTGCGCCTGCGCGACGCGCTGCGCTGGTTCGACGCGCGTCCGCTCTTCGGCAAGCGCGTGCTCGTCACCCGCACCCGTGAGCAGGCGAGCGAGCTCTCGCGCCGCCTCGCCGCCGCAGGCGCAGAGGCCGTCGAGCTCCCCACCATCGAGATCAAGCCTCGTTATGACGAGGCGCGCCTCGCCAAGGCCGTCGTGGCGCTCAAGGACGGCGCGTACGGCTGGCTGGTCTTCACAAGCGCCAACGCCGTCGAGATCTTCTTCGACTTCCTCTGGGCGCGCTCGCTAGACGCCCGTGCCGTGCGCGCGTCCATCGCCGCGATCGGCCCCGGCACCGCCGGGGCGTTGCGCGATCGCGGCCTACGCGTCGATCTCGTGCCGGAGCGCTTCGTGGCGGAGGCGCTGCTCGAGGCGCTCGAACGCGTAGGCCGGCTGACGGGAGCGCGTGTGCTCCTGCCGCGCGCTGAGGGCGCCCGCGACGTGCTGCCGGCCGGCCTGGCGAGGCTGGGCGCGACGGTGGACGAAGTGACGCTCTACGTTGCTGCGCCGCCCGCGGACGCCGACGCCGAGGGCCTGCCCCGCCTGCGCGCGGGCGAGATCGACATCGCGACATTCGCCAGCTCGTCATCCGTACGCAACCTCGTCGCGCTCTTGGGCGACGACCTGGAGCCGCTCCGCCGCTGCCGCATCGCCGCTATCGGCCCGGTGACGGCGCAGGCCGTGGAAGAGCTGCTCGGCCGCCCACCGGACATCGTGGCGCAGGAGCACACGATACAGGGGCTGGTGCTGGCGCTGGTGGAATGTTATACTGTCTGACGTAGGACATCAGATGTCAGACGAAGGTCGGGTCGAAGAATCTGTGACGCTCCGCCCTCGACGGCAAGTGACGCTGTCGCGTGAAGTGTGCGAGGCGCTGGGCGTGGAGCCGGGCGACCGTTTGGTGCTGGAAGTTGAGGACGGCGTGCTTGTGGCCCGACCTGGGCGGCAGACGGCGCTAGATGCCCTCCGGGCAATCCAACAGGCGTTTGCGGAATCGGGAATCACCGAGGAGGAACTCCTGGAGGGCGGACGGCAGGTACGGGAAGAAATCTTCCGCGAGCGATACGGCCACCTAATCAAGGGGAAGACCTCTAAAGCAGATAGGAAGGGCCGCCGGCGGAGCGCTTAGTGCGTGTCTTCCTCGATACTAACGTTATCTTCTCCGGACTATATTCTCCACACGGTGCTCCGAACAGACTTTTGGAGGCAGCCAACAAAGAAACGATCGAGATCGTCGTGTCCCAGGATGTGTTGAGAGAACTCACGCGCAATATGCGCGACAAGGCACCGCACGTCCTCGCGAGGCTGAATGAGTTCTTAGTTGGGACAGCGCTAGACGTTGTTCCTAACCCACCAGACGTTGAAATCTTGCGATGGCGCCAGGCCGGACTTGAGTCTGATGCCGCCATTGCTGCTGCAGTTGCTCTTTCTGATGCTGACTACTTCTGCACTGGGGACAAACGGCTCATTAGTCGGCTGCGCGGAGAAAGCTTGGCCGCGCTGATCGTCACGCCTGCAGAGTTGGATAGGCTGCTCTCAGAGACCGTGGCGACGGACTGAAGCCCTAGACAGCCTTCCCTGTCATCGGGTTAAATGGGAGTCTCCAAGAGCCGATGCTGCTATTGGGAGGAGGCTGACCCATGAGACTCCATGATTATCTCGACTACCGTGCGCGGGAGCACGCCGACAGCGAGTTCGCCGTGGAAGGCGACAGGCGCGTGACGTACAGCGAGGCGCAGGCCGAGGTGAACCGCCTCGCGAACGCCTTCGTCGCCTCCGGCCTCCAGCTCGGCGACCGGATCGCCATCCTCTCGAAGAACAGCGTTGAATACGCCATCACCTACTACGCCGCCTCGAAGGCCGGCGTGGTGCCCGTGCCCCTGAACTACCGCCTCGCGCCCGGCGAGTGGAGCTACATCATCAACGACGCCGGCGCGAAGCTCCTCATCGCCGCCGATGAGTACGTGAACGCGATCGACCCCGTCCGCACCGAGCTCACGAGCGTAGAACGCTTCGTCGCGGTGAACGTCGCCGGCCTCGAGGGCTGGGAGGAGTACCACCGCTGGATCAAAGGCCAGCCAGCGCAGGCCCCTGCCGTCGAGGTGATGGATGAGGACGACGTCTACCAGATGTACACCAGCGGCACCACCGGCCACCCGAAGGGGGCGGTGGTCACGCACAAGGCGCTCTCGGCCCAGCTCACGCAGGTCACCATGCTCATAAACGCCGTGCCCGGCGAACGCGGCCTCATCGTCGTGCCGATGTACCACGCCGCGGGCGCCCTTTCCACCTTCGTCACGAACTACTGGGGCGGCTGCCTGTACATCCAGTCGGACTTCAACCCGGCCGAGGTGATCCGCGCCCTGGACGAAGAGCGCGTGGTGACCACCACGCTCGTCCCGGCGATGATCCAGGCCTGTCTCGTGATGGTGCCGGACGCTGCGAAGCGCCAGTACAAGGACCTGCGCCAGGTCACCTACGGTGCGTCACCCATCGCCGAGGAGACGCTGCGTCGGGCGATGGACGTCTTCAAGTGCGACTTCGCCCAGGCGTACGGCATGACCGAAACGACGGCGGTCCTCACCTATCTCTTCCCCGACGACCATCGGCGCGCCATCAAGGAGCGCGCCGATCTGCTCCTTTCGGCCGGCCGGCCCGTCGTTGGCACCCAGCTACGCATCGTGGGCGACGACGACGCGCTCGTGGAGAACGGCACGATCGGCGAGATCATTGCGCGCGGGCCGCAGCTCATGCGCGGCTACTGGAACCTGCCAGACGAGTCGGCGCAGGCGCTCAAGGGCGGCTGGATGCACACCGGCGATGCGGGCATTATGGACGACGACGGCTACATCTACATCCAGGATCGCGTGAAGGACATGATCGTCTCCGGCGGGGAGAACGTTTACCCGCGCGTCGTCGAGGAGGTGCTCTTCCAGCACCCCGCCGTCGCCGACGCTGCCGTCATCGGCGTGCCCGACCAGCAGTGGGGCGAGACGGTGAAAGCGATCATCGTTCTGCGTGAGGGGCAGACGGCGACCGGGGAGGAGATCATCGAGTTCTGCCGTGGCAAGCTGGGCGGCTTCGAACGGCCGCGATCGGTCGACTTCATCCCGGCGCTTCCGCGCAACCCGAGCGGCAAGGTGCTCAAGAAAGACCTGCGTGAGCCGTACTGGGTCGGCCACGGACGGCGCGTCTCCGGGGTGTAGTTGAATCGGCTAGAAGCGATCATGTAGGCGAGGGTCTTTCAGGCCCTCGCGTTGCCTACCAGACCAATCGAAGGACTCGCCAACCCCACCGTCTATAATGAGATCGAGCGTGATCGATGGATTACCTACAACTCGAAGGTGAGCTGCCGGAGTTGCGCAAGCCGACGTTCGTCGCTGCCTTTCGCGGCTGGAACGACGCCGGTGAGGCGGCGACCAGCGCCGTGCGCCACCTCGTCGAAAGCTGGTCCGCGCCCCAGTTCGCCGAGATTGACTCGGAGGAGTTCTTCGACTTCACCGTCGCGCGCCCGATGATCCGCATCACTGAGGAGGGCCAGCGCGACCTCCAGTGGCCCACCAACCGCTTCTTCCACCACCGCCTGGAGGCACGCGACTACGACGTCGTGCTCGTCCTGGGACAGGAGCCCCATCTCAAGTGGCGTGCCTTCACCGAGACGGTGCGCGATCTCTTCGAGCGCCTGGGCGGCGAGCGCCTCGTCACGATGGGTTCGCTCGTCGCGGCGACGACGCACACACGCCCACCGCCCGTCACCGGCTTCTCGACCGAGGAGGAGTTCCAGCGCCGCTTCGAGGGGATGACCATCTCTCGCGCCCGCTACGAGGGGCCGACCGGCATCGTCGGCACGCTCCACGATGCCTGGCGTCGCCACGACCTGGCCGCCGCGAGCCTCTGGGCCGGCCTGCCGCCCTACCTGGGCGACGCGGTCAACCCGCGCGGCGCCCTCGCCCTGCTGGAGCGCCTCGACCAGATCCTCGGCTTCGCGCCCGACCTGACGCCCCTGCGCGAGGCGAGCCAGAAGTTCGAGGAGCAGGTGAGCGAAGCGCTCGCCGGCAACCTCGAGATGAGGGCATACGTCGCGGAGATCGAGCGGCGCATCGACTCCGGCATCTCGGAGGCGGGCACGCCGGACCTGCCGCCCGCGGGCGACCTGATGGGCGACCTGGAGGAGTATCTGCGTCGCCACAGGGGCGAGGGATAACCACATGACCACCATCGACACCGCCCGAGACCTCTTCTCCCGACACCGGCGGCTGCGCCGCAGCGAAGGGCTGCGCCGCCTCGTACAGGAGACGCGACTTTCGCCGGCCGACTTCGTCTATCCGCTGTTCGTCGTCCACGGCCAGGACGTGCGCGAGGAGATCCCGTCCATGCCCGGCCAGTACCACCTCTCGCTCGACCGCCTCGCAGCCGAAGCGCAGGAGCTGCGCTCGCTGGGCATCGGCGCGGTGCTCCTCTTCGGCCTGCCCGGCACGAAGGACGACGCAGGCTCCGAGGCCTACGCCGACGACGGCATTGTCCAGCAGGCGGTGCGCGCGCTCAAGTCGGCCGACCCGAACCTCGTCGTGATCACGGACGTCTGTCTCTGCGAATACACCTCGCACGGCCATTGCGGCGTGGTCATCGATGGCGATGTGGATAATGACAGCTCGCTGGAGTTGATCGCGTGCACGGCCGTTTCGCACGCGCACGCGGGCGCGGACGTCGTCGCACCGTCCGACATGATGGACGGGCGTGTCGCCGCTATCCGCGACGCGCTCGACGACGAAGGTCTGGTGCACACGCCGATCATGTCCTACGCGGCGAAGTACGCTTCGGCGTTCTACGGCCCCTTCCGTGAGGCCGCCGAGTCAACGCCCGAGTTCGGCGACCGGCGTGGCTACCAGATGGACCCGCCCAATGCGCGCGAGGCGCTGGCCGAGATCGAGGACGACATCGCCGAGGGCGCGGACATCGTCATGGTGAAGCCGGCGCTCGCTTACCTGGACGTGCTCGCGAAGGCGCGCCAGGAGTTCGACCTGCCGCTCGCCGCCTACAACGTCAGCGGCGAATACGCGATGGTGCACGCCGCGGACCGCAACGGCTGGATCGACGGCCGCCGCGTCGCGCTGGAGATCCTCACGGCGATCAAGCGCGCGGGCGCCGACATCATCATCAGCTACCACGCAAAAGACGCCGCCCGCTGGCTGCGCGAGGAGTCGTAATGCCCACCATCACGTGTGTCCGCTGCACCGAGAGCAAGGAATCGCTTGACGAAGCGCCGATGGGCGGTGAGCTGGGCCAGACCGTCGTCGAGCACACCTGCGCCGACTGCTGGAACGAATGGCGAGAGACCTCCGCGCGCCTGATCAACCACTACGGCCTCAACCTCGGCATGCCGGAACACCGCAAGGAGCTCCGCCGCGCCATGAAGGAGTTCCTCAAGCTGGAACCAGAGTCGACCCCGTCGTAGCCAAGGCCTTCCGGCCTAGGCGTGGGTTCATGTTATTGTCATTCTGAGCGAAGCGAAGAATCTAGCCTGTTTCAGAGTGACAACTGTCTGTGGCTAACCTCAAGGCCGTTATCTTCGATTACTACGAGACGCTCGTGGCGCTCTCCACCGAGCCGCGCGAGCGCATGTTCGACGCGCTAGCGCACCGCCTGGGCGGGTACCTCGCGCCAGGCGAGGCGATTCGTCACTGGCGGGAGCTGACGACGAAGGACGCGCTCATCCGCTTCGGCAGCGCGGAGCGCCCACCGCTCGACGGCCCGACAGCGCCGTTTCGCTCGTTCGAGGATGTCTGGCGGCAGCGCAGCGACGAGCTGTTCCGCCACTGGGGCGTCGACACGCCGAGCGCGGTGGGCGCAGAGGCCTACGCCGAAGCGCACGCGGCGGCGCCCCTTTACCCGGAGGTCGCCGCCGCGCTCGCCGCGCTGCGTGAGCGCTTTATCGTGGCCGTGCTCTCTGACGCCGACGACGGCTTCCTGCGCGAGAACGTGCGTCGCAACGGCCTCGCCTTCGACATCGTCGTCTCGTCCGAGGAGCTGCGCGCCTACAAGCCGCACGTGACGCTGTTCCATGAGACCTGCGCTCGGCTCGGCGTCGAGCCTGCCGAGGCCATGTACGTTGGTGACAGTCCCTGGGCGGACATCGCGGGTGCGCGCCATGCCGGCCTGCGCGCTGTCTGGATCAACCGCCACGAACACGCCTGGCCGGAGGATATTGCGGAGGCGGACGCTACGGTCACGTCGTTGGCCGAAGTCGCAACGCATCTCGACGGCGCGGCATGACGCGCTGGCAAGAATCGACGAAGCACCTCTACGACCACGTCGACGACTGGCTGACGAAGTACGGCGCGGACGCCAACCAGCGCCTGCAGCCTCGACGTGACGGTGCGAGTGGCGAGGAGCGCTTCACGGAGCTTGTCCAGCAGCACGTTCGGCCGCGCGATACCGTCGTCGATATCGGAACGGGCGACGCCGGCTGGCTGATGAAGAACATCGCGCCGCATGTAGGTCGCGCCGTGGGCTTCGATTACGCGGCACGGCGGCTCTGGCACGGTGCGCAGGAGCGCGACCGGTTGGCGGCCAAGAACGTCGACCTGCTCCTCGCTGACGGCCGCCGGATCCCGATGCGCGACGGTGCGGCCGATGCGATCATCAATCGGCGCGGCCCCTGGACGTACGACGATGACTTCATGCGAGAAGGCGTGCGCATCCTAAGGCCGGGCGGCCTGGGGGTAGAGATATCGATCGGCGAGCAGAACGGCCGCGAGCTGGAGGATGCGTTCGACGAGCGCAGCCAGATGCACGAGTGGTATGCGAGCGCTGAGGCTCGCATCGACACGGTACCCGCGCTCTATCGGCGCTTCGGACTCGAGGTGCTCGTCGCGGAGAGCTACGTCTGCAAAGAAGTCTTCGCCTCGCGCGAGGCGTTCTTCTTCCGGCTGGAGACCACGCCTGCCATCGATGACTTTGATCCAGAAGTTGACACCCCCCTCGTCGACCGCGTAATCGAACGCTGCGCCACGAACGAAGGCCCTGCGCTCACGGTGCATCGGCTGTGCTTCGTGGGCCGGAAAGTCGCGTAGTCTTCGATACGTTTGCCCACGTTTCTCCTCGCCTCCCGTCTCCATCTGTGTCAATCTGTGGTTGTCTGTGGCTACGTCGCACGAGCGTTCGCGCCAGGTGTTCGAGGCGTCGCGCCGGCTCATGCCGGGCGGCGTGAACAGCCCCGTGCGCGCCTTCCAGGCCGTCGGCGGCGACCCGGTGATCATCGCGTATGGGCGCGGCGCCCGCCTGTTCGACGTCGACGGCAACGAGTACCTCGACTACGTCCTCTCCTGGGGGCCGCTCATCCTCGGCCACGCGCACCCGTCGGTCGTGGAGATCCTCCAGCGCGCCGCCGAACGCGGCACCAGCTTCGGCGCACCCACAGAGCTCGAGGCGGAGATGGCGCGCCTCGTCGTCGAGGCCGTGCCGTCGATCGAGCTCGTCCGGTTCGTCAACTCCGGCACCGAAGCGACAATGTCCGCGCTACGCCTGGCGCGCGCCTTCACGGGCCGTGACCGCATCGTCAAGTTCGAAGGGTGCTACCACGGCCACGCCGACGGGCTGCTCGCACGCGCTGGCTCCGGCGTCGCCACGCTCGGCCTGCCGGACAGCCCGGGCGTTCCGACTGCCTACGCGGAACAGACGCTTGTCGCGCCTTACAACGACGTCGAGGCCGTGCGTAGGCTCTTCGAGCGTCATCCGGACGAGATCGCCTGCGTCATCGTCGAGCCGATCGCGGCGAACATGGGCGTCGTTCCACCGGCCGAGGGCTTCCTCGCGTCGCTGCGCGAGATCACGCGCGCGGCGGGCGCGCTGCTCATCTTCGACGAGGTGGTGACTGGCTTTCGCGTCGCTCGCGGCGGCGCTCAGGCGCTCTACGGCGTCGAGCCAGACCTGACCTGCCTGGGCAAGGTGATCGGCGGCGGGCTGCCCGTCGGCGCGTACGGCGGCCGGCGCGAGATTATGGAGCAGGTTGCGCCGCTGGGCGCCGTCTACCAGGCAGGCACGCTCTCCGGCAACCCGATGGCGATGGCCGCTGGCGTCATTACGCTGCGCACGCTCTCGGACGACCGCGCCTACGGCGCGCTCGATGAGCTGGGCGCGAAGCTCACCGGCGGACTGCTCGCGCTGGCGCGGCAGGCGGAGGTGGACGTGCAGCTCAACCGCGTCGGCTCCATGTTCACGCTCTTCTTCAGCGATACGCCCGTGATCGACTTCGCCTCGGCGCAGCGCTCCGATACCGAGCGCTACGCCCGCTACCACCGCGCGATGCTGGAGCGCGGCGTCTATCTGCCGCCTTCCCAGTTCGAGGCGTGCTTCCTCTCGTTCGCGCACCTGGAGCGCGAGCTGGATCAGACGCTCTCTGCGGCGGAAGAGGCGTTCAGGGAGATCGCAGGTTAAGGGGGAATCCAGATGGCAAGATCAAAAGAGATCACAGTAAACATCTGGCACAATCGCAAGACGGATCACATACATATTGCGGCGAAAGATAAGAGCTTTATTTCGACTGTGAACGACAAGAATGGCAGTAAACGATGCCATCAGCACCTCTATGACAACCTCAAGGACCTGCTCGACCAGAACGGATTGTGGCCCTAAGTTCGCTGGGTCGCTCTGCTTACTGCGCCAGCGGCGGCACGCTGCGCAGCTTCTCCGGGTTCACCACGATGCGCATGGCGCGAATCTTGCCGTTCTCGATCTCTGCGCCGATGACGGCTTCAGGCTGGCCGTTCTGGTAGATCACGACTCCGGGTAGCCCGTTCACCTGCAGCAGGCGGCTGGCAAAGCCCGTCTGACGCGTCTGCGCAAGCGCGATAGACAGCCGGGCGACGTTCGACGCGCCGTAGATCGGGTTGAGCGCCGCCGCCACTTTGCCGCCCCCGTCCGACCAGAGCGTCACGTCCTCCGCGAGCAGATCGAGCAGGCCGTCCATGTCGCCCGTCTGCGCGGCCTGGAGGAAGCGTTCCGTGATCTGGGCCGCCTGCTCACGCGAGGCATCGAAGCGCGGCCGCCGTTCTTTGATGTGCTGGCGCGCGCGGCGCACCATCTGCCGGCAGTTCGCCTCGCTCTTATCGACGATGCGCGCGACCTCCGGGTAGGCATAATCGAACACCTCGCGCAGGAGAAACACCGCGCGTTCGGTGGGCGACAGGCTCTCGAGCAGGACGAGGAACGCCATTGAGAGTGAGTCGGCGAGGACGAGCTGCTCGTCGGGGCCGGGGAGTTCCTCTGTCACGATCGGCTCGGGCAGCCACGGCCCGACGTACTGCTCGCGCCGCGCGCGAGCCGAGCGCTGTTGGTCGATGCAGAGACGCGTGACCACCGTCGACAAGTACGACTTGGGTGAGCGCACCTCATCGTCTCGTGCTCGTTGCCAGCGCAGAAACGTCTCCTGCACCATGTCTTCCGCGTCCATCACGCTGCCCAGCATCCGATAGGAGATGGAAAAGAGCAGCGTTCGGTGCTCGTTGAAGGCCTCAACGCGGTTCATCGCTGCTCATAGTTATCAACGCCTCGCGCCGGTGAGCTCGCTGCGTTGCCTCACCCTCGTCCCTTCGCTCGTATCGCTCGCCAGCAGCAGCTCTGCGGCGCGTTTCGCGCTCGACAGGCTCGCGTCGGAGAGCCACGCTTCAGTCCCGACCCAGTCGCCCGCAATGTACAGGTTCTCGATGCCGGGCACGTGGGGCCCTGGCCGGCCGGCGGCGCCTTCGCCCGCTGCTGTTGGCAGCGCGTTCGCGACGATCATGTTGGGCAGGAAGCGCCGCTCGCTGATCTCCTCGCGCCAGCCCGGCTGGAGCAGGTCGAGCATGCCGTCCAGCTCGCGCTCGATCGCGTTCGCGTCGTCCGGATCATCTGTGGGTAGGTATTTGGCGAGGTGGATCATCGCACCGCCCTCCGGTGCCAGCTTGGCGGTGGCGGAGTGCATCGAGAAGTATAGCGGCCGGTCGATTCCCAACGCGAAGCGCACGCTTGGGTTCGGCAAGCGGCGCAGCCCAACATCGAGGCAGGCCGCGCGCACGGGGATCGCGGCGTCGGCCCACCGGCGGAGGTCGGCGTTGCCTTCGACGAGCGACGCGGCCAGCTGCGGGCCGCCCGCGACGATCACCGCAGCGGCGTCTTGCACCGTGCCATCCTCGAGTCGTACGCCTCGCACCGCGCCCGCGTGCTCGATCGCCGCGACGCGCGCGCCCGTGACGATGCGCGCGCCGGCGTCCGTGGCCGCCTGGCGCAGGCCATCCACCAGCGTCTGCCAGCCGCCGTCCAAGTAGAACACCCCCTTCAACGCCAGCTGCACCTGCGCGAGAGCAAGGCCTGCGCTCATGCGCACAGGGTCGTTGGCGTAGGTAGAGACGCGGATCAGCGACATGAGCAGGTCGCGAACCTCCTGATGTCGCACCTTCTCTTCGATCCATTGCTGCAAGGGGATGTCCTGTACGTCTTGCGCCTTCATACGGGGGATTGAGGCCAGCAGCCGGAGCGTCTCCAGCTTTCCCCCGGCGCTGACCAGCGGGGTGGTGGCGAACGACCACGGCGATAAGCGGTGCGCCACACCCGCCCGTATCCAGGAGCCGCTCGTGTGCGGCGTAGCGCCGGCGAACTCGATGCCAAGCTCACGGAGCACGGCGATTCCCGCGCCCTTCTTGTAGAGCGCGTGCGGCCCCAAATTGAAGGCGAAGCCACCATGCATCTGCGTCGTGGCCCGCCCGCCTAGCTCGCGCGTTCGCTCGAAAAGCACGACCGAGCGTCCCGCACGCGCTACGTATGTGGCTGCCGCCAGCCCGGCCAGCCCGCCACCAACAACCACAACATCTGCTCGTTCGCGTGTCCCGTTCCTCATAGCCAGCGCCTCCTTGATTTGATGAGCACTACATACAGGAGACGAATCAGGCGTCTGTTTTGTGACAGGGCCCGTTCTGGAGCATTAACCGAACGTTTACTTGCGATAACGGGGCCTTAACCAGCGGCGGCGATAAGTTATGTAGATTGAAGGCGAAGGGGTGGATGCGTCGATGAGCAGTGAAAGGAGCAAACGGCACCATGCATGAGGTGACCCCCCGACAAGCTATGCACGCCAGCGGGCCGAACGCGGAAGCGCCGGCCCGTTCTGTTTCCAGCTGGCTCGGAGCCCCGTTCGAAGTCGCGCGCCCGGCCATCGTCGGCCACCGCGGCTACGCGGCCCGTGCGCCGGAGAACACCCTCACCTCGCTGCGTGTCGCCATCGCATGCGGCGTGCGGTTCGTCGAGATCGACGTCCACGGAACCCGCGACAGCGTACCCGTTGTCCTCCATGATGCGACGCTCGACCGCACCACCACGGGCATGGGCCCCGTGGGCGACTGGCTCTCCTGGGAGCTGCGGCGCGAGGTGGCGATCGACCGCAGGCGCGGCCACGCCGTCCCCACGCTCGCCGAGGCGCTCGAGACGGTGCGCGGTAAGGCGCGCCTCGCTATCGAGGTGAAGGCGCCGGAGATCACGGAGGGCGTGCTCTGGGGTGTGGCCGCCGCGGCCATGGAACGCGAGGTCACGATCTGGTCGTTCTATGCCGACACGCTGCGCATCGTCCAAGCGCTCTCGCCGGCCCTGCCGCATGCGTTCCTTCACCGCAACCGCCGCGACAATCCCGATTGCTGGAGCGCGCGCGAGTTCCTCGACCGCGCGGCACGCCTGGGCGTCCCGGCGGTGTCCTTCTTTCCGCAAGACCTCGATGCGGACCTGGATCTGATCGACGCGGCGCACGAGATGGGCATCGAGGTCTACACTGGCACCGTGAACGACGGCGACCGGGCGCTGCGGTTGGCCGGCCTCGGCATCGACGCGCTGGTCACCGACGAGCCGGTCGAGCTGCGCGCAGCCCTCGCCGCTCGCCTCCATCCGGTAGCGTAGGTCTCGAGGGTGCTTATTCGATGCCGGCCGGCACTTCGGCGCGTCGCGCCGGCGTGGTGCTGGCGATCAGGTCGGCGATCTCCATCGCAGAGGCCAGGCTAATCTCCGTCAGGTTGTAGGGGAGGTCACGCGCGTCACCCGCGTAGTAGAGGTTGTTCGCCACCGACGATCGCGCGGGCACCCGCGCTGGCGCTTGCTGGTCGGACGTTTGTCGCGCCGACGTGACGAGCGCGTTGGGCAGCGGTCGCTGTACCACAGTCGCCTCGCGCCAGCCGGGGAAGTAGCGGTCCAGCCCTTGCTCCAGCTCGTGCGCGCGCCGTTCGGCCAGCCAGTCGTTCGCGCCCTCGTCCGGCGAGAGGTAGGCCATCGCGTGCAGGAGCTGCCCGCCCGGCGGCGCCAGGTCCGGCGTCACCTCCGAATGCAGGCTGAAGTAGAGGTCGTACCCGACGTCGTAGATGAAGGTGACGTCCTCGCGTAGGCGGCGCGAGAAGCCCAGGTCCAGGCAGACCGCCCGGGCTTCCCTGAGCCCGTGCCAACGCTCCAGCTCCGTCCGTAATGGCGAGCCCGCCTCGGCCAGCTTGGGCGCGTCCTGCGGCGGTATCGTCACGACAAACGCCTCCGCCTCGATGCGCCGGTCCCCGACGAGCGCGGCGACGACCCGGCCTCCCTCGCTGATCAGCTTGTCGACGCGTGACCCCGTCGCGATTTCGCCGCCGTGCTCCGCGATCACCGACGCGAACGCGTCGTACATCGTTGACCAGCCCAGGCTCATATAGCCGACGTAGTCCTTCGCGAACAGGGTGCGTTGGAGGTGACGCAGCAGGAACGCCGCGCTCAGCTCGCTCGATGGGCGCGTGTAGGTGTTGATGGTTGCGAGCGCTAGCGCGAAGCGCTTGAGGTACGGGTCGTGCGTGTGCCGGTCGAGCCACGCGCCCGCGGTGAGGTTGCCCGCGTCCGGCTTGCCGAAGCGCAGTAATGCCATGAAGCGCATCAACCGCACGCGCGTCGCCATGGGGAAGAGCGACGTGAAGAGCACGTCTTGCGGCATCGTCCCCAGGTGCCCCCAGCGGCCGTCCTGCGCGAAGTACGCCCGCCGGGGGTCCGGGTAGGGCGCCTCGATGCGCGGCCGATCGATGCGCCCGAGGATGTCGGCCAGCAGGCCGCTATGTGGACGGTACATCGCGTGCGCGCCGTAGTTCAGCGTGAAGCCCTGGGCGGCGTAGGTGTATGCGCGCCCGCCAAGCTGGTTGCCCTTTTCGAGGACGATCGGCGTTCTGCCCGCCTTCGCGAGCAGCGCGCCGGTCGCCAGGCCGGCGACACCCCCGCCCACGATGACGACATCATGTTTTCCTGCCATGGGTTCCCTCCGCTGCGTTGCCTATGATACAGCGCGCGCTATGAAGGTGACCAGAGGTAGTGGCTCGGCCGACAAACTAACTTCAGACAGGGATGGAGCAGCAAGCGACAGTTGGGCACTTCCCACGAAATGCCCTCAAGGCAAGCGCGCGCCTCGGTAGTGGGTCAGTTTGAAACCGGAGGTAGCCGACTGAACCTCGGAATCAGGAACGCATGCACCCATTTCGGGCAGCGATGCCTACTTGGGAAGAATGGCGAACAGGTGCAAGAAGCCGCACTTGGTGCAGATGGCAGCTCTCGCCCGGAGCGAGATGCTAAGGTCGAGGTTGCCCACGTCGTGCTCCCTCACGTCGCCGCCCATGGGATCGAGTCTGACAAGCGCCCAGACGTTTTCATCTAGCTGCACGCCAGGCTGCTGGCAGTTGAGACACGCGGTGCGATCAATAGCCATGGATGCACCTCCTATGCTATAGTAGTGTATGCCTAAGCGCTCACGCAAGCCAAGAGACGTTAACCAACTGGCCGCAGCCATCATCTCCGAGAGCACCAAAGACCGAGAGCGATCCAAGAACCCTGCTGCCGTAGCCCTGGGCAAACTCGGTGGTAAGAAGGGCGGGCCTGCTAGGGCAGCGAAGCTCAGCGCGAAGGAGCGTTCCGACATAGCACGGCAGGCCGCTAAGGCTCGGTGGGATAAGCCCGAAGCACGGGAAATTGTACAGACTCCAAACTGACCCCGCGCTTGACGCCTTATGGTATACTGGAC
>JBAROU010000205.1:0-15378 GCA_049642385.1 Dehalococcoidia bacterium | reverse complement strand
TCTGTTAATACTGCTTGGCGCCCGGGGCGCCGATCGCGCCGGCGAGCTGCTCTCGAGCGGCGCCGGCTGGCTGAAACAGACGCTCCTTGGGCCGGGCGACGTGTCGAAGTGGGCGGGCGTCGCGATCTCGTACGGCCTGGTGCTGGCGCTGGTGGGTGGGAGCATCTACGGCTGGCTGCTAAGCCAGGAGACTTCCTGGGCGGTGCGCTTCGTCCCTGCGCGATCGATCGAGCTGCAGGGCTTCAACTATATCGACGAACGCCTGGTCGACCTCGTCGACGAAGCTGATCTGCACAACGCGCTGGTGCTCGTCGAGGTGTGTCCGAACTGGTGGTGCTACGGCAACGTGTTCTGGATGAACTCGCCTGACCTGGACGGCAACGTCGTCTATGCGCGCAACATCCCGCGCTACCAGGCGGCGCTGTTCCGGAAGTACCCCGACCGGCGGGTGTATATCGCGACGTACACCGTTCCCTCGCTGACCCCGTACGAGTTGCCCGGCCGCCGTACCGGCGATGAGGAGGCGCCGCGCGCGCGCGAGATCACGGCGATGCTGCCGACGCCGACGTCTACCTCGCCGGGCCCACCTTCAGCGAACGATGGCGGGAGTGGGAAGCGAGACGAGCAGCGCCTACGCGATCTGACGATTGTGGCGGACGCGCTCGACTTGTACTATCTGCGCCACGAGAGATACCCCGTGGCCGTGGGACTCCAAAGCCTCTGTCGCTATGAGGACCTGGACGCAGGCTGCCAGCTCGGCGAGGTGATCGATCCGATCCCACAAGATCCGTCGCCCCAGGGGCTCTACTGGTATCAATCGGACGGAGCGACGTTCACCCTGTTCGTCGCGCTGGATAGCGTGCCGCCCACGTCTGATTGCCCAGATTCGCTGCCACGCGCGGTGCAGCATTCGGAAAACCTGTACTGCCTGCCCGGAAGCCCGCCAGGCTCCTGACCGTGAGCCGCTACGGGCCGATGACGCAGTAGATCGAATCGAAGCCGCCCAAGTGTGGCGGATGTTCGGGGCAGAGCGGGATGGTATCCGTCTCTCGCTTGGAGTAGACGCGGTACTCATTCTTCGTTGCCGCATACCAATAGCCGTTCGCGCCCGGGTCGCCGAGGGGATCCTGCGGGATGGGATCGAGCACTTCATTTAGCGCACAGCCGACATCGTAATCCAGGAAGACGCATAAGCTCTGCACCTGGCCCGCCGTGTCTGGATAGGCGCCGTGCGCCTGCTTGTACTGCTCGAGCGCGGCTGCGATCACGGCGAAGTCCTGCTCGCGCGTGGCATCACGCTCGGCGGCGCCCTCCGCGGAAACGACGGGCGGCTCGGGCGTAACGTTGGTCGGCGGCTGAGCGATGCCTTCGGTAGAGGGCAGGTAGTAGCCGCGGAAGTAGACGACGCCGTCCTCAACGTGGTCGGTGAGTTTGCCGCCGGGGTAGAGCCGTGCGACTTCGTCGGCTTGATCGAGGTATGGGGCGAGGAACACGTAGGCGACGGGGCCGGGCTGCGTGGGCGTGAGATCGAAGGTGCCGAACTCGTTCGAGCGGTCCTGTCCAACGACATCGGGCGCGAGGAAGCGACGCGTTTCGTAATCGAATCCCCAACGTCCGCTATAGAGGTAGACAAACGGGTCGCCGGGCAGGTCGTGCATGTACTCGGAAGCGGCAGCGAGCTCGACGCCATAGGTGAACTGCGCGAGCTCCGTGTCCGGGAACTTCTGGAAGTACGAGTTGAAGTTCTGGTAGCCGACGAAGGTGATGATCGCCGCCATGCCTGCGTAGGATGCGTTGCGCCAGAGCGGCCCGAAGCCTTTCGCGCGGTCCCACCAGAACGCGAGAGGCATCGCGGCGAGGACGGCGATGAACGGCACGAGGCCGACCGAACGACGGAAGAGGGCGTTGTACGTGAAGATGCTTGCGATGGGTAGCAACGCGAATGCGAGCAGCACAGCGATCGAGGAGGGACGGCGCCAGCGGGCCAGCAAGATCAGCACGCCGATCGCGACAAGCGCGACCGATACGCGGTCAACCATGGCCGAGGTGCCGGCGCCGTCCGCGCCATCTGCTTCGCCGTGCCAGAACGCGGCGTAGAAGAAGTGGCGCGTGCGGTCGAAGGTGAAATCGACCTTACCTGAGAGGTCGTCCGCTTTCCATTCGTCGGTCTCGAGCACCGAGACGCTGCGGTGGTGGTTCAGGTAGTGCTCGTTGGGGTCGGAAGCGTAGAGGATCATGGGAAGCGCGGCAACGCCCGTCATCACGGCGAATAAAATGAGCTGGCCAGCAAAGACGAGCAGCTCGCGGCCAGTACGATTCTTCGTGAACCAGGCGAGCAACTCGCGGCCGATGAGCCACGCGAAGAGGAGCGCCATCGGCAGGGCGAAAACCGGGTAGGCATTATAGGTGTAGACACCCGCTCCGAACGCGAGGCCGGACAGGCCGAAGAAGAGCCAGCGTTTCGTCTGGATGCCCAAGAACAGGAACAGCAGTGTGAGCAGCTCCATCAGCGGCCAGGAGATCACCATGAAGCCGATGCGGCTGTAGTGCAGATGCCACATTCCTATCGAGAGCAGGACGGCTGCGAAGAAGCCGACGCTTCGGCTGAACATCGTGCGGAAGGTGAGGTAGGCGACGGGGATGGTGATGATGCCCAGCACCGCCATCGCCAAGCGAACCGCGAAGACCGTATCGCCGAAGACCTTTATGAACGGGGCGGCGAAGTAGAGCGGACCGGCCGGCTGGCCGAGCGCGCTGCCCACGTAGGGCCCGATCCAGCCTTCGTTGAGGATGCGATGCGCGTCGAGGCCGGTCCAGCCTTCGTCGCCGTGCAGGCCGGGCGGAATGTCAGTGAGGAGAACGAGGCGAGGGACCGCGGCCAGCACGGTCAGGCCGACGATGATCGCGACGTCGACGCGGACGGCACCCCAGGTCGTAGCGATGCTCCGCTTCAGGTCGAAGTCGGACAGCGCAAGCGCTAGCTGCTTAGCTCGATACGCCGGCGAGAGCGTCTTTAGGCAGGTGCTCATCGTCATGAGGCCGTCTCAGGCCTTTCCCATGAGACTACATAAGGCGGGCGAATTGCAAACGGCCGCTCTGAGAGAACAACGGACGAGAGGATACCAGTGTTGCGGGCGAGTCAGCGTCGCGAAGATGCGGCGGCCCTGGGCGCCAGGCTGCGCAGACGTTCGACCGCGGCGGGGATTACGTCAAGTGTTCGTTCGATATCGGACATCGTGTTGTCCTTGCCGACGGTGAGGCGGAGGCTGCCACGCGCCAGGCCGTGCGGGATGCCGAGGGCGAGCAGGACGTGGGAAGGCTCGAGCGACGCCGTGGTGCACGCGGAGCCGCTGCTGGCGCTCACGCCGTTCAGGTCGAGCTGGAGCAGCACGGCCTCCCCTTCGACGCCCTCGAAGCAGAACGAGGCGTTGTTGGGCAGGCGCCGGTCGCGATCCGGTGTGCCGGTGATGCGTGTGCCCGGCACGCGCGCGGGGAGCTCGTCGAGCAGCCGGTCGCGCAGCCCACGAGAATGTTCGCTGCGCTCGGCGCGCTCCGCTTCGGCGAGGTGGAGCGCCGTGGCCATGCCGATCGCGCCCGCGACGTTCTCGGTGCCGGCGCGCCGGTTTTTCTCCTGCGTGCCGCCGAGCTGCTGGGCGACGAACGGCGTGCGCGTGCGTACGTAGAGCACGCCGACGCCTTTCGGGCCGTAGATCTTGTGTCCAGCGAGCGATAGCGCATCGACGCCGAGACGGTCGACGTTCAGGCCGAGGTAGCCCGCAGCCTGCACGGCGTCGGTGTGGACGACGATGTGCGGGTCGCGTTCCTTGACGATGCGAACGATGTCGGCAATTGGTTGTATCGTGCCGACCTCGTTGTTGGCGTACATCACCGAGACGAGCACCGTCTCGTCGTCGAGCGCGCGCTGGAGGGCATCGAGATCGACGAAGCCTGCGCGATCGACCGGGAGGTAGGTGACGCGGAAGCCTTCTTGTTCGAGCCGTTCGGTGCTATGGAGGATGGCGTGGTGCTCGATCGTGGTGGTGATGATGTGGTTGCCACGGCGGCGCGCGCCGGCCAGACGGCCGCCCGTCCGGGCGTAGGCGATGCCGCGCAGCGCCAGGTTGTCGCTCTCCGTACCGCCGCTGGTGAAGAACACTTCGACCGGGCGGGCGCCGAGCACCTCGGCGACGCTGCGGCGGGCAGCGTCGAGGCCCTTTCGGGCTTCGCGCGCCTCGAAGTAGATGCTAGACGGGTTGCCCCAGTGCTCCGTGAGATAAGGCAGCAGAGCTTCCACCACGCGCGGGTCAGCGGGCGTGGTAGCAGCGTGGTCGAGATAGACGCGGCGTTGTTCGCTCATGACCGATAATTGCTCACGCACTCGAACCGTAGCACTGGCCAACGAAGGGTGTCAACGAAGCGTGGAGCGAGAGGAGGAGCGCACGGCCGTGCACCCCTACTCGGGTTGCTATGCTGATCGCAACACGATCATGGCGAGCGCTGCAGCCGATCCGTACACCGAACGCCCCCCGGAAGCGACGCTTTGCTTGGTGGTACACGCCGTTGGCGGCGGCGCGAGCGTGCGTTCGATCCGGCGGCTGCGCGGCGGGGTTTCGAGCGCGGTGCATGCTATCGACGTGGCAGATGCTGCTGGCCGCCTGCATAGGCTGGTGCTGCGGCGCTTCGTGAACGCCGACTGGCTTGCACGCGAGCCGGACCTGGCTGAGCACGAAGCCCGCGTGCTCGCGCTGCTCAAGGACAGCAATGTCCCGGCGCCGGAGCTGGTCGCGGTGGACGCCGCCGCGGAGGTCTGCGACGCGCAGGCCGTATTGATGACCCGGCTACCGGGTCGAGTGGAGCTGGCGCCCCGCGATATGGAATCGTGGCTGACGCGGCTGGCAAGCGTCCTGCCGGCGATCCATGCCGTCGAGGCACCGACATCGGTTCGACCGTACGGCGCGTACAACAACGTGCGCGAGCTGGCGCCGCCCGCGTGGTCGGAGAACAGGGACGCGTGGGCGAAGGCGCTAGATTTCGCAAGCGGCGCTGGGCCCAGCGAAGCGACCGTGTTCATCCACCGCGACTACCATCCGGCGAACGTGCTGTGGCAGCACGGCAACGTGAGCGGCGTCGTCGACTGGGAGGACGCGTCGCGTGGTCCGGCGGGGATCGACATCGGTCACTGCCGGCGAAACCTCGTCTGCCTGCACGGCGTCGATGTCGCGGATCGCTTCCTTACCGCGTACGAAACGCTTGCCGGCAGCAGACACCATCCGTACTGGGATGCCGTCACAGCGATGGACTGCCTACCGGACCCCGGCGTGTATCGCGGGTGGACCGACCACGGCGTGCGCGGCCTGACGGAGGAGACCGTCCGTGCGCGGCTCGATGAGTACATCGTGTCTATCGTGAGACGCTGTTAGCGATGCTCGACGCCGAACGCTGCCGCCGGATCCTGCGCCAGGCGTTCCCCAGCCTCGACATCGGCGATGTGCGCTACTTCGCGCAGGGGTGGGACTACGAGTTGTGGGCCGTTGGCGGCGAGCTGCTCTTTCGTTTTCCGATGCGCGAGGCGTGCGTCGAACCGATGCGCAAGGAAGTACGCCTGCTGCCGGAACTCGCGGACGCGCTGCCGGTGCCGATTCCCCGCCCGGAGTACGTCTCGCATGGCTGCGAAGCGTTCGGGTGGCCGTTTTACGGCTACCGCAAGATCGAGGGCACGCCGCTCAGCGAGGCATTGCTCAGCGACCAGCAGCGAGAAGCCGTGGCGGGCGAGCTAGGGCGGTTCCTCTCTGCGCTGCACCGCTTCCCTATCGAGCGGGCCGAGGCGCTGGGCGTGCGGGCGCACGACGGCCCAGCGTGGCGCGAGCGCTACCGGCGCATGCAGGCGCGATGCGAGCGCGCGGTGGCGCCCTACTTTTCGGCGGACGAACGGCGGGCCGTCGAGGCGTTCTGGCGGTCGTTTCTCGGAAACGCCGCACACTTCGCCTTTCGCCCGACGCTCCTTCACGGCGACCTGGACGGCGCGCACGTGCTCGTCGATCCCGAGATCGGGAAGATGACTGGGGTGATCGACTTCGGCGACGCGCGTGTCGGCGATCCAGCGTTCGATTTCAGTGGCTATCCGGAGTTCAAGGAAGAGACCTTCGATGCGCCGCTGAGGGAAGCGATCCTCGCGGCGTACGAGCTGCCCCTAGACGAGACCTTTCGTGAGCGGGCGGCTATCTACCGCGACAGGATCAGCCCGTTCCACGCGGTGCTCCACGGGATCGAGACCGGCGACGACGACTGGCTGCAGCGGGGCCTGGCGGCCGTGCGGGAGTGGATCGCGGCGCCGGCGTAAAAAGCATAAAAAGCACCACATGCTTGACGCCGTCTTGGGCGTCTCGCTAAGCTGAATAGACAGTTCATACGTTATGGAAACCACACGCCAGACTATCTTGAGCATCCTGCGCCGCCGTCAGGCGACGGTCGACGACCTCGTGCAGGAATTGGGCCTGGCGCCCGCCACTATTCGACGCCACCTCGACATCCTGGGCCGCGACGGCCACGTGGACGTGTCGCAGGTGCGCCGGCAGACTGGCCGGCCCCACTACCTGTTCTCGATCAGCGACGCCGGCGCAGACCTGTTTCCCAAGCACTATGTGCGCCTGACGAACCGGCTGATCGACGAAATTCGGCTTCTGACGACCGACGAGACATCCGGGCGCTCCGGCGAGGAGCTGGCCGATCTCGTCTTCGAGCGGATGGCGCAGCGACTCGCCCAGCGCATCGCGCCCCACATTCACGGCTCCACCCTGGCACAGCGGATCGAGGCGACGACGCAGGCGCTAGGCGAGGAAGGCATCTCGTTCGAGATGGAGGAATCGGAGGAGGGGTACCTGCTCGTGGGAGAAGGCTGCCCCTGCTCGCGCATGAACGAGAGCGCCGACCACGTCTGCCGCCACGACGAGCGACTGTTGTCGCTGCTCCTGGCTGCCGATGTTACCTCGGTACAGCTAGAAGCGTCGAGGCAGAACGGCTACTGCGCCTATCGAGTCCGGGAGGCGCCGGGCCGCCAGGCCAAGAGCGGCGCGGGGGCCTTGCCAGGCGACCAGCTATCGGTATAATAAGTGGAGACTGTGGAAATAGCGCGCTCGAAAGGGGCCAGGCATGATTACCATTAGCGATAAGGCAGCTGAGAAGGCGAAGACCCTGCTCCAGGAGCGAGGCACGACGTCCGGCGGGCTCCGCGTGTTCGTCGCCGGGGGCGGCTGTTCGGGCTACCAGTACGGGATGGCGATCGCGCAGGAGGCGGACGAGGACGACCTGGTCTTCGAGCACAGCGGTATTAAGGTGCTGGTCGACCCAGAGAGCGCGCCGCTGCTCAAGGGCGCGGAGATCGACTACATCGAAGACATCATGAAGAGCGGCTTCACGATCTTCAACCCAAACGCGGTGAAGAGCTGCGCGTGCGGCTCCAGCTTCGACACGGCGGACAGCGCCGGCGCGCAGAGCGCCCACGCCTGCCACTAGACCGACGGATCTACACCGGACAAACGGCCCGGGGCGAAAACGCTCCGGGCTTTTCGTTGTGAGAACATCTGTGATCAACACGAACGAGGACAATCTATATAGGGATATGCAGATCGGAATATGTGTCGATTATGGTGGAGAGATTTACGCGCTCGCCAACATCGAAGCAAAGGCGAATAAAGATATCGTGGTGTGGCAGAACACAGGGAAGCATCATCAGCTGAGGAGCGGCAAGAAGTGGGACCCTCATGTCACATATCACGGAAAGACAGGTACGTACCACGTGGATGCTTACAAGCTTGCGCGCCGGCGCGGCGACCCTTACCCGGTCGAGCAAACTAAGCAGCCATTGGACTCTACCTTTTCTGGTTTTGAGAACATCGTAGTTCAATCGTTTGCGAGAGATGATGCGAGGAAATGGGGATCGTCCTGTGATGGTTCACATCGTCATGTTCTCGTCAGCGCCGCAGGCCTCGCTGAGAAATGCGATGTCATGGAGGATCGATTTGGAGAAGTCAAGACACAGTTGCCCACCGCCGCCTTTCAAATCGACATCCTGGAGCCGAAGAGACCAGACATCATCGCTCAGCTGGTGAGCGGCAGGAGCGAAATCATTTGTCAGGAACTAGTCGATTTCATGACCTTGGGTCTCGTCATCACGGTGTTCACAACACACCCACATACGGAGACCAACTTGGGCACCAGGGCGTAGGCTCCTGCTACATTCGCTATACTACTCCCGCATTCCCAGCCTCGAAAGGAGCCACGCTATGACGTACTGGATCGTCGTTGGTATGCCGGAGAACTTCCAGACCGCGATCGACCGCGGCTTCGACATGTTCGGGTTCAAGAGCACGCGCCGGAAACAAAGCGGCGAGATGAAGAAGGGCGATAAGCTGGTCTTCTATCTGACCGGCATCAAGAAGTTCGGCGGCATCGCCACCGTGATGTCCGAATCGTTCGAGCAGCACACCAAAGTCTTCATGAGCGAGAAGAAACCGGACGAAGACTTCCCGTTTCGCGTGAAGACGAAGGCGGACATCGTTCTCGGCGAGGACTCGATGCTCGACGTACCGGACTACGTGCCGCGCCTGGAATTCACGAAGAAGGGCGCGACGAAGAGCTGGTCGATGCACTTCCAGGGCAACCTGCACAAGATCTCGGAGGCAGACTACAAGCTACTCGAGAAGGACATGCGCGCCCGAGAAAAGAAGCGGCCAGCCAGTCGCGCGAAGGCGAAAGCAAAGACGACAGCGCGGGCCTAACAGCGGTACTTGGGCGCTGCGATGAGCGACCGATGGCGCGACGCATACAAGAGTAAGCTGCGTTCTCCTGAAGACGCCGTCGCGCTGATCACGGACGGCGCGAGCATCGTCCAGCCGATCATCGCGGGCGAACCGCCGGCGCTCCTCGCGGCGATAGCGGCGGCTGCGCGAGACGGCAGATTCACGAAGCTGACGATGCGCGCGCTGCTGCCCTTCGTTGCGACGAAGGCGACGGTGCTGCAGCCGGACCTGCAGCACGTCATCCGCTGGGAGTCGCTCTTCCTGGGCGGAGCCGACCGAGACGCGGTCAAGGAAGGCCGCGCGGGCTTCACGCCAAACCACTTTCACCAGGTGCCGCGCCTGCTCTCCGAGTTCATACCGGTGGACGTGTGCATTGCGACGGTTTCACCGATGGACCAGCACGGCTACATGAGCCTGGGCGTTTCGGTCGATTACACGTCCACCGCGGCGCGCGTAGCCAAGGTCCTGCTGCTGGAGGTCAACGAGCATATGCCGCGCATACACGGTCGCTCGTTCATCCACATCTCGGAAGCGACGGCGGTGGTGGAGAACAAGGTGCCGCTTTCGGAGCTACCTACGCCAGCAGCCCGGCCCGAGGATGAGGCGATCGGGCGCTCGATCGCAGAGATGGTGCCCGACGGGGCGACGGTGCAGCTTGGCATCGGTGGAATACCGAACGCTGTTGCCCAGTACCTGGGCTCGCACAAGGACCTGGGCATCCACTCCGAGATGTTTACCGACACCATGGTCGACCTGATCGAGGATGGCGTGGCGAACGGCGTGCGCAAGACGCTGCACCCGCAAAAGGCGGTGTTCACGTTCGCCGCGGGCTCGGAGCGCACGTATCGATTTCTTGACGACAACCCGTACTGCGAGGCGCATCCCGTTTCGTACACGAACAACCCCGATACGATCGCGAAAAACAACGAGCTGATGTCGGTCAACGCCGCGATCGAGGTCGACCTGACCGGCCAGTGCTGCTCCGAATCGATGGGGCCGGTGCAGTTCAGCGGTACGGGCGGGCAGGCGGACTTCGCGCGCGGGGCGTTCAACTCGCCGGGAGGCAAGAGCTTCATCGCGTTCTATTCGACGGCGAAGTCGGGCGAGGTGTCGCGAATCGTGCCCATACTCACGCCCGGAGCAGCCGTCACGACGCCGCGCCAGGACGTGCACTACCTGGTCTCCGAGCATGGCGTTGCCCTGATGAAGGGCAAATCGGTGCCGGAACGCGCCGGAGCGATCATCGGGCTGGCGCACCCGAAGTTCCGGGACTGGCTGACAGAAGAAGCGCAGAAGCTGGGTTATCTCTAGACCCGCGACGCTAGTGAAGTAGCGGCATGAGCCGCTCCATCTCCGCCCCTAGGTCTCGCATGAGTTGGACGTAGTGGCGGAAGAAGGCGAGGCTGTCGTCGCCGTCATGTCGCAGCATTGACTGATAGCGCAGCTACGGGTATCCCCTGATAGAAGTCGATGCTTTGTCTCCTGGTATAATTCGCGTCAAGGAGCACGATGACGCATCCGTTCCTCGCCGCTATCGAACGCCGTCCGTTGCTCGCAGACGGCGCGATGGGCACGCTGCTGCGCGACCGCGGCGTGCCGGCGAACGCGTGCTTAGACGAGCAGAACCTCTCGAACCCGGAGCTGGTGCAGACGATCCATCGCGACTACCTGACGGCGGGCGCGGAGATCATCGAGACGAACACGTTCGGGGGGAGCCGGCTGCGGCTGCGCTCGTTCGGGCTGGCTGACAAGCAGCGCGAGATCAACGCGCACGGCGTCGAGCTGGCGCGCGAGGCGACGCGCGACTGCGGCCACCAGGCGTTCGTCGCGGGCGCGATCGGCCCGGTTGGTGTTGGCTTCGCTTCGGGCGGTGACGTGACGCTGAAGCAGGCCCGCCGCGCGTTCGCGGAGCAGGCGTCGATACTCGCTGAGGCGGGGGTCGACCTGATCATGCTCGAGACGTTCGGTAGCCTGGCCGAGGCGCGCGAGGCGGTGCTGGCCGTGCGTGAAGCGGGCGACGGCTTGCCGATCATCGTCCAGCTCACGTTCCAGCGCGACGGGCGCACGATGACCGGCGAAGAGCCGGCCATGGTCGCGCGAGAGCTGCACAACATCGGCGCCGACATCGTCGGCGTGAACTGCGTTGCAGGCCCACAGGCGGCGCTCGAGATCATCGAGGAGATGGCCGGGGCGACGAAGGTCAAATTAATCGCGCAGCCGAACGCGGGCCATCCGCGAGTTGCCGAGCGCGAGGTCTCGTATCCAGTGACGCCGCGCGCGTTCGCGGAGTACGTGCCGCGGCTCGTCGCGGCGGGCTGCACCGTGGTAGGCGGCTGCTGCGGCACGACGCCAGAGCACACCGCCGCGATGCGCGCCGCGCTGAGCGCAGCACCAGCGGACGGCGAGACGGACGCCGCGGACGTGTGGGTGCCCGAGGAGCTCGTCGAGCCGACGCCGGAGGAAGCGACGCTGCGCGAGAAGCTCGCGGCGGGGCGCTTCGTGGTGAGCGTTGAGATCGACCCGCCGCGCGGGCTGAACCCGAAGCGCGCGCTGCGCGGCGCGGCGCAGCTCAAGCTCGCGGGTGTGGACTGCGTGAACGTGGGCGACAGCCCGATGGCGCGCGTGCGGATGAGCCCGATGGCGATGTCGGTGCTCTTTCAGCAGCAGCTCGGCATCGAGACGGTCATGCACACGACGACGCGCGACAGGAATCTGCTCGCGCTGCAATCGGACCTGATCGGCGCGCACGTGCTGGGCATTCGCAACGTGCTCTGCCTGCGCGGCGACGCGCCGTCCGGCTCGGGCTACGCGCGCGCCGTCGGCGTGTGGGACGTGACGCCGGTTGGGCTGCTGCGCGTGCTGAAGGGGCTGAACGAAGGTCTCGACTGGGCGGGCAACCCGATGGCGCAACCGACGTCGTTCTTCGTGGGCGCAGCGGCGAACCCGACCGCAGCGTCGCTTGAGGCGGAGATCAAGCTGCTCAAGCGCAAGGTGGAGGCGGGCGCGGACTTCATCATGACGCAGGCGGTCTACGACACGGAGGCACTCGAGCGCTTTCTGGAGAAGGCCGCGCGTCTCAAGACGCCGATCCTCCTGGGCGTGATGCCGCTACACAACGAACGCCACGCGGAGTTCGTGCACAATGAGCTCGCCGGCGTCGTCGTGCCCGAACCGGTGCGCGAGCGCATGCGGGAGGCGGGCGAGAACGGCGTCGCAGAGGGCACGGTGATCGCGCGAGAGATCGTGACGGCGGTGCGCGGCGGCATACAGGGCGTCTACCTGATCCCGTCGTTCGGGCGGTACGAACCGATCGGAGAGCTCGTCCGAGAGCTGAAGGGCGAGCCTGCCCTCAGCAGCCACAGATAGCCGGCCACAGAAGAAAGGAAACTGCACATGACGATCATTGAGTTCATGCGCGAGGCACTGCGCACCCAGCACAGCGAAATCGGCCATGCGTTACGCGACCTGACGCCGGAGCATTTGCACTGGGTGCCGGAGAATTCGAAGGTGAACAGCATCGGGTTCACGCTCTGGCACTATGTGCGCACCGAAGACAACATCGTGCAGTTCATCCTGCAGGAACGCAAGCCGACGGTGTGGATCACGGGCGGCTACTTCGAGCGCTTCGGGCTGGACAAGGTGGCGCAGGGCACGGGCATGTCGACGGAGGACGCGCACGCGCTGCGCTTGCCGCCGATGAGCGACTGGATGGAGTACCAACAGGCAGTCTGGCAGGCGACGGACGACTACCTGGCGTCGATCGATGAGGCGTCGCTCGACCGCAAGATGACGGTGCGCCCGTTCGGCGAGATCACGGCGCTAGAGGCGCTGCGCCGCCCGTGCCTGGCGCACGGCCACGGCCACTTCGGCGAAATCTGCGTCCTGCGCTCGCTCCAAGGACTGCCCGGCGGGCTAGTGTAAACCCCGGATCCTGGTATCCTCCTACCGGAGGCATCATGGCCTGCTGGCGGATCACTTTCGCGTTAGCCGCGATGTCCGTCGTCTTCGCGCTGAGCGCGTGCGGCGACGATGGCGGCACCGCGCCCCAAACTCCGGCGGTATCTGGCACTCCACCATTGACGATCCCCGCGACTGCGTCACGCACCGGAACCGCAACGCCGGAACTGCCGGAAAACTTAGGGCTGTTCTTAGTTGACCCGTTGACCAGTGCGGTGGACCGCGTTACCGGTGGCCTGTATGGCCCGATCCTGGGTGGCTTCTTGTCTCCGGAGGGACGTCTGCTCGCGCTCAGGGGCGACCCTAAGGGGCTTGACGTTCTCACTGTCGCGACCGGGGAACGCGTTCGGGTGTTCGACCGGGGGGTCGAAGCTGTGTCATGGTCGCCCGATTCCAGCCAGCTCGCGATCTACGAATTCGATCGCGGTCTCTTCATCGCCAACGGCGACGGCTCCGGGTATCGCAAAATCCTCGAGCGGGGCGACGCCCCGTACTGGGCGCCGAACGGAGACCAGATAGCGGTGGTGCGTGATGTTCGACCCCAAAGAACGCCCACGGATGATGCGACCGATTTCGAGCTTCTGCTGCTCAACGCTCGCACCGGCGCGCGCGCCATCTACCCACTCGGCAACGCGCGGTTTGGAAGAGGAAGTGGGATCGGTTCTCCTATCTGGTCGCCGTCTGGAGACCGGGTGGCACTGATCCCAGACCATCGAGGAGTACCGCCGGAGCTTGTCGTTGTGACGAGGGGTCGTTCGCT
This sequence comes from Dehalococcoidia bacterium, assembly GCA_049642385.1. Classification (GTDB taxonomy): domain Bacteria; phylum Chloroflexota; class Dehalococcoidia; order DSTF01; family RBG-16-68-14; genus JBAROU01. The sequence goes on along the minus strand of JBAROU010000205.1, from coordinate 1,863 downwards.
GTCGAGAATCCAGCTGGACGGCGTTCCAGCGGGCTACGCGCCTTTCCTGGCGTGGTCGCCGGACGAACAGAACATCGTGTTCACGGTGTATGGAGCGGACGAGACCTCCAGGATCTTCATCGTGCCGGCGGACGGCAGCGCGCGAGCGAAGCTGCTGGCTGAAGGTGGTGCACCTCTCTGGTCGCATGACGGCGATCAGATCGCGTTCATCGGTAACGTCTGCAATCCTGACGAACCTGATCGGGGCTTCGATCTGATGATCATCAACGGGGACGGGAGCGGCCTCAGGACGATCGGGCCGACGGAGCGGGAAATCCTCGAGGCAGCATGGTCCCCAACAGACGACCGTATCGCGTTTCGCACCGTGACTGCGATCCATACTATTCGCTCAGATGGATCCGGGCTGCGGCGCGTGATGGAATGGGATGACGTCGTGAACAGCCTGGGCTGGATGCCCGATGGCAAACGGCTGTGGTTCCAATCGATCGGAGGCTTTGACCTCTGCCTCTAGGCGGCGCATTCCTTCCACCGCCCATCGCCTCCCTGGTATCCTGCGAACATGACTGATTGGCGCGAGATTGAGTCGCGGGTGTTCATGACGGCGGGCAAGCGCATGAACGTCGTGCTGGTGCGCGGCGAGGGCACGCGCGTTTGGGACGAGGACGACAAGTCGTATCTGGACTTCTTCACGGGGCCCGCGACGACGAGCCTAGGGCACTGCAACCCGGTCGTCGTCGATGCGCTGACGGACCAGGCGCGGACGCTGATCCACGTGTCGAACCTGATGTACTCCACGCCGCAGCTCCAGCTCGCGCAGTTGCTGATCGACAACTCGTGCCTGGACCGCATCTACTTCGCGAACAGCGGCGCCGAGGCGAACGAGGCCGCGCTGAAGCTCGCGCGCAAGTGGGGCCACGAGCACAAGAACGGCGCGTTCGAGATCATCGCCGCGAACGACAGCTTCCACGGTCGCACGATCGCGACGGTGACGGCAGGCGGCACCGCGCGCTATAAGGACCCGTTCGCGCCGCTGCCGCCGGGCTTCGTGCATGTGCCGTTCAACGACATCGAGGCGCTGCGCAAGGCGACGAACGCGCGCACCTGCGCGGTGCTGCTGGAGCCGGTGCAGGGTGAGGGCGGCGTGAACGTGCCGGACGACGACTACCTGCCGGCGGTGCGTCGCTGGTGCGATGAGCAGAACATTCTGCTGGCTTTCGACGAAGTACAGACGGGCATCGGCCGGTGTGGAACGTTGTTCGCGTACCAGCTGTGGGGCGTGGAGCCGGACATCATGACGCTCGCGAAGGGGATCGCGTCGGGAGTACCGCTCTCGGCGGTGCTGGCAAAAGAGCACTGCGCGGTGTTCACGCCAGGCGACCACGGCTCGACGTACGGCGGCAACCCGCTCGCGACGCGCGTCGGCTACGAAGTAGTGAAGCACATCATCGAGCAGGACATCTCGACGAAGGTCGCCGACGACGGCGCGTACTTAGAGCAACGGCTGCATGGACTCGAGGACCGGCTCGACCTGGTGAGCGGCGCGCGGGGCAAAGGGCTGCTGTGGGCGGTCACGCTGTCGCGTGAGGCGGCGCCAGAGGTGGTGCAGGCCTGCCTCGAGCGCGGGCTGATCGTGAACAACGTGCGGCCGGACGCAGTGCGGCTGTGCCCACCGCTGACCGTATCGCGCGAAGAGCTGGACGAAGGCCTCGCGATCCTGGAGAGCGTACTCGCCGCGATCGGCGGCGGTGCGCCGAAGTGATGACCGAGGTGATAGCCACAGATGGGCACAGATACTCACAGATGACAATCGCTGGTTGCCCACGACCGAAAGACCCTTCCCGCCTGAGGCGGGCAGGCTGCTTC
>JBAROU010000204.1:0-15627 GCA_049642385.1 Dehalococcoidia bacterium | reverse complement strand
CCGCTCGAACAAGCGCTCGGCTGCCACGTTGGCGAACGAGATCTGGCCCTCGCTGTCCACCGCCAGGACAGCGTTGACGCTGCTATCGAGAGCGGCCAGTAAGCGGTCGCGTTCCTGGGCTGAGCTCGTGATGCGTTCTTCCAGGCTCTGAGCCATCGCGTTGAACGCGAGGGCTAGCCCGTCGGACTCGAACGGGCTGCCAGCTTCGAGGCGCTGACTCAGGTCGCCGCGGGCGATGGCGTTGGCGCCGCGCTGGGCGCGCCGAAGCGGCGCCAACGCCATCGCAAGCAGTGCGCCGCTGGCGATCCCCGCAGCGCCGGCAGCAATCGCGGCGACGGCGAGCGCCGTTCCGTCAAGCGCGCCTGCGACCGTGAGAGCGATGATGAGCAGCGCGAAGAGTGCGCCGTGGACGAGCGCGAGCACCGCGATCAGGCGCCTGTACACGGCCTAGCCTTCGAAGCGGTAGCCTACGCCGCGCACGGTGATCAACTGCGTGGGATTACCGGGTTCGTCCTCGATCTTTTGGCGCAGCCAGCGGATGTGGACGTCAACGGTACGTGTGTCGCCGACGAAGTCGTAGCCCCAGATCTGGTTCAACAGTTGCTCGCGGGTGAAGGCCCGGCCGCGGTTGCGCAAGAAGAAGATCAGCAGCTCGAATTCCTTGGGCTTCAGGACGAGGCGCGCGCCCTTGCGGGACGCGCTTCGCTTGCGCAGGTCGATCTCCAGGGTACCCGCAGTGAGGACGTCCGTCTCGACCGGTGGCCCTGCCTCGGCGCGCCGGAGCAGCGCGCGTACGCGGGCGAGCAGCTCGCGCATGCTGAACGGTTTCGTGACATAATCGTCCGCGCCGAGCTCAAGGCCGACGACTTTATCGACCTCGTCGGCTTTGGCGGTCAGCATGAGGATCGGCGCTGACATCTCTCGGCGCAGCAGCCGGCACACCTCAAAACCGTCCATCACGGGCAGCATCAGGTCGAGCAGGATGACGTCGGGGTGCTGCGCGCGCGCCGCCGAGACGCCTTCCGCCCCGTCCGCAGCGCTGCTTACCCGGTAGCCTTCGTGCTCGAGGTTGTAGCGCAGCGTCGCGACGAGCGTCGGCTCGTCTTCGATGATGAGGATGCGCTTCGCCGCAGGTGGCATGGGCTGTGACTCCACTGTCTGACGACCCGCCGATATCTGCGCCCCAATCGGGCGTCACGCCAGTCCGAGGTCAGCTGCGCGCCATCTGCCGGAGCACGTACGGCAGGATGCCGCCGTGTCGATAGTAATCGACTTCGACCGGTGTGTCGACGCGCGCGATGGCGGTGAACGACGTTTCTTTGCCGTCGTCGCCTACGGCGTGTACGGTAATGCGCTTGCCCGGCTCCAGGCCTTCCGCGACGCCCGTGATGTCGTAGCGCTCGCGCCCGGTGAGGGAGAGCGACTCGATGGTCTGGCCCTGCTCGAACTGGAGGGGCAGCACGCCCATGCCGATCAGGTTGCTCCTGTGGATGCGCTCGAAGCTCTGTGCGATCACGGCGCGCACGCCGAGCAGCGCGGACCCCTTCGCAGCCCAGTCGCGCGACGAGCCTGTGCCGTACTCCTTGCCGGCGATGACGAGCAGCGGCACGCCTTCGTCGCGGTAGCGCATCGCGGCATCGAACACCGATTGCTGCGCGCCGTCCGGCAGGTGGTGCGTCCAGCCGCCCTCCGTGCCGGGGGCGAGCTGATTGCGCAGTCGCACGTTGGCGAAGGTGCCGCGCATCATCACCTCATGGTTGCCGCGCCGCGCGCCGTACGAGTTGAAGTCTTTCGGTTCGACGCCACGCTCGATCAGGTAGCGGCCAGCCGGGCTGTCTTTCGCGATCGAGCCCGCAGGCGAGATGTGGTCGGTCGTAACGGAGTCACCCAGCACGGCGAGCGCTCGAGCGCCCGTAATATCGCGCAGCGCTGCCGGCTCGGCCGGCAAGCGGTCGAAGAAGGGCGGTAGGCGCACGTAGGTGGAATCCGCTTCCCAAACGAAGTGGTCGCCGCCTGGAACGTCGAGCGCTTTCCACTCATCGGTACCCTCGAAGACCGCGCCGTATTCCTTGTGGAACATCTCCGAGCGGAGGCTTTGCACCGCTTTCTGGATCTCGGCCTGCGAGGGCCAGAGGTCGCGCAAGTAAACGGGAGCACCATCACTGCTGGTGCCGAGCGGCTCGTTCTGAATGTCGATGTCCATCCGCCCAGCAAGCGCGTAGGCGACGACGAGCGGTGGCGAGGCGAGGTAGTTCGCGCGCACCTGCGGATGAATGCGACCTTCGAAATTCCGGTTGCCGGAGAGGACCGCGACCGCCACGAGGTTGCCGTCATCGACAGCCTGCGCGATCGGCTCTGGCAGCGGGCCCGAGTTGCCGATGCAGGTGGTACAGCCGTAGCCGGCCAGGTGGAAGCCGAGCTGCTCCAAGTAGGGCAGTAGGCCAGCCTCCGTCAGGTAATCGATGACGACCTTGGAGCCGGGCGCGAGGCTGGTCTTCACCCATGGTGGCCGCTGGAGGCCGCGCTCGATCGCCTTCTTGGCGAGCAGGCCCGCGCCCACCATCACCTCCGGGTTCGACGTGTTCGTGCAGCTCGTAATCGCCGCGATGACGACCGAGCCGTGGGTCAGGTCGAATGTTGTGCCGTCCATAGACACCGGCACACGCGGCATCTGGGCTGCCGGCTCGTCTCGGACGAGGGCGTCGTCGGCCTGGGCGCCGCCCTCGCCCTTCCACGTCTCGAGCCGGTCGTGGTTCGCTTCGCCGGTAGCGCCTTCGCCGACCATGGTAGCGAGCGCTTGCTGGAATGACTGCTTGGCCTGGGAGAGGGGCACGCGGTCCTGTGGGCGCTTCGGGCCGGCGAGGCTCGGCTCGACGGTCGATAGGTCGAGCTCCAGCGTGTCGGTGAAGAGCGGGTCGGGCGTGGCGTCGGTACGAAAAAGGCCCTGCTCCTTGCAGTATGTCTCGACCAGTTGCACGAGCGCATCATCCCGGCCGGTCAGTCGCAGGTAGGCGATCGTCTCGTTGTCCACAGGGAAGAAGCCACACGTCGCGCCGTATTCGGGTGACATGTTGGCGATGGTCGCGCGGTTGGCGAGCGGCAGATTTGTCAGCCCCTGGCCGTAGAACTCGACGAACTTACCGACGACGCCCTTCGCGCGCAGCATCTCGGTCACCGTGAGCACGAGGTCGGTCGCTGTCGTCCCCTCCGGTAGGCGACCGATGAGCTTGAAGCCGACGACGTCCGGGATTAACATCGAGATCGGCTGGCCGAGCATCGCGGCTTCGGCTTCGATGCCGCCGACGCCCCAGCCGAGCACGCCCAGGCCGTTGATCATCGTCGTGTGGGAGTCGGTGCCGACGAGCGTGTCGGGGTAGGCGGCATTGATCTGGCCGCCCGATGGGCGGGGGCCGTTCGCCTTCGAGAAGACGACCCTTGCCAGGTACTCGAGGTTCACCTGGTGGACGATGCCGGTGTCCGGTGGGACAACGCGGACCCCGTCGAACGCCTGCTGGGCCCAGCGCAGCAGGCCGTAGCGCTCCTTGTTGCGCTCCATCTCCAGCCCCGCGTTCAGCGCGAACGCTTCGGATGAGCCAAAGTAGTCCACCTGCACCGAGTGATCGATCACCAGATCGGCCGGCTGGAGCGGGTTGATGCGCGACGGATCGCCACCTAGCTCGCGCATGGCGTCGCGCATCGCCGCGAGATCGACGACCGCGGGGACGCCGGTGAAGTCCTGGAGGAGCACGCGCGCGGGCATGAACGAAATCTCACGTTCCGCCAACGTGTCAGGTGACCACGAAGCTAGGGCGTGGATGTCGTCCTCGGTGACGGCGACGCCGTCCTCGCGACGGAGGAGGTTCTCGAGCAGGATCTTTAGCGAGAAAGGGAGCCGTTCGACGTGGCCGACGCCGGCGCGCTGGAGCGCGTCGAGCCGGTGGACTTCGTAGGTGGCGTCGCCGACGCGGAGTGCGCCGCGGCTGGCGAAGGAATCGGCGGGCATGAGGTAGCTCCTTCTCCTGGCATGGTAGCGAATGTGGTTCGGGGCGCACAGCCGTACGTCCCCCTACATCGACCGACCGGCTGAACGACTGCTAGGATAGCCCCCGGCGGATGTCCAAAGCGATGGAACAATCTTCCACGCAGCGGCGTCTTACTTAGCAAAGGAAGCTTTGCTTGAGGAGGACACCATGCGAGTATTCATCCTTACGATCACTGCCATGGCCGCCCTGGCCGCGGGCACGCTGAGCTTTGGGCCAAGCCTGACGTACGCTTGCGCCGGGCTGATCGGATCGAACGGGGCGGTTAACTTGGGCCGGACGACAACCCTCGCCGGCTATCACGACGGCGTCGAGCACTACGTCACCGCCTTTCAGTTCCAGGGGGGCGGCGGCGAGTTTGGCGCGCTGATCCCGCTGCCCGGCGTGCCGACGAAGGTCGAACGCGGAGGCGCCTGGACGCTGCAGCGGCTGGCGCTGGAGACTGAACCGCCCGTGGCTGAGGCGGCCGGCCAGGTCGCCTTCAGTGCGAGCAAGGACGCCGAGGTGCTCCTGGAAACGCGCATCGATGCGCTGGATCTGACGGTGCTGAAGGGCGGTGGCGCTGCGGTGGCCACGTGGGCGCGGGAGCACGAGTTCCGGCTTTCGCCGGACGCGCCCGAGGTGCTGGACTTCTATGCGCAGCGGAGCCCAATCTTCCTGGCCGCTGTGTTCAACGGCGAAGCCGCCGCTGCCCGCGGCCAGCAGCTCGGCGACGGCACGCCGGTGCACCTGACGATCCCGACGGACAACCCGTGGGTTCCGCTGCGCATCCTGGCGCTTGGGAAGCAGCCGGACGAGCGCGTCGAGGCAGACGTGTACTTGCTCACAGACGACCAGCCAGCGCTCCTGCCGGCTGGCCATGCGGAGCTGGCCCTGGCGCACAGCGAGGCGGCGACGTCGACGCTGCTGGACGACCTTCGATCGGACGATGGGATGGGCTGGGTACCGCAAGACGCGTGGCTGACGAAGCTACAGGTCGATAGCGCTGCCGGCGACCTCGGATTCGACCTGGCGGTTGACGCGAGTGGTAACGGCGCACCGTCGCCCGTTGCGGCCGGGCTCAGGCTACCGGCGCTGCCGGACGCCGCGCCGGATGGCGGCTTCGACTGGGCCGTCGCGCTGCCGATCATCGCGGTGTCTGTCCTGGCGTTGACGATGGTCGCAGTGGCGCAGGGCTCGCGCCTCGGCTGGAGACGGTCGTGAGGCGGCTGCTCCTCGTGGGGCTCCTGAGCGCTGCCCTCGTGTTCGTCGCGACCGGCCTGGGCTACGCTGCGCCCGCGCGAGCGACGATCGGGATACGCTACTCGCACTTCGACACGAATAGGATCGAGGTGCGCGCCGGAGAGCCGATCACGATCACGCTGCGCAACGACGACCCGATCGACCACGAGTGGATCGTCGGCGATTCCGATGTTCACGCGCGTCATCGCACGGGCAACGAGCCCTACCACGACTCGGTGCCGACGGAAGTGACGATCCCGGCGCTGTCGACGCGCGTGACGACGATCACGTTTGATCAAGCCGGCGAATACGTCTACATCTGTCATCTTCCGGGGCATGAGGCGTACGGAATGGTAGGCACCCTGCGCGTCGTTGAGCGCTGAGCACGGGCGGGTCGATCAGGTGGCGTCGCTGCGACTGCTCGTACGCCACACGATGGGCGCATCATGTGGTGTAGATAGCAAGAACCGCGAGTGGGGGAGCCGACTCGCGGTACCGCTGCGTTTATCCCTGTGTTGGTAAGAGGTCGACTCAAGTATCTCCCATAGCTGTTATGAACCTATGTCAGGATTGTCAAACATCTGTTAACTCTGACCAAAACGTTCCTTCCCGTGCCGCTGCCAAGCGATGCGCCTGCTGGGCTGCGCGGCACGTGCTCCGCAGGCGATGCGCCGCGCCCGCCGTCTCACTTGACACCTTCCGCCGCTCCCGCTAGAGTCATGATCGATTCCGATGCGAGACGACACCGGCACACAGCGCTGCGTTTGACCCGGCAGCGAATTTCGCCGGAGTAGTGTGCCCACCGCCTCGACATATATGTTCTAACTTAGGCCCCAGTTCACAGCCACCACCGCAGGCACGACTCCTCAAATCAGCCTGCGGTTCTTCTTTGTCCGGCGCCCACTGCAGGCCCCCAGCCAGCAATCGGGCCGCCGGCAAGGAGCCATACGATGATCCTGGTCTCGGTCAACAATCTCACCGTCTCGTTCGGCTCGTTCGACGTGTTGAACGGCGTCACCTGTCAGGTGGATCAACGTGATCGCATCGGCCTGATCGGCCGTAACGGCGCCGGCAAGACGACGCTCCTTCGCGCGCTCGCCGGCACGCAGGAGCCGACGCGCGGCCGCCGTCACATGGCGCATGGCATGAACGTCGAGCTCGTCGAGCAAGTACCGCCACAGTCGGAGTCTGCCACCATCTATGAGCTCGCGCTCTCGTCATGCGCCGAGCTGGTCGAGATGGAGCGGGCGCTCGAACGAGCCGCCGAGGAGCTCGCCGGGTCGTCGAGCGCCGGCGCGGCGGCGCGCTACGAGGCGCTGCACCAGCGCTTCGAGGCAGCGGGCGGCTTCCGGTTTCGCGTCCTGGTCGAGGAGGTGCTTACCGGCCTCGGCTTCCCGCGGCCGACCTGGGACGGCCCCGTCGAGGCGCTCAGCGGCGGCGAACGAAGCCGCCTCGGCCTAGCGCGCTCGCTCGCCGCGTCGCCGGACGTCTTGCTTATGGACGAGCCGACCAACCACCTCGACCTCGACGGTCTCCGCTGGCTCGAAGGTTTCCTCGGCCGCTGGCGAGGCGCCTTCGTCGTCACCTCCCACGACCGCTACTTCCTGGACCAGGTCCCGACGCGCATCTGGCTGCTCGCCGAAGGCCGGCTTCAGGCCTACCCGGCCAACTACAGCAAGTTCGAGTCGCTTCGCACCGACCAAGTCCGCCGCCAGCAGCAGGAGTACGAGGCGCAGCGGGAGGTCATCGAAAAGGAGGAGGCTTTCATCCGCCGCTACGGCGCCGGCCAGCGCGCTCGCGAAGCGCGCGGTCGCCAGAAGCGCCTCAACCGGGTCGAGCGGCTCGAGGCCCCGCGACACCAGCCCAACCTCCGGCTCCAGTTAGGCGCGACGCGCAGCGGCCACGTCGTCTTCTCCAGCAAGCGCCTCTCGGCGGGCCACGGCGGCCAGCCTGTGCTCCGCGTCGCTGAGATGGAAGTCGAGCGCGGCGCGCGCATCGGGCTGCTCGGCCCCAACGGCTCGGGCAAGAGCACCCTGCTCAAGACCATCGCCGGCGACCTCGCGCCCGTCGACGGGTCGTTTCGCCTGGGCGCGGGGGTTCGCGTCGCGCACTACTGGCAAGAGGCGGAGGGCCTGAACCCCCGGCACACTATCTTGGAAGAAGCGCTTGGCACCAGGAACATGGACCTCCAGCAGGCGCGAGACCTGCTCGGCCGTTTCCTCTTCAGCGGCGACGACGTCTACAAGTCCGTCTCCGCCCTCAGCGGCGGCGAGCGGAGCCGCCTCGCGCTGCTCCGTCTGCTCCTCGCCGAGGCGAACTTCCTGCTGCTCGACGAACCGACGAACCACCTCGACATCCCCGCGCGCGAATCGTTGGGCGATGCGCTCTCCACGTACAAGGGCACGATCATCTTCGCCTCGCACGACCGCCGGCTCATTGGTGACCTCGCGACGAGCCTCTGGCTCATCGAAGAAGGTTCGCTGCGCGCCTTCGACGGCACGCTGACCGAGTACGATCGCCCACCCGCCACGCCCGAGCCCAAGAGCGAAGCGCCCCGCCGCTCGCCGCCGCGACAGCCGCGCGTGCCTCGCCCCGATCAGCCGCGGGAGGATCTGACAGAGGCGCTCGAGGCCAGCATTCACAGCAAAGAGGAAGCGCTCGCTTCGCTCGGCGACGAGATCAACGCCGCCAGCGAACGTGGTGACGTCGAAGCCGTGCGCTCCCTCGGCGCCCAGTTCCGCGAGGCACAGGTCAAGCTGGACCGCCTGCTAGAGCAATGGGCACGGCTCGAATAGCTAAGCGGCTAGCCCGAGGCTGACAAAGAAAGAGGCCCAGAGCAGTGGCGGCTATTCTGAGCCTGCGCAGAGGTGTCCCCGCGCGTCTTCCAGGCTAGAGTACGAGGGATCGCGGCGTCAATCCGGCGGTGGAGGAGAGTTGCAAGTGCCAGAACAGCATCGGTCGCGTGGAGGCTACCTCGTGATCGCCGATATCACTGGTTACACTGCCTTCGTCGGCGAAGCTAGTGCAGTGGCTTCAGCATGACCCGCGATCGGCCGCGCGCCGTGTTTCTCAAGAAGAACCTTTCGCGCTCCATTCGACAGGGCCACCCTTGGATCTACCGAGATGCGCTGGATGTGCGCGTCATCCCGGACAATGGCGCGCTCGTCGAAATCCACACGCGCGATGGAAGACCAATCGCCAGGGGCTTCTGGAACGAGCGATCACCGATCGCCGTGCGCGTGCTGGAATCGGGCGGACCCGGTCACCGTTTCGCGGACGCAGACTCGCTACTAGCAGAACGGCTGCGGGCGGCGCTGGATCGTCGGCTGGAGCGACTCGATCTGTCGAAGACCAACGTATTTCGCTGGGTGCACGGTGAGGGTGATCTCCTACCAGGCATACACGTCGACTTCTATGCCGACACCGCCGTCGTTCGTTTTGACGGTGACGGTGCGCGCGCTTTCTACGATCCGTTAGAACCTCTGCTACGCTTGGCAGTGCGACCGTGGTTGCCGATTCGGGCGCTGCTGGATCGATCCTCCCGCAAGACGGGTGCGAGTGAAGGCGAACGAGAGGTTCTGGAGGACGGCGTCCGGTTCGTAGTGGATCTGGCGCGCGGACAAAAGGGCGGCCTCTTCATCGACCAGCGCGAGAATCGGGTACGAGTAGCGGGACGCGCCCGTGGCAAGTCCGTCCTGAACCTGTTCGGCTATACAGGTGGCTTCGCTGTGCACGCGGCGGTGGCCGGCGCGCGCAGCACGGACACAGTCGACATGGCGAGACCCGCGATCGAGGCCGCACGGCGCAACTTCGAGCTGAACAGTCTGCCCATGGATCGCGCGAGGTTTCACGCACTTGATGCCTTCGCATTCTTGACCGCGGCGATTGAGCGGGGCGATCGATGGGACATCGTTATCTCCGACCCGCCCAGCTTCGCCTCTAAGAAGGATGCGATGCCCGCGGCGCGCCGAGCCTACCAGCGATTGCATAAGCTGGCGTCCGCGGTCACCGCGCCGGGTGGCCTGCTGTGTGCGTCGTCGTGCTCCAGCCACTTCGGGAAGGACGACTTTCTGGCAAGTATCGAGGCCGGTGTCCGCCAGGCGGGCCGCCAGTGGGTGTTCGAAGTCTTGTACGGCGCCGCATTCGACCACCCTGTCTTGCCAGCATTCCCCGAGGGTGACTACCTGAAGTTTGCGATGGGCCGAGTGCGTTAGGACAATTCTCGAACACTCACCGTCACGATGACCACATGGTGGTTGTCGGAGGTTGCCATCAGGTGCGGCTGCACTGCGACAGCCTCCTGCTCTGACTGGCGCAGCGGGTGGCCAAGGCTCGCTAGGGGGTGGCGGGCTGGCCGCGGTACTGAATAAAGAGAGGCGTGTCGCCTACTTCCCGCTGGGCCCCTTCTTCCCTTTGTCCTGCTTGGGCTTTTTGACCTTTTTGCCGCCCTTGTCTTTCTTTGCCATCGCGCTACTCCTTTACTTGGCGCTCGGATTGTAGCACGGGTGCCGGGCAATCAGCGCGCGGCACGAACAGCTGCGTCCCTGAAGTCGCTGGCCCCGTGGCATACCACCGCGCGTAAACAGAGAGAGGCCCCGAGCAGTGGCGGCTACTCGAGGCCTGCGCAGGGGTATCCCCACGCTAGATGACGGGGCGTTCCGGCATCAATCTGTGCCCATCGCAGCGCCGGGCGTGAGGCGCTACCATGAGGCGCTACTATGAACAGAGACCATCGCCTACAAAAAGCGGAGGAGGACACGCCATGACGCTGAACAAAGACCGCGCAGAAGCGGTATGGGAAGGCTCGGTGACCGAAGGTTCGGGTCGTGTCGCCGTTGCTAGTGGCGCGTTTCCTGAACAAGCGATTACGCTCAAACGTCGCACCGAGGGTGGCCAGGGAACTACAAGTCCGGAAGAGCTCATCGCCGCGGCGCATGCTTCGTGCTATTCGATGGCGCTGTCCGCCGCCCTCACCCGCAATGATACGCCGCCCGAACGAATCGATGTGACTGCCGAAATCTCGCTCGACCGCGTCGAAGGCGGCCTGAAGATCACGGGTGTCGAGCTTACGGCGCGGGCGCGCGTTCCTCAGCTGGACGAGGCGGCGTTCCAGGAGCTGGCGCAGCGGGCAGAGCAGAGCTGTCCGGTTTCGAATGCCTTGCGAGGCAACGTGGACATCCGATTACAGGCGGAGCTGGTTTAGCCGGGGACCCTGTGTCGGGGGGTGGTCTGCAGCGCGATGCAAATCACGGTCACGACGACCACATATCGTCGCCTCAGTTTCCCAAGCCGGGCGCGTTCGGTCGGTTCGTTACTCTAGGTACGCGCGCAACTTGGTGCTGCGGGAAGGGTGCCTGAGCCTACGGAGCGCCTTCCCTTCGATTTGCCGGATACGCTCGCGGCTGACTTGGAACTTGGCCCCCACCTCGGCGAGTGTCCGGCTTCGACCGTCCTCTAGCCCATAGCGCAGCTCCAGCAGCACCCGCTCGCGGTCGGTAAGCGTTCCGAGGACGTCTCTCAATTCGTCTTTCAGGAGTGCCCGAGAAGCCGCGTCCGCTGTGGACGCTTGCTGATCCTGCACGAAATCGCCGAGATGAGCGTCATCTTCGCCAATTGGCGCCTCCAGAGACAGCGGTTCTTGCGAGAGCTTGGAGATCTCGTGCACGCGCTCTGGTGTAACCTCCATCTCCCGCGCGATGTCCTCGTTGGTGGGTTCGCGGCCCAACTCGTCCACCAGTCTCTCTTTTGCGCGCGCCAACTTGTGCACGATTTCCACCATGTGGACGGGCATGCGAATGGTTCGCCCCTGATCGGCGATCGCGCGAGTGATCGCCTGGCGGATCCACCAGTGACCATAGGTACTGAACTTGTACCCCTTACGGTAGTCGAATCTCTCAACGGCCCGCATGAGGCCAAGGTTCCCTTCCTGAATGAGGTCGAGGAGTGACATGCCTGAGCCGACGTATCGCTTGGCGACACTGACGACGAGGCGAAGGTTCGCCTCCGTGATCTCCTCCTTGCCCCGAGCACCCGCGGCCGTGAGCCCGTCGAAATGGTCATGCAGGGCGAGCTCATCGGCTGGGTCGTGCGGAAGCGGGAGCTGATGCCGACTGCCGCCGGACGTTCCAGAGGTTAGGGCGAGTAGCTCTGGCGTCAGGATGTGGGTCAGGATGGAGAGTCGCACCAAGAACTGCTCAGCCTCTTCGGGATTACAGTCGAGGCGGCTGGTCAAGCAATCGATCAGGGATTGGTCAACCTCGCCGTCCAGAGCACTCCTAAATATCTCGTTGGCGACGAGCAGGGAAAGGCGGTTCTTTTCGATGTTCAAGCAGTGAGTGACAGCGCTGAGGCTCCGCCGCTCGTCGTGGAGCTGTTCGAGGAGGCTTGAGAAGATCTCGCTGCCGGTCGGTCCTTGGCCTCGTTCGTCAAGCCATCGCTGCTCGATCTCCCCGATGTGCTTGCCTTCTTCTATCTGACGAGCCAGTCGCTGTTCGTCGGCGCCTGAGATGAGGCAAACGCTGCGGATGTCCGAGAGATACGTTCGGACCGGATCGCTGGTTTCACCCAGTGCTTCGGTTCCCGCCGGCGCGTTACGCACCGTCATGCGCCGTCAACTGCGCCTGTAGCGTGAGCTCCTGCATGACTCGAAGCGCCGGTGGGTCTCCAGCTCTGCGCTTCAACGTTTCGGCGAACAGCTGATCGCTCGTCCAACCATCCAGGTTGGTGATCATCGTGGTTGTTGGTTCGTCCGCGGTTGTGTCCGCGACGTGTTTGGCGTGCCGTTCAGCGGCGCCCTTCAAACGTGTCATCTCTACCTCCCGGGTTAGCGAACGTCCGCTCACGCCAAGCAAGCCCAAGCCGCGTCTAGGGACACTCCCTAGTGGCTGGTGTTTCAAGTCGTCGAGTGCCGTTGCAGTTCGAAGACGAGGAAGATATGTCTTCACTACCATTCTAACGCACAGAAGCCGTCGCCACCAGCAGGGTACGCCTTGAGCGCGATTCGGCGCGGACCAAGCTGACCGCCTCGCTGCAAGCTGGTGGGATAGGCTCGTGGGCTGCGCGTGGCTACATCTGGAGCGGCGGGTAGCAGTTCTCGGCGCCTATCTTGCGCACGTCGGTGAGCCAGTCGCCTTGGTACAAGTCCGTAGGGCCTTGGGTGGGGTCGGCCAGGCTCCAGGCCTGGCGCTTGTAGGTCCAGTTGTCTGGCTGGAGGCGGTGCGCCTCGCGCCAGTGGCGAGCCGCGTCGTCGGGCCGCTCGACGCTGTGCAGGTGCCATCACCATCTCGCGAGGGTGCGACGCACGCGTGGTGAGCGCGGCTGCGCCCGCCGTGCATGAGCCGATGAAAGGTGTAAGGAGCAGACGCGGCGGTCTGCTCCTTACACCTTGATGGTCAGCTTTCGTGAGTGGGTGAACGGCCTGGTTTCTATCTGCCAGGCATGAGGACCAAGGCCGTTCCGTCGACTGTCCCATTAAACGTGGCTTCCGTTCCGACGTAGGCCGCAGGGATTCCGAAAACGTCGGCGGTTTCTGCGTCTAGCGTGAAGGTTTCGGTGAACGCCTCGGTGAACGAGCATTCAACCAGGCGTCCCTGGAAGCCCTTGCCCTTCGCTCCTTCGACGAATGAATCATCGATGGGACCGAACACCGCCCCGTCGAAGGTCGTGATCGTGGAGCTCACATCTCCGGAGATGCGCTTAGCCACGAGCACTCTGCCGTCTGGCCCAAAGACCGTTGCACTATTGTCGGCGATCGATATCGCGCCGAACGCACCGACGCCCGCGCAGTCGACAGGGATGATGTGTGCATTCTTATTGTCTGCCTTTGGGGCGGCGAGCGCCGCTCCGGCCAGCACGCTTGCTAATAGTAGAGCCGAGCCAAGAGCTATAAGGAACCGAGACATGATTCTCATTACCTCCTTGTTATGCGGTTAGTTTCATCAGTCACTGAGTAGTCCGAGGATCATTTTGGGCACGAGGCAAGGTCGAAGTTAGCAGCCCACCTCCTTTCGAAAGGACACATCGTTTAGCTGACGATCCCTATCCGATGAAGACCTGACTCCTGCGTCCTTGCAAGGGGAGCGCAACCCGCCGCCACGCCGCGATATACGGCGGGAACTATATCAGGCTCCATCGGCGAGAACAAGCGGTGGAGAAGTGGGACGAGACGGTCGCGTGGACAGCCGGAGCTTAGGACTCTGCGACGACGGCGCGGGGGCAAGTCGACCCGACCGGCTGATCGCCTGCTGGATAGGCTGGTAGGCCGCGCCCTACATCCGCAGTGGCGGGTAGTAGTTCTCGGCGCCGATCTTGCGCACGTCGGTGAGCCAGTCGCCTTCGTACAAGTCCGTAGGGCCTTGGGTGGGGTCGGCCAGGCTCCAGGCCTGGCGCTTGTAGGTCCAGTTGTCCGGCTGGAGGCGGTGCGCCTCGCGCCAGTGGCGAGCCGCGTCGTCGGGGCGGCCGATGGCGTGCAGGTGCTGGCCGAGCTCGAAGTGTGCGGCGGCGCGCGCCTCTTCTAGCGGGCGCGGGCGGCTGCGCTCTATGACCTCGTCGGGCGAGAGGGCGTAGCGACTCTGTTTGCCCAGAGCGACCCAGTCGCGGAGCGCGGCGACGTACTTCTCCGGCTCCGCGCGAATCTTCTTCGTCTCAGCCAGCATGTCCTGAACCCGCTGCGGGAGTGTGTCAGGGATCTTCGCGTCTCGATAGGGCGAGGGCGTGTGGAATGCGGGCTCAGGCGGGCGGACGATCACGCCGCCTTCGTCGATCCAGACGCTGCTGGGCACGTTGACGATGCCAAAGAGCGCATCGACGGTGTGAGCCTGGTCGATCAGCGCGGGATGAGAGGGCGCGAGGGGTTCGATGATCTTGCGCGCAGCGTCGGCGGTCGAGTCGAGCGCGACGGTGACGATGTCGAGGCCGTCGCTGTGCAGCTCTTCCCGCAGCGCCTGCCACCCGGGCAGGTCAAGCCGGCAGCCTCACCACGGGGCCCAGGCGACGAGCAGCACCTTCTGGCCGCGCAGGTCGGAGAGGCGGAACCTGTTCCCGCGCCAGTCGGGGAGTTCCAGCTCCGGCGCGTTGGCGCTCGATAGCGCCTTGCCCCCTGCCTCCGGGCCGAGGCACCAGAGGTCGACGGTCTCGTCGTGAATGAGCGGCATGTTGAGGCGCTCAGCGATGATGCGCAGGTCGACGACGGCAGACATCGGCGAAGGCAGCGGCACACAGCGGCCGTCGCGGCAGGCACCCTCCGGTCTGATCGCCCAGCCGGTTTGCCATTCGAACTCTGATGTGGGGACTTCGAGTGTTCTTAAGATCATGTCGATCGACTTCGGGTCAAGTCTAAAACGCGCGCCATTGTCGATGCAACGCTAGCTATCCGACTCGACGCCAAAAACGTAGGGCTTCGGGGCGCGTCGACAACGCCACCGCGCCCTCCTAGAATGCGCGCCTCGTTCCAGGCATGGAGGGTGATGATGCATTCTCTCCTTCGCTCTGCTCCTCACCTGGCGATCGTGTGCGTCCACCGCCGGCGGGAGCGCGCCGCGGCACGGGACGGTCTCGCGTGCTGTTGCGGTTGCCGAGGTGTCGGCCTGCTCCGGCTGCGACCTTCGTTGCGGTGGGGCGTTGATTGCAGCCGCTCCTGGTGCGCCCCGGGCGTTTCCGCAGGGGGCTAGCCGTCGACGGGCCGGATGTTCTGATTCAGGTGGAAGAGATTTGTCGGATCATACTTGTCCTTCAGGGCGCGCAGGCGCGCGTAGTTCGGGCCGTAACCCGCGGCGGCTGGATCTTCGCCCTCGTCCGCGTCCAGGTAGTTGACGTACCTGCCGCTGGCCATGTAGGGACGCATCGCTCCGTAAGTCTCACGCGCCCAGGCGATGTTCTTGTCCGAGTCTGCCCGCTCATCCCACACTGAGGTGACGAGAAAGTTGTACCCGTCTCGGCGGTGCGGGAAGGGCGTGTCGCTCGCGCCGACGCGGGTGGCGGCGCCGTGGACGTGCTCCAGGAAGATGCCGCTCATGATCGAGGGGCAGGTGTTGAACTGGTCCACCATCGCCTCGATCGCAGCGTCGCTCAGCTCGTTGAGGAAGTTGGACTTCCAGTAGTTCAGGGCCCCCTTTGGGTTGGCCTCGTCAAACATCTTATTCACGTCTTCGTAGGGCATGGGGCCGATCACATCTATCGCGGGCGGGCCGAACTCCTTGACCGGGCGCACGGCGGTCTCACCCTCCGCGAGCGAGCCACAGTGGCACACGACGATCGCAGCGATTGGAGTGCCCGAACCGTCGGGGGCGTAGACCAGCACGCCGAAGGCTGTGAGTTCGTCCGGCAGCGATGAGGTGAAGTCACGGAAGAACTGCAACGCCTCCTTCGC
>JBAROU010000200.1:0-24909 GCA_049642385.1 Dehalococcoidia bacterium | reverse complement strand
CTTGAAAACTCTCTTATATGGGGTTTTCGAGGGATGTTTTCGAGGGATGTTGTCGTGAGCACCACGACGATGAAAGTAGGCCGCGCCCGGGTGACGATCTCGAAGACCCGGCGCAACGGCTCGCTAGAAGCGGCTATCGAGCTGGACTGTAAGCACTCGACGACGATGGCGCACTACGTAGACCCGAACGAACCCCCGCGCCTGAGCGACCGAGACCTGGTGCTGATCGCTTGCGAGAAGGCACTTGCTGAAGCGCCGTGCTCATGTGTCAGGGCGCTACGGCGTCAGTATGAGGCGGGGTGTTGAGGATGACGCGCTACATGCTCATAGAGAGCGCGGCCCTAACCCCGCTCACGCTCACTCGGCAGCGCGAGGCAAACGTCGAGTTTAGCTGTCGGCGCGAGTCTAGCTTGAGTCTAAGAGGGCATCTGAGATCGCGTCAGTTTAGTTGTCGGCGAGCTTACGCAGGGGGACGTACATGAGAGGCAAGCGCGGAAAGCACTGCTCAGCGAAGACGAAGGACGGCAAGCGCTGCGGCGCGTTCGCCGTGACAGCGAGCGCGATGTGCTTTCAACACGACTCGCGACTCGCCCAAGAACGTGCGACAGCGAGATCGCGGGGCGGCATCGCTTCCGTCTCCCGTCGTCGAGCAAAGACCCTGCCCGGCTTCGACTTGGAGACCCGCGCCGACGCGCTGAAGATGCTTCGCTCGACGATCCAGCTTGCCGTAGCTGGGCAGCTTGCGCCGCAGCGAGCAGCGGCCGTAAAGACGTTGGTCGAGTCGTTCTTGGCGACGCTACCGCAAGGCGAAGCCGAAGCGCTCGATGTCCACTTTGTGTTCGACGTGTGCCCGCGCTGCTCCTGCCCAGCTTGTCAGCGCTACCACGACCGGCAGAAGGCCCACGTGATGGTGCTCGACCGCTCGTATGTCGCGGCTGTGCGCGAGATCGCCGCGCGTCACGGTGGTGATGGCGACGACCTGCTTAGGCATCTGCGGCAGCAGCGCAAAGAACAGGCAGAACTCGACCAACTCAGATCGGATGTCGAACGGCTTCGCGCGTTGGTCGAGCGTTGCGAGACGAAGCACGGCGGTCTCATCGCCGAGGAGCAGAGGCGGGAAGGCGAGATGACGATCACGACGCCGCGTAGTGATGGCGTGATCGATGCGGAGTACACCCGCGCTGACACCGCACAGGCCGAGCAGGACGACGGCAAACGCGCTGCATCTGACGATAGCTCGCGTCGTCGTCTCCGGCGCGCAGGCCCGCAGACAGAGACGGTTCGCATCAGCGAGGGCGTGACCGTCACGAAGTTGCGCGGCCAGCCTGTGCGCTTGCCCGGCCACCAGTCCACGCCGTCGCGTTTAGACGGACTACCAGCACGAAGAGTTGGAGATGGAGGTTGATCGTGCCAGTCAAGCCAGGCCAACGAGATCACTTGATTCGGCTGCGTCCCGAGGGGAAGCTGCTTCGCGTCTTGGAGCAGCTGCAACGCGATCTCGAAATGCTGAAGCGCGCCGACCGCACGGCGGGCCAGAAGAAGGAGTAGCACATGAGTTGTCCAAGCGGTCACTGCAAAGCGGTCTTCTCGCTGCCGTTGCACGCGACGCAGATCGGTAGCGATGTGGCGATGGAGCTGTCGGAGCTGCCCTGGGACGACATGCAGCGGCGAACGAACGAGATTTATGCAGCCGTCGAGCGGCGGCTGGCAAGCGAACCGCACCATGCGGAGAAAGGAGATACAACCGTGAGACCATACGGCGCACGCGAAGGTTATCGCGACGTGATGGAGGAAGCGCATCGGCTCATGCGTGCGAACGACGGCATGACGCTCGATGCCGCGCTTACGCGGGCAGCGAGCACGCTCCCCGGGGCGTACAAGGCGTATGACGACGGCGTGAAGTCGGGCACGCTGACGCCGGACCCGACACCGAAGCCGAAAGACGTGCCCATCACCGGCACCGAGGCGGAACGCGCGGACGTCGAGCAGGAGCTACGTGCAGCGAGCGAAGCGGCGGGCATGGCGCCGCATGAGTACGCGGTGACGCCGGATGGCCGTCACCTCGCGCTCGTCGCTGACCTGATGACCACGAGAAGACTCGGTCGCAAGCAGGCCGAGGCGTTGGCCGAGCAGATTTCGGCGCAGTAGGAGGCGAACAATGACGGCAGGAACGAAGGCGACGCGCGTCAAAGAGACGGCCACCAAGACGAAAGTGTTCGTCACGTCGCGGATGCGTGGTGGCAGCGTCCACGGCGTATCCGACGCGGGCGCGGTTTTCAAGTTTGAAGGGTCGATGCAACGTCTCGCCGACATGTCGTATGGGCACACCGAGGTCGTGCTGAACTTCGACGCGCTGCCGGAGTGTGCGCACAAACACTGTGCCTCGGTGCACGCCAGATGGGTCAGCCAAGAGGCGCTCGCCGAGCACGATGCTCGGGTCGCGGCTAGGTGCGCCGACCTGCTCAAAGCAGCCGCCGAACAAGACCGGCAGGCGAAGTCCAGCCGCGATCTCGAAGCCGAGTGCGCCGATCGCGCAGCGAGCGCGCCACGCTCTACGAGCGGCTCGTCGGCCTTGTTGCACGGGAACGACGCTGCTCGTCATGGTGAGCGCGCCGAGGCGTCCGAGCAGCGCGCCGCGAAGCTGCGCGAGCAAGCGGCGCAGTGGAGCGCGGTCGAGTGATGACTACCGGCCCACGCCGCGTCCCGTCGGACGGCGCGCCGCTGGGCTGGTCGGGTTGGGTTGGGGGCTGTGCTCCGCGTGTTGGTGTTCCAGTTCCGCGCGTTGAGCGCGCCCCGCCTCCTTACGACGGCGCGGGGTCGGGCATCCTTCCGCCCGGCTCCGCGCCACGAACTCGGGCCAACGCGCCGACTAAGCGCCCGGCGCTGAAGGCACGGGGGCAGCCGCCGCGCCTATTCCGAGGCTTCTTCGCGGCGGTGAGAGCGCTGGCGATGGGTCGAGTCAACGGCTTGTCGCCAGCGCTGCCCCTCCTCTGACGCCCTTGCTACGAGGGCGCCGCCAACGTCCCTGACCCCCTGACAGACTGCTCGCGCTCGACCTAACGCTACTCAGACACGAGAGCGCGTCTAAAATGAGCCAATTCGAGGCCTACCGCGTCTGCCACGCGCGTGGCTGATGGCCCGAGCCCGTGACTAGGTGGCGAATAGTGGATCAAGGGGGCGTTCGGATGCCCCCTGTCTGTGGTCACCAGATATCTATTTAGCCCTAATCCGTCTGGCCAGACGGCCTTCTTGTTCGGGGATGCTTGCTGACGTGGGAATCTTGTTGTACCATGTTGAAGGGTGCTCGAATCGCCCGACTGTGCTATAGTGATTAGAGGTTGGCTATGGCTCGACGAAGGGAAAGGACATGGCAAGAACGAAGGACAGAATGAAGGCCCTGTTCCCGGTCCTGGCGACAGGGGACAGCAACAAGATCCGAGAAGAAGCTTCGAAGCTGCTCCAGGAGATCCAGTACGAAATCAGCAGCCTCAACAAGGAAGGCAAGCTGATTCGGGAGCTTCTTGCTCGCTACGGAGGGGCTGTTGATGGGCTCAGTTCAAGGGAACGCAGCACAAAGGTTCGAGATGCGGCTCTTGCGCTGGCCAGAAGCGGCCACGCAGAGCTGTCCTCGCAAGAAGTAATCGACCATATAGCCGATCAAGAGGGCATTGCCTTTGACGTGAAACGACCGGCCAGCATGGCTGGTACGGTGCTCTCCCAGATGCCGGAGTTCGAGCGAATCGCGATGAACCGATTTCAGTATATCGGCGAGGCGCGCCCAGCCGGTCAGGCAACTGAGGATGAGGAGTGAGAAAGGAGATGTTGCCTTTTGAACACCCAGTAAAGAACGGCTGAGACCGTCTGTTACACGGGCCCAGCCGTTCGAAAGCACCTACCGGATAATCCAGGGGACGAGACTTCAGGCCTGCCAGTGGCGCCAGTCTTGTCCACCATAGTCATGGGACGCTCCGGCGCGCTTCACCCCTATCGTATCTAAACTGTTCACTGGTGTCAACAGTGGGGTAAGCGCGTCGGGGCTCCTGACGAGAGGAATCACGACAATGCCAGCGAAAAATATCAACCTAGCTTTTGAGGGCTACTGGCGCGACATCAACAGTGGCAGTGTGCCGGCCGAGTCCGGCGTGTACCTCGTCTACCGGGGCACTCACAACCCCGACAAGACCGTCACGCTCCACCAGCTCATCTATGTCGGTGAGTCTGACGATGTGCGCAAGCGCATTCAAGCGCACGAAAAGCGACCGACGTGGAAGTCCTACCTCAAGGCAGGTCAGGAACTCTGCTTCGCCTTTGCGCCCATCGCCAAGCCTGACCGGCAGCGGGCCGAAGCCGCGCTCATCTTCAACCACAAGCCGCCTGTCAACGACGAGTACAAAACCTCGTTCCCGTTCGACGAGACGACTGTGCGTAGCACCGGGTGTTGCAAGTTCATCGAGGCGGTCTTCACCGTCCGGCGAACGGTTCCTATCGGCCAGCGATAAGCGGTTGCCAAGCTTGCGAGCCTGGCGGTGCACACCGCCAGGCCGCACGCTAGGACCATGACTGAAATGAGCTATACCCAACGATGAGGATCTCGTCCATTACTGGACGGCGCGCCAGGTCGTGTAAACAGCATACACGGCTGGCTACTTTGATCTCTCGTAACCCGACTGAGAGGGAAGCTAGACATCTTGAGTTGAGACACAGCTAGACGCGAAAAACCGTCAAAATCGGGTCTCCCCGCGTCTCCTCGTGACTATGTGCGCGTCTGAGCAAGCTAAATGCCGTCATTCTTGACAGACCCGCGGTAATCTACAACAATTCGGAGAGAGAGGAGGTGAGACTTAGAGCAACGACGCACGGACACGTAAACTCGCGTCGTCTAAGCAAGCGTATCCAATACACCCGCAACCGCAAGCGACAAGTCTAACTGAAAATGTAGGTGTCGGCGGTTCGAGTCCGCCCCTCGGCACCATTTTGCTGTCATCATGCCCCACGACGATCTGATCCCTGCGGAAGCAACCATCTACGGCTGGATCGAGCAGGTGTTCGCCCAGGGCCTACGCCGCCCCGGCTACCCGGCCGATCGCTGGGCCGAGCAGCACTGCCTGGAGCGCTTTCGGGACTTCGGACTGGAGAACGTCCGGCACGAGCCGGTGGAGCTGCCGTATTGGGAGCCGCGGCGCTGGTCGCTGACCGTCACGGGATCGAGCGAGACGCTGGAGATCGCGTGCTTTCCGTTGCCCCATGCCGCGCCGACGCCGGGCCTCGAGGCCGAGCTCGTCGCGTACGACCGCGAGGCGCCGGCGCGGGTGCAGGGCAAGTTCTCCCTGTACGACGTGACGCTGAACCGGCCGCCACACGCCGCGATCGGTTCGCTGGCGACGTGGACGTTCGACCCCGATAGGACGTTCGCGAACTCGAACCACATCTTGCCGTTCGGGGCCGAGATCCAGGGCGTGATGGAGCCATCGATGGCCGCGGGTGCGGTCGGCTTCGTAGGCGTTCTGAAAGGGTATCCTGGTGATTCGCACGACTACTACGTCCCGTACGACGGCGTCGAGCGGCCCATCCCCGGCCTCTGGGTTAGCGGCAGCGACGGTGTGCGCCTACACGAGCTGCTGGCCGCGGGGCCGACGCGGGCGCGGCTCGAGGTCGACTCTGTGCGAGAGACGATCACGAGCTACAACGTGGTGGGCGAGCTGCGCGGCGCTGACGACGAGATTGTAGTCATCGGTTCGCATCACGATGGCCCGTGGGCGTCGGCGGTCGAGGACGGCTCGGGCATCGCGCTGGTCTTCGCGCAGGCCGAATACTGGGCGCGCGTGTCGCAGGAGGAACGACCGCACCGGCTGGTCTTCTTACTCAACGCTGGACACATGGTGGGCGGAGCGGGCATGCGCGGCTTCATCGAAGCGCATCGTCCGCAGCTGGAGCGGATCGTGCTTGGCGTACACCTCGAGCACGCGGCAAACGAGTGCGAGGAGGACGAGCGCGGGGAGCTGCGGCCGACAGGCCTGCCCGAGGCGCGCTGGTGGTTCACCACGCGCAGCCCACAGCTGGAGGCGACGGTGCGTTCCGCGATCGAAGCGGAGGATCTGCGCCGGTCGCACATCGTGCCGCCGACGATCTTCGGGCCACATCCGACGACAGACGGTGGCTTCTTCCACAGCGAAGGCGTGCCGCTGGTGAACTACCTGACGGCGCCGTTTTACCTGTTCGACTCGCAGGACACGCTCGATAAGATCCACAAGCCGAGTCTGGTGCCGGTTACGCGCGCGGCGCTCCGCATCATCGAAGCGACGGCAGGCGTAAGCGCGCGAGAGATGCGCGCGGGCGTCGTTACTGGGACCTGATTGCGCCTTCCGCTTCGCTCTGGGGGTCGATGAAAGGCGGGCCGTCCACCTCGACTACGACGCGAAGTAGCGTTCCTGTGAACCGGAAGGGCGCTCGATAGTCGTCGCACACCGGTAGGGCGACGGCGTAGCCGCAGGTGAGGCCATCGCCCGTAAGTGAGAAGCGCGTCGGCGTGAAGCGCGGGATTTCGACAGAGCCGGCAGCGACGCCATCAATCAACAGCGTCCCCGTTCCTTGGTGGTCGGCCGTCTTCACGAAATGAAACGCCAGCGTATGCGCGCCGGGCGCCAGCTCGACGTTTGACGAGACGCGGTGCTCGGCAAGCCGGACGTAGTTGTGGACGTAGTGCAGCCGGCTGTCGCGAACAAAGAGCGCGTAGCCGCCCAACCCCGACCCCTGCGTGAGGAGCATGCCGTCAGCGCCTTCCGGCGGGATTTCCACCTCAGCGGTGATCGTGTGCGAGCGGTTGCGCACGTTTACCGCGACGTCCTCGGGCACGGTCGCGCCGCCGGGATAGTACACGTAGCGCGAGCGGGCAGGCAGCGACGAATGCTGCTCGCCGAAAAGCCGGTCGAAGGGGCTGTTATCGAGGGGGAGCACCTGGTATTTCTCTGCCTCCGCCCACCAGCGGTCGATCATGTCGCGCAGGCGCTCCGGCTCCGCGATAGCGAGGTCGTGGCACTCCGAGATGTCCTCCTCGACGTGGTAGAGCTCCCACTGGTCGTCGTCGAATGTGGGCTCTGGGACGAAGATCGGGTGGTAGACGACGGCCTTCCAGCCGCGGTCGTAGAGCGCGCGGCAGCCGAACATCTCGAAGTACTGGGTTTCGTGGCGGCCGGGCGCTGCAGCGTCATCGAAGCTGTAGGCGAAGCTCGTGCCTTCGATTGGCTTCTGCTCGACACCGTTGATCTCGGCTGGCGGTGTCACACCCAGGACCTCCAGTAGCGTCGGTGCCACATCGATGGCGTGGACGTACTGGCGACGCACCTCGCCGTGCGCGGCGATGCCGCGCGGCCAGTGGACGATCAGCGGGTCGGCGACGCCGCCTTCGTGCACCTCACGCTTCCAGCGCCGAAACGGTGTGTTGCCGGCGACGGTCCAGCCCCACGGGTAGTTGTTGTGCGTGTACGGGCCGCCGATCTCGTCGATGCGGGCGAGCGACTCCTCGAGCGGTGTGCCCGCGATGTTCCAGGTACGCAGGTCGTTTAGCGAGCCGGTGACGCCACCCTCGGAGCTGGCGCCGTTGTCGGAGAGGGCGATGACGAGCGTGTTGTCGAGCTCGCCCAGCTCACGCAAGACCTCGAGCAGCCGGCCGACTTGGTGGTCCGCGTGGGAGAGGAAGGCGGCGAAGCACTCCTGGAAGCGGGTGTACGCGCGGCGCTCGTCGTCGCTCAGCTCGTCCCATGCGGGCACCCACTCTGGTCGAGGCGAAAGCTCGGCGTGCGCCGGCAGCAGGCCGGACGCTTTTTGGCGCGCGAGCGCGTCCTCGCGCGATGCGTCCCAGCCGGCATCGAAACGGCCGCGGTAGCGCTCGATCCAGTCGATTGGCGCTTGGTGGGGCGAGTGGCAAGCGCCCGTCGCGAAGTAGAGCAGGAACGGCTTGGCCGGATCAGCGGCCTTGAGGTCCTGGACGAACTCGATCGCGTGGTCGGCCAGATCTTCCGTCAGGTGGTAGCCATCCTCGAAGCTGCGCGGCGGCGCTACGATGTGGTTGTCATGGTAGAGCGCCGGCGCGAACTGGTTCGTCTCGCCGCCGAAAAAGCCGTAAAAACGCTCGAAGCCGCGTCCGAGCGGCCAGCGTTCGCGCGTCGCGCCCAGGTGGTACTCCTCCTCGGGCGTCAGGTGCCACTTGCCGACCGCGTAAGCGGCGTAGCCTTGCGGGGTGAGCATCTCGGGGAGGAAGCCGCAGGACTTGGGGATGCGCGCGGTGTAACCAGGGAAGCCCGTGGGCAGCTCTGCGATGCGCCCCATGCCCGCCGAATGGTGGTTCCGTCCCGTGAGCAGACAGGCGCGCGTGGGTGAGCAAAGCGCGGTGGTATGGAAGTTAGCGTAACGCAGTCCGTTCGCGGCGAGGGCGTCGAAGTTCGGCGTGTCGATGTTGGAGCCGAAGCAGCCGAGCTGCGCGAAACCGACGTCGTCGAGGACGATGATCAGGACGTTCGGTGCGCCGTGGGGCGGGCGCACGGGTTCCGGCCACCACGGCTTCGACTCGTTTCGATAGCGGCCGATGACGCCGCCGAACTCCGCCGTTGCTGACACGATGAGCTACCGCTCGTCGTTATGGTTGTTCGCGGCGGCGGCCTGCTCGACCGTGCGTTCGATCGCCTCGCGGGTCGTCTTGGTCTTGCGTCGCCGCGTCGATGGCCGGCGCGCGGGCTTCTTGGGCGGATTGGCGCCGGCTTCGCTCGTGCCGCCTGCGAGCGCGGCGATCATCGCCTGGGCGGCGGAGCGATTGGCGTGGATGATCGCGGTTACCGTATCGCGCAGCTCGTCGCCTGCCGCGCCGGTGGCGGAGACGAACTCCTCGGCCAGCTCCGCCGAGTGGTCGGCGGCTCGGCGGGCAAGGTCGACGCTCTCCTGATAGAGGCCACGTCCGTCTTTCGAGTGACCGGTCAGCCGTTGGCGCAGACGCGCCAGCTCTTCCTGGCCCTGTTCGGCTTCAGACACGAGACGCTTGGAGAAGCGAAGGCCGCGCTCGTTGCTCTTGCGCACGGCGTCGATGACGGCCTGCTGGCTTTCGAAGAGGGCGTCCAGCACCTGCGCCCAGTGCGACGGCTGTTTCGGCATGATCTTATCCTTAGCGTTTCGCGCGGCCGTTGAGACCCAGGGCTTCAATCGTAACAAGGTGTCAAGTAATCGGCAATGGAGAGATGAGGACGCACCGCATCGCCGACTGCCGCCGGCGACGGCCAGAGGCTACATTGACACCACGGCGCTCGCTCCATAAGATGCTCTCGCCTCTGATCTCGAAACGCAGGAGTGATGCATGACCAGCGAACGACGCCAGCTCTTCAATGGCCGCGACCTGACTGGCTGGGAGATGGTCGGGCACGGCTCCTTCCGCGTCGAGGACGGGCTGCTCGTGAGCGAGGGCGGCATGGGGCTGCTCTGGTACACGGAGGAGACATTCGGCGACACGACGCTCCACGTCGAGTACCGGGTGAGCCGCGTCGAGGACAACTCGGGCGTATTCGTGCGCATCGCCGACCGGCCGCCCAACGTCTGGTTTCCGGTGCACCACGGCTATGAGGTGCAGATCCTGGAGACGGGCGATGAATTTCACCGCACAGGCGGAATTTACTCGATAACGCAGTCGCCCGATGGCGTCCAACTAGCGCCCGGTGAGTGGAACACGATGGATATTACACTGGAAGGGCTGCGGATCACGGTCGTGCTAAACGGCACTACCGTCACGGCGTTCGACCCGGAGCAACCGATCCCGGAGCGGCAGTACGAGTACGAGCCGGAACGTGGGCCGCGCCCCGAGCGCGGGTACATTGGGCTGCAGAACCATGACGGCGAGTCTGTCGTGGCGTTTCGAGAGGTGAGCGTGGCATGAGCGATGCGAACGGCCTGAAGATCTCGCTGGCGGCGTGGTCGCTCCACAAGCAATTCTTCGAGAAGCAGATCGACCAGCTTGGAATGCTCGACCTTTGCGGCGACTTGGGCATCCCCGGCTTCGAGCTGGTGAACACGTTCTTCCCGTCGCCGCAGTACGCCTATCTGCGTCACATGCGCAAGCGGGCGGACGAGATCGGCGTCGATCTGGTGCTGATCATGTGCGACTTGGAGGGCGACCTCGCACACGACGATGGGCAGAAGCGCGTCCAGGCCGCGCGCAACCATCGCAAGTGGATCGACAGCGCGTCAGTGCTTGGCTGCCATGCGATCCGCTGCAACATCCGTGGGGATGAAAGCGATCCGAGCGCGATGCGCGAGCGCGCGGCAGAAGGGCTGCGCCACGTGCTGGACTACGCCTCCGGCACCAGCGTCTCGGTCCTGTTGGAGAACCACGGCGGCCTCTCATCCGACCCAATGTGGCTGCGCTCGCTCGTCGAATTGGTCAACGATCCGAATCTGGGCACGCTGCCGGACTTCGGGAACTTCGCGCCGGAGACCGACCGCTACGCCGCGGTCGAGACGCTGATGCCGCATGCCAAAGCCGTGAGCGCTAAGTGCTACGACTTTGGCGACGACGGCGACGAGACGACGATCGACTTCGCGCGCATGATCGACATCGTCAAGCGCACCGGCTACAAGGGCTACGTCGGTATCGAGTTCGAGGGCCCTCGCCTAACGGAGCGCGAGGGCATCCTCGCGGCAAAAGCGCTGCTCGAGCGCCTGATCTGACTGTCTAGTAGGAGATCGCTGTGTCTGACCTGAAGATCGCCATCATCGGCGCCGGTTTCGCGGCGCGCGTCGTCCACCTGCCAGGCTACTCCGGCGTGGGGCAGCCGGTGCACGTCATTTGCGACCTCGATCGCGAACGCGCGCAGGCGCTGGCTGGCCGCTACAACATCCCGAGCGTCTATACGGACTGGCGCGAGATGCTGCAGAAGGAACAGCCGGACATCGTCAGCATCTGCCTGCCGAACGCGCTTCACTGTGAGCCGACCGTGGCGTCGCTGGAGGCGGGGGCGCATGTGCTCTGCGAGAAGCCGCTCGCGACGAGCGTGGCGGAGGCGCACCAGATGTTCGACGCGGCGCGCAAGGCGGGGCGCATCCTGATGGCGGCGCAGCACCTGCGCTTCGAGTCGCCGGCGCGCGCGATCAAGCGTGTCATCGACAGCGGTGCGCTGGGCGAGATATACCACGCCGAGTGCAATGCGATGCGCCGGCTGGGCATTCCGACGTGGGGCACGTTCCACCAGAGGAGCGCCTCGGTCGGCGGACCGTTGCTCGACATCGGCGTGCACATCCTGGACCAGACGATGTGGCTGCTGGGCAACCCGACGCCGCTGCGTGTCGCGGCGGTGACGCAGCGGCGCTTCGGCACACGGCCGGAGATCGCTGCTGCGATGCGCAACGCGTGGGACCCGGCGCTGTTCGACGTCGAGGACTTCGGCGTCGCGTTCGTTCGCTTCGAGGGTGGGATGGACCTGATCCTGCGCACGAGTTGGGCGGCGCATATCAAGGAGAACGACTTCGGCGTCCGAATTCTGGGGACGGAAGGCGGCGTGACGACAGAACCGCCCGCGCTCTATCACATGCGCAACGGCGTGCTGGCGAACGAGGAGTACGCTGCGCTCCAGCCGCGCAACACGTACGAGGCGCAGGCGCGCTACTTCCTTCAGGCGGTGCGCGGCGAGCGCGAGCCGGAGGTGAAGGAAGCCGAGACGATGAACGTGCAGCGCATTCTCAACGCGGCCTATCGCTCAGCGGAAGAAGGGCGCGAGGTGGAGGTTGAAGAGTAGCGGCACGTTGCGGAACAGCACCATCGACCTAGAACCTAGGGCTAGCTACTCCCTCCACAGCGCCTCGTACAGCCGCACCGGCTCCTCAAAGCCTTTCGCCAGCACCTCGCCGATGTCCGCGAACAGGAAGCCCTTGCCGGCTGCCAACTCACGCACAACGTTGGAGACGAGGATCTGGCCCGCCTCCGCATGATCGCAGATGCGCCGCGCGAGCTGCACGGCGGTGCCGAAGAGGTCTGACTCTTCCGCGACGGGCTCACCGGCGTTGACGCCGATGTGAACGGCGAGAGAGTCGCGGCTCGCAGGCAGTGAGTCGCTGTTATAGTCGTCCACGCCTCGCTGGATGGCGATGGCGCATTCGAGCGCGCCAGAGGCGGTAGGGAAGGACGCCATGATGCCATCGCCGGTGTGTTTGATCTCTGTGCCGCTGTACGATGTCAGCGCCTCGCGAACGATGGCGTTGTGCGCACGCACCAGCTTCTGCGCGTTCGCGTCGCCTAGGCGCTGGGTGAGCGCGGTGGAGTCGGTGATGTCCGTGAAAAGCATGGTTGCGAGCGCGGCGGGCTCCTGCGCCACGCGCTGAACATGTGGCAGCACCTGTGCTGCCGTCGGCCGCCCGCCGTCACCGATGAACTCATCGAGCGCAGCGAGGTATTGAGGCTCCATCTCGTCCGACCATAGCGCCGACGACTCGAGCACCTTGAGGCGCGCCCCCGGGATGGCCGCCGCTAGCTTCTGCGCCATCTCGAGCGTGGGATACGGCGTCCCACGAGGGTGCAGCACCAGTGTGGGCACACGCACCTGGGATAGCAGGCCGGTCACGTCGTGCTCACGAGAGGCGCGGAAGTACGCCTGAGCCTGCTTCAGCGTCTGGGATGCGCGGGACAGCTCACCGAGTCCGTGCGCGACGTTAGCCAGCGGCCAGCCGAGCTGCACGAGCGCCATTGTGTCCGTAAACAGCTCCCAGTCCCCCTGGTCGAGCATCGCGAAGAGCGTCTTTACTCGCGGGATCTCGTAGAACTCTGCTGGGCTGGCGTAGCCGGCGAATAGGATCAGATGCGAGACCCGCTCTGGATGCGTTGCGGCGTAGGCGATGGCGACCGGTACTCCCCAAACCTCGCCCTCCAGCGCGAACGTTTGTAGCTCTAGCGCGTCCGCTACGGCGCCGATGTCGAGCGCCATCGCCTCGACGGAGAGGTCGGCCGCGTCCCGCTGCGATAACCCGGAGCCGCGGTGATCGAATCGGATCAGGCGCCGGCGCGCCGCCATGATCCGGTGCCATTCCCAATCACGAAACTCGAGCTCGATGTTAGAGGTCCACAGGTCCTCGATAAACGGCGTGCCCACGCCCGCCTCGCAGTAGGCGATGCTGACGGCGTCCGATGTCTTCGTGTACTGGATGCGCGGCTCCATGGCGAGACTATCTTACACCGCTGCCCCGAATATCGCACTGGAGGGCCGGTGCAATGAACTGACCTCGCGTCGCTACGGTCGCCACGTCTCCTGCGCGACGGCTGGGACGAACGTCTCCAGCTCCGGCGACGGGAACGATATCACGCGACCCTGCTCGGCGGAGAGGTAGCAGGCCATGAGGACTTCTGTGACGGCGAGGCCGTCGTCCCACGTTTCGTCCGGCGTCCGGCCTTCGAGGAAGGCGCGCACCATGTGGCGGTTCTCGGCCACGTAGCCGTAGGCGGTGGCCTCGTCCGGCACGACGGGCATCAAGCCCTGCTCTGCGTTCTGCTTCTCAACCAGGTCCTCGCCCTCCGAACCGGTGACGCGGCGACTCAGGAAGACCTGTAGCTCGGCGCTGAGCGTGTCGACCTGCATCGAGTACTCCGGGCCGAGCAGCTCCATGCGCAGGCGCAGCCCCGGCCCGACGAAACACCAGGACGTCGTCGCTTCGACGAGCAGCGGGAGGCCTTCGGGCGAACGCAGGCGCACGCTCGCGCGAGCGAAGTCCTCGGCGGGCGCGCGCGCGTAGTCGACCGCGCTTCCGTACTCCTCACGCAACACGTCGATGTACTCCGAGCGTGTCCACTTGAGCGAGGCGATCTGCGCGCTCACGTCGGTCACGGTGAGAGCGTCGCGTGCTTCTTCGGGGCCAGTGAGCAGGAAGCGCCCGGCCTCGTAGCTGTGACAGAGCATGTCGTTCAGCACGCCGCCGCCCTGGCGCGCGCCGGACCAGAACCAGGGCATGTGGGGGCCGCTGTGCTCCTCGGCGGCGCGGGCGAGGAACGGACGGCCAACGATGGGCGCGGCCCGACGCCAGAGGATCTCCTTGCCGCGCGTGAGCCCCGGCGCGAAGCACTGATTCTCAAGATAGCCGTGTGACACCTCCGCGCGCTTGATCAGCTCCACGATGCGACGCGCCTCGGCGACGGTGCGGGCGAGCGGCTTTTCGCAGGCGACGCCCTTGAGCTCGGCCCCGCGTTCGACCGCGTCGACCAGCTCCTCGACGACGGCGATGCGCGTGTCGTTCGGCGCGCAGATCCAGACTGCATCGACGGCGGGGTCGGCCACCATCTGGGCGATGCTGCCGTAGACCTTCGGTTCGCCGACGTCGCGTTCCTTGGCGAGGGCGGCAGCCGATTCGGCGTGCTCCCGTGTGGGGCTCGTGATAGCGACGACGTCCGCGTCTCGCACGCTGACGAAGCTTTCGATGTGGAACCGGGCGACGAAGCCGGAGCCGACGATGCCGATGCCCAGACGGTCGTTGGTCATCTCTCTTCCTCCCGAATGCAGCTGGCGCGGGGTAGAGTATAGCGGTCGGGCAGTGCGTGAGCTATCGACTGTCAGGCGATGGGCGTGGCGCTCGCTGGGTGGGAGCGGCTAAGCTAAGGCAACGCCCATGTCCGCTTCGAAGAACGGCCGCCGCCCCGCCCCCGCCCATCCGGCGGGCAGGGATGAGCGGCTCTCGCCGCCGCTCAAATGGGCGGGCGGCAAGCGCTGGCTCGTGCCGCACCTGAAGCCGCTGTGGCAGGCGCACGGTCGGCGCCGCAGGCTCGTTGAGCCGTTTTGTGGTGGACTGGCAGTAGCTCTGGGGCTCCAACCGGAACGGGCGCTGCTCAACGACATAAATGCATACATAATCAACTTCTACAGTTGGCTGAAGCAAGGCCTCCGTCCGACGATCGTCGACATGGCGAATAGCCATGACGCTTACTATGCCAATCGCGAGAGATTTAACGAGTTGGTCAGCCAAAAGAGGATACATAGCCGAGAAGCCGCGCTACTGTTCTATTATCTAAACCGCACCGGTTACAACGGCCTTTGCCGCTTCAACCGGCGCGGCGAGTTCAACGTGCCGTTCGGCCGCTACAAGCAGATCAACTACGCGACTAACTTTTCTGATTACCGCCAGGCGTTCGACGGCTGGACGTTCTCAGTCGGTTCGTTCGAGGACGTGTCGTTGGAGAAGAACGACTTCGTCTACGCGGATCCCCCTTATGATGTGGAGTTCACCCAGTACGCCAAGGAGGGGTTCGGGTGGGAGGACCAGGTGCGACTGGCAAAGTGGCTTACTCGGCATCCGGGGCCAGTCGTCCTCTCCAACCAAGCGACTCGCCGCATACTGCGGCTCTACAAGGAACTAGGCTATTCGATCTTTCTGAGGCAATTAGCTCCTAGACGCATTAGCTGTAACGGGGATAGAACTCCAGCTCTCGAAGTCGTTGCCACGCGGAATATCTGATGTCCCCAAGAAACACTAGGACCGGTGCCGTGCTGGAAACGATGATCCTGCCCGCGCTGAAGAACGCGGGCTATCACCACCGGCGCCAAGTGAACATCGGGCGGCGGTTGGGTAGCGGCGGCGTACACCTGATCGACGCGCTGGCCTGGAACGCCGACACGACGTTTCTGATCTCGCTCAAGTGGCAGCAGACGAGCGGCACAGCCGAGCAGAAGGTGCCATTCGAAGTGATCTGTCTGGCTGATGCCGTGCGCTCGGGCCAGCGCGAATTCGGGCGGGTGTACTGCGCCGACTGTTACGAGCTGCACGCCGCTGAGTCCGTGCACGGCCTGCGGTCGTATCTTGTCCTGGGCGGGGAAGGGTGGTCGCTCCGCGACTTCTATACGAGCGGTGGGCTGGACCGGCACCTTGTCCGGCCCGAGCTGGTGCATATCCTCTCGCTGGAAGGCTTTATTGCGCGGGCGAATCAGCGCGGGTTGTGATGAGCGAGCCGGCCGTAACGTCCTGGCCGCACGATGAGCCACCGAGCGAGGCGGCCCTCGAAGCCTTGTTCCGCGACGAGGGTCTCTCGCCGCGCTGGTGGTCGAACGGACCGGGCGATCGCTACGCTGCGCACTCGCACGCGTACCACAAGGTGCTCTACTGCGCGCGCGGCTCGATTCGCTTCACGATCGTGCCCGGCGGCGAGCACGTCGACCTCGACCTCGGCGACCGGCTCGACCTGCCGCCCGGCATCTCGCATGCGGCCGTTGTGGGGCCGGACGGCGTTACGTGCATGGAAGCGCCGAAGCGGTAGCCGGCATTCGCCTCAATCTCGTCCTATTGGGAGTTGGTACATTCGCCCCATGGCAGCCGTCGTCGGAGGTCGTAAGATTAACGTGTAATGTGGAAGCTGTCGCTTGTCTTGCTCGCAGTCGTTCTGGCCCCTGGCTGTCGCATCATTTGGGGCGAGAAGGCGCCGTCGCAGATCCCGGATGTGGAGGCTCTGATTGCGCGCAGCGAGATGGTGCGCCTCGCTTGCCTGGACACGAACGCGGACGGGCGGGTGAACGCTGCTGACGCCGAGCCGGCCGCGCTACAGGACATAACGGGCGACGGCACCGCGAACGGCTTCGACCGTGGAGTTGTTCGGCAGACGGAGTTGGGTCTGCCGAATGGGCGGCCGAACGGCTGCGGCACACGTGATCCGAAACCCGACTGGCAGGTGACAAGACAGCCCACGATCGACTGCGGGAATGGGAAGGGTGGTCTGTTGGTGCTCGCCGTTGGTGGAGGCATCGACGAGCTGGGCGACCCGCATAAAGCGGCCGGCGTCCGCTGGATGCTCGGCGATATCGGCGCTGAGTTGGAGAAGATGGGCGTCGTCCATCAGCTCGCGTCGGTCACGCCGGGGCTGAACGGCACAGAGCGCCCGCAGCCGGACGCAGAAGCGTGGTCGAGTACGTACCTGGCGGTGCAGTTGGAGCGGACGCCATGTCTGCGTGTCGTGCTCCTCGGCCATAGCCACGGCGGGGCACACGTGGCGGCAGTGACATCGCGATTGGAAGACATGGGTCTGGGCGACCGCGTGTTGCTCACGGTGCTCGTTGACCGGATCACCGCGCTCTACGCCGGCAACGCGACGGCGATGCCGGCCGAGGCACCAGTGTTCAACATCTACCAGCAGAATGATCGCATCCTGCGCGGTGTCGCCGTCGAGCAGACGAACGTGGAGAACTGGGACGCATCGGAGGAGGATGGACCAGAGAATGGCGATGATGGCGGGTGGCTCCGACGGGTCGATCACGTGACGATCGACAACTCGCAAGCCGTACTCGATGCGATCGAGGCGCGTGTCGTTATGAGAGCCTGCGCGGCACAGCTCTGTAAGTAACGGGGTGCTCGTCTGTTCGCCAGCATGCGCGCTAAGATGGCGGATCCCGCGCCTTCATGCCCGAGCGTTCCGACTAGCTTCGACTACTTCGACTCCCGCCCGCGCTGGCGACGGACTGTTCGCTGGTTCATCAAGCGGCTGTACTGGAGCATCTCCGGGTCACCGTAGGCGACATCGCCGATCTCTGTGCCGCGCCGGATCGCATTCATCGACGCCTTGGTGAGCGCGACGGGAAGCGCCGGCATCGCGACGACCTTGCCGGCGATCTCGCGCGCCTTCTGCAACTCCTGGCTGTCCGGCACGAGATGCGTGACGAGGCCCCATGCATGCGCCTCTGAGGCCGAGAAGCGTTCGCAGAGGACGGTGAGCTCGAGCGCTTTGGCGTGGCCGACCGCGCGCGCGAGACGGGGAAGGGCGTTCCAGCTCAGCGGCAGGCCCAGTTCGACTTCTGGGATGGAGAACCAGGCCGATTCGCCCGCGATGCGGAAGTCGCAACAGAGGGTGAGCACGACGGCGCCACCGACGGCGAAGCCGTGGATCGCCGCGATCGTGATCTGCTCGAGGTTCTCGATCGCGGCGGACGTGCGGCTGCCGGAGCCCGAGAGGCTGCGCACCGCCAGCTCGTTGTCGGGCGTGGGCTGACGCCACTCGCTCGTGTCGGCCCCGGACGAGAAGCCTGCGCCTTCGCCGGTGAAGATGACGACACGGGTGTCGAAGTCGTCGCCGAGCGCGCGGCAGACGTCGCGGATGTCCTGATGCATCTGGTAGTTGATCGCGTTGCGCTTGCCGGGGCGGTTGAAGCGCACGGTCATGATCGGGCCGTCGCGTTCGACGGCGATCGTTTCGTAGGTCATAGCACTCTCCTGCACGCTGGCTGCTATCGACGGCATCGCTTAAGCTGCGTGGCCATCTGGTTCCCACAGTTTAGCCGCGCCGACGGGCGGTGTCATGTCGGCCTACGGGGCGAGCGCGATCACGAACACGCCGAGGACAATGAGCACGGAGCCCCCGATCCGAAAAACGCCGTAACCTTCGCGCAGGAGGAGGACGCCCAGCAGTGCCCCGAGGACGATGCCGATCTCTCGCGTGGGGGCGACGTAGCTGATGCGCGTGGTGGTGAGCGCAACGAGCACGAGGATGTAGGCGAGGGGCGCCAGGATGCCCGCGGCGATGATGCTCAGCGGTCGCTCGCGCCACTCCTGTTCGAACGGGCTCGGCGCGCCTCGAAGCGCGAACGGGAGCAGGAGCAGCATGTGGCCGGTCATGGCGAACTGGTTCAGCGTCACGGGCGGTAGATGCTCGAGCGAAGCCTTGTCCCAAATGGAATACGTCGCGATCAGAGTGCCCGTGAGCAGCGCGCTGCGCACTTCTGGACGCCTGAGCAGCACGAGTGGGCGGAACAGCTCGTTCGGAGCGAAGCCTTCGCCCTGGATAACGACGATGCCGACGACGACGAGGCCGATGCCCGCCGCCGCGCCGGACGAGACGGTCTCGTTCAGCAGGAGCACTGCGGCAATCGGGATCAGCGCTGGGCCGAGGCCGCGGGAGATGGGGTAGACCGTGGAGAGGTCGCCGAGCTGGTAGCCGCGCGCCAGCGTGTACCCGTACACACCGTGGATCAGCGCGCTGCCGAGCCCGAAGCCCACGCCCGCGAGGTCGATGCCGTCGACGACGGCGAAAACGACGGCCGGCACGAGGAAGAGCACGAACGAGACGGCCCCGAAGGCAGGAAGGAACGCCACTTTGTGCTTGCTGCGTTTGAGCAGCAGGTTCCACGTCGCGTGGCAGAAGGCAGATCCGAGCACGAGGGCAAAGGCGAGGGCGCTCATGCGTGGCGTCAGCGTATCAGACGCTGAAGGGGCGGAGGAGCGAAGATGCCGGAATCGCAGGCGTTAGGCGGCGGCTTCGGAGGCGGGGGTGGCCGGCGGTACGGGGCTGACCGGTGGTGCGGGAGGCGCAGCTTCATCACGCTGGATGACGCTGCCAATTCCCAGGTAGAGCGCGCAAGCGGTGTCGATCGATTCCTTGTCGAGGATCGGATTTCGACCGTTGAACTCAGCCTCGTCCATCACCGTTGTGATCACGTCGCGCGGGTAGCAGCCGTGAGGCGTGGGATTGCCGGGCGCGTACAGCTTGTCCATCAGATGCTGGACGGCCTCTTCCGACCATTCGATCTGCGAGCGGTCGCAGCAGCGGCGCGTGATCTCGGCGAGTTGGTCGCGGTCCGGGTCGGGAATCGCCACCTTGTAGGCGATGCGACGCAGATACGCTTCATCCATCAGATCCTGAATCGTCAAGTTGGTCGAGAAAACGAGCGTGACGTCGAGAGGGAGCCGGACGACCTCGCTCGTGCTCAACGCGAACGAGTCGTAGCCCTGTTCCATCATGAGCACCCAGCGGTTGAGGATCTCCTTCGGCGAGATCTTTTGCCGGCCCAGGTCATCAATGACGAGGACGCCGCCCTGCGCGACGATTGACAGCGGTGCATTGTGGACGCCCTGGGTGGCGTCGTAGCTCATTTCGAGCGCTTCGGCGCCCATGTCGCCACCGACGATGACGTTGGGTCGCAAGACGGGCAACCAGCGACGGTCGTGGCGGAGCGCTTTGTCAGCCCAGATGTCGTCAGACTTTGCGCTGATGTCGATCTGCGGCCGGTGGACATCGGGGTCGTAGACGCGAATGAGCTGGCCGTGGCCGTAGATCGCGTACGGGATCACCACCGTGCCCGCGACGGTGTGCGCGATCGATGTTACGATATCGGTCTTGCCGTTACCGGACGGCCCGTAGATCATGAGCGCTCTGCGGGAGAAGAAGGCTTGACCCAGGACCTCGACTAGCCGTTCTGGGAGGACGAGGTGGGAGAGCGCGCGGCGCACCTCCTCAAGGGGAGGGCGGTGCATGCGCTTGATCTGCTCGCCGATCATCTCGTTGTAGCCGCTGACGGTGACGGGAGCGACCCCGATGTAGCGACTGCGGTCGAGCGCCTCGTGCGCGTCCGCTTTACCCCGGTCGGTCAAGCGGTAGCGGAACTGCACCGCGCCGAACGACGATTCGGTGTCGATGTCGCAAAGGCCCTCGCGGCCCAGGTTCGTCACGAGCTCTTCGATTACGCGGGCGTGGAGGCCGACCACGTTTGAGACTTCGGCGAGCGTAGGGCGGTCGTGCGCCCAGAGGACTTTCAGCACGAGCTCCCGCAGAAACGGCTCCGGTATGCCCGTCTCCTCAACGGTCATAGGGGCAGCGGGCACATATGACCAGGGGCCGGTATTGACCGGCGGCTCGGTGGGCTGGTAGGTTTCTTCGTCCATCTAGAGGCTCCATTAGAGATGTTCGGTTATAAGGCGGCCTTCTGGAGCCTTTGGCCAGCTTCTCTGGGCTAAGCCAAACGCATGCATATCCTTCGGCCGATACTACTTCGGAGGGTTATCTTGGCCACAAACGCGCTTTCCGACCTAGCGCAAATCGCGCTTGGCGCAACGAAAGGCGCGCCGGCGACCGATACGCTGGTGCGGGCGATGGAGACGGTCCGGAACCAAACCGGCGCCGTCTCCGCGCTAGTCTTTTACAGCTACGAAGGTCAATTTGCGGGCTGCGGGGTGGGAGACGACCCGGAGCGTTATCCACCGTCGGCCCTGGCCTACTTGCAACAGCGGCTCGTGCAGCTTCGTCTTCCGCTCGCGTTTGAGCTGGAAGGGGACGAGGTGCGCTATATCACGCGTGCCGCGACCAAACAGCGCCGCGATTACATTGCGTGGTTAATTCCGGCGGCGGGCAGTTGGACAGAGCTGCTCATTTTACGTGGCTCGTGGCCGACGAGCGCCTTCGAGCCGCTGCTTGATTTCGTCGATTCGGCGATGCCAGCGCTGACAATCATGCTCGAGCGTTTCGTCGGCGTCGGTCGGAAGCAGGAGTTGGAGCGACAGCTCAGCGCGGTAAGTGAGAGCAGCGAGTCGCTCGGCAAGTCCGCGGAAATCATCGGCTTCGTTGCGGCCGCCTATCCCGTGGTAGGTGGCTTCTCCCAGGAGCAAAGCGACATGCTTGAGTCGCTCACGGTTCGGGCGCACGAGGCACTAGAT
Organism: Dehalococcoidia bacterium; assembly: GCA_049642385.1. GTDB lineage: Bacteria > Chloroflexota > Dehalococcoidia > DSTF01 > RBG-16-68-14 > JBAROU01. The sequence goes on along the minus strand of JBAROU010000200.1, from coordinate 3,498 downwards.
GAGCTGAGGGCACATCGCAGCTTGCTTGAGTCGCAGCTGCGCTTGCAAGAGTACACGGCTCGACTGGAGCGCGCAGTACAGGTCGAGCGGCAGCACGCGACGACGGATGCGCTCACCAGCCTGCCGAATCACCGGGCTGCGCTACAAACGCTGAAGTCGGCGTTTGAGACTGCGAGCGAGCAAGGAAAGCCGCTGTCGCTGCTGATGGGCGACATCGATAACTTCAAGCTCTTCAACGATACCTATGGCCATGTGATGGGTGACGAAGTGCTCAAGCTCGTCGCGCGGCTGTGCCAGAAGACGCTGGAGCCCGTGGGTACTGCGTTTCGCTACGGAGGCGACGAGTTCCTCATCGTGCTGCCGGACCAAGAGAAGGTGGAGGCTACGAGGTTGGCGCATCGACTCGTCGACCAGCTCGGCAAGGCGGAGTTTCGTACCGAGTCCGATTCACTGGTGCCGATCCGCATCTCGATCGGGGTCGCGTCTTATCCCGAGGATACTCTCTCTACGTCCAAACTCGTGGCGTTCGCGGACGCGGCGATGTATGAAGCGAAGAAGCGCCTGGGCAAGAAGGGTTCCGTAACATCGCGCGCTGACACCACGTTTGGCGTGCTCGAGAGCCTCGTGCTCGCGGTTGACGCGAAGGACCGGTACACGAAGGACCACTGCGACATCGTGGCGGAGTACGCGGTGAAGCTTGCTGAGCGAATGAACCTCTCCGAGGAATCACAGCGGGCGCTGCGCATCGCGGGTTTGCTCCACGACATCGGCAAGCTCGTCGTGGCGGACGAGATATTGAAGAAGCCGGGACCGCTCTCGCCGGAAGAGTACGAGGTGATGAAGCGGCACGTGCGCATCGGCGAGGTGCTGATCCGCGAGGTGCCTCAGCTCAAGGACGTGATCCAGGCTGTTTCCTGCCACCACGAGCGATTCGACGGGACCGGCTACCCGCGCGCCCTCAAGGGCGATGGTATCCCGCTTCTGGGCCGGATTATCGCCGTTGCCGACTCTTACTCGGCCATGTCGCTCGATCGGCCATACCGTAAAGCGCTGCCCTATGACCGTGTTCTGGGCGAGCTCCTCGCCGGCTCAGGCACGCAGTTCGATCCGGAGATCCTGAAGGTCTTTATCGAATTGGTGGTGGAGGAGCAGCTCCAGCGACAGCAGACGGCTGCCTAACCCGTCGCTTCTCGTAATGGAATGTTGCCGGATCACGCGGTCGGTGGTATCGTCGTGTTCATGAAGCAGGACATGTCGTTCTGGGAGGCGATTCGATGGCAACGCAGACAGAAACCACCCGATTGGCGAAGACGCAAATTAAGGAAGCAGGGCAGGTGCTGGGGCGGGCGTTCTTCGACGACCCGCTGACCATCTACGTGGAACCCGACGACGCGAAGCGGGCACGCGTGCTGCCCTGGTTCTTCGGGACCGGCGCGCGCTATGGGGACATGTTTGGTGAGGTGTACACGACGCCGCGGTCCGTGGAGGGCGCGGCTGTGTGGCTGCCACCAGGTGAGTTCACGCTTTCGCCGCTGCGTATGATGCGCGCGGGAATGCTGGCGGCGCCGCTCAAGCTAGGGATGGGTGCGTTCATGCGCTTCATGGGCGCTATGAATCACGTGGAAGAGCTGCATAAGCGCGATATGCCACCGCAGCACTGGTACTTGATGATCCTGGGCGTCGAGCCGGAGCGACAGGGGCATGGCGTCGGCGGTTCGCTTATCGAGCCGATCCTCGCGCGGGCGGACGCTTCGGGGTTGCCGTGCTACCTCGAGACGATGAAGGAGCGCAATGTCACGTTTTATCGCAAGCACGGCTTCGACGTCGTCGTGGAGGATGACCTGCCGAAAGGCGGCCCGCACTTCTGGACGATGAAGCGCGAATCACACCAGTAACAATCCACGGTCGGATCGCCGGACAATAACGGAGCGCCCCCGAAGTTGGAGGCGCTCCGTTATTGTCCGGGTCTTTGTTCGCCTAGTGGGCGAGTTCGGCGGGTTGCGGCTCTTCGATGTAGAACGCCAGCGAGCGGGGCAGGGCATCGCGGTGGTCGCGGATGTTGACCTGCGTCAGGCGATCCAAGTAATCCTCCACCTGCCCGCGACGCAGCTGCATCAGCTTGGCGGAGCCGGCCTTCGGATCGTCGTCCAGCAGTAGGATCAGCGCTTCATTGAAGGGGACGTTGCGACGCACGTCGCCTCCCAGCAGAAGTTCGGCGCGATTCAGCCATGCTTCTACCTGACCGCGCTTGTCGGGCTGGCGCAGCAGGAAGTAACGTAGGTGCTCCATTCCGTACGCCAGGTGGCGCTCGAGGTCGCGGCTCACGAGACGGAAGAGCTCGCGGTCAGCCTCGCTGCGCGCGATGAGGTCGCCGTAGCGTTGGATCAGCGTGAGGGTGAAGCTCGTGCGCACGACGTTGATGTCGATGATTAGCTCGGTGAACCTGAGCGCGGAAGCGATGGCGCGGTGCATGTGGCCTGTCGATTGCACGCCCAGGCCACCACCGTTGGCGAGCGCGCGCTTGCGGAAGGCCTCCGTGTGGCGGGCGAGGTCGAAGACTTGCGTGGCCAGGTACAGCTTCACCTCGTGGTAGCCGTAGCTGATCTGCTCGAGCCACGCCGAGATCGTCTCGAATGCGATGTGGGAGTCTTCGCTCCAGTTGGTGCAGAGCTGGCAGATAGACTGCTCGATGTGGTCGGGCAGGGGTTGGAGCGTGTCCCACGGGATCGCGGTGGCGGAGGCCCAGCGATCGCGGATCGCGTCCTCGTAGAGGTCTGCGCTGTTTTCGGCCCAGACCTCTGCCTTGTCGTAAATCGTGTAACTCGCGGGTAGGCCGACGAGACCGGGCGGTACGAATGCCCCACGAGGCGTGTCGTTCTCGTAGGGCCAGCGATCTGGCGCATCGCCGTAGACGTCCTGGTCGACGGCGCGCAGCGTGAGCCCCTCGGTGCCGATCTTCGGGCGCATGCCGCGCTGGGTGGGGACCTTCGACCAGCTCATATCGAGCGGCGGCGGGAAGCCGGGCGGGGCGCCGCCTCCGGCGCGGTTCAACATCCGTTGGCGAGCCTGCTCAGGCGTGAGGCCCGAGTTGATCGCCGTTTCGAGGAGCTGAGCGGGGACGCCCGCGCTGATGCCCTGTCGAACGACGTCGAGGGGCCAGTTGTGCGCTTTGGCGGCCTTGACGAGGCTTTCGGGAAGGTCGTTGTCTGCCATAATCGTCTTGCTCCCTCAGCCTAGTTGGCGCCGGCGAAGGCTTGGAGCCGCGCCTGCATCGCGTCTGCGTATTCGCCCAGACCGCACACCTTCAATCGTTGTGTCAGCTCGCGCACCTGCTTCTGGCGGATCGCCATGAGCTTGCGGTAGCCCTCGTCGATGTTGTCCTTACCGCCGCCGAGCAGGATGGCGAGCGACTCGCCGGTGGCGGGGCCGGTGGCGATGAGGGCGCCGCCCCCCTGGCCTCCACCGCTGCCCAACGTCTGCTGGCGGTCGAAGTAGGAG
>JBAROU010000172.1:0-5376 GCA_049642385.1 Dehalococcoidia bacterium | reverse complement strand
GTTCTAGTAGACGACATCTGGTCGCCGTCTGGCATGGGTACAACGGCCCCTTCTCGTCGGTGCAGACGGCCCGTCACCGAGCCGCGGCCTCGACCGGTTGTGTCGTTGTTCGAGGGAAGTCGGAAGGGCAGTGCGCTGACCGCCCACAGACTGCTAATCGGGAGTGTTCGCAGCGGTGCCTCCGCCACGGAGGCGCACCACGCCGCGCACCAGCGTGATCGCGAGAATGGCGCCACCAAGCACAACGACGACCAGCGCGAGCAACAGCAGCCTGAGCAGCGCGACGAGTAATACGATGGGAAGGAGCAGCCGCCGTTCCTCGATGGCGAGCCGTACGGAGCTGCTCACAAGCGCCAGCTCGCCGAGGACCATCCGGGAAAAGTCCCGAAGGTTCACCTCGGCGAGTAACTGGCGAACGCCAAACGAGCGAGCTTCGTGTGTCATGGCCCCCTCCTTCGCCGATCCGCTGTCTCCAGGAGCCGGCTGCGTCGGCTGTACTGCCCGGCGACGGAGAGGAAGGCATCCGTATAGTGCTTTACGTCGAGCGCGACGTCATCGATCGAAAGCAGGCCGACGACCTTCTTGCCGCCTTCGGTCACTGGCAGCCGGCGGTGGTGCGTCTTGTGCATGACTTCCAGGGCCCGTTCTAGATCACAGTCGGCCTCGACGGTGGTGGGGCGCTGCTCCATGTAGTCGCGTACCTGGAGCTGGGCGGGCTCGTCGGCCGTGGCCAGGCAGCGCGTGACCAGATCGCGATCCGTGATGATCCCTTCGAGTTCACGGCCTTCCTTCGTGACCAGTAGCATACCGACGCCCCACTGCCGCATGAGCTGTGCCGCCCCTTGGCACGTTGCGTGAGCCGGCACTTCCACGATCGCCATGGACATCACATCTCTGACCTTCATCGTTGACACCTCCCTCCGCACCCTTAGCGTACGCTGGAAGTCTTTCCACAACGACTGCCACTCGGCCCTGAAGGAACGTGCCGTTGGTCACTCATGGCTGGAACGGCCGGACGGCACCTTGCGCCCGGCTGTGGGCTTCGCGAGAGTTCGTGCTGCGACTACTCCGTGACCTCCAGCACCCCGACGATACCCAGCTCCGTGAAGGCGAAGTTGTGGGTGACGATCGGGTACTTGCCGGGCGCCGGGATGGTGACATCGCAGGTGGCGCCGTCACCGGGGGCGATGGTGTGGGTCTGGAGGCCCTGCATCGGGTTGGCCGGATGGCCGCCCACGTACACCACGTCGAACAGAGCGCCGATGACATGGAAAGCCGACCACAGCGTAGGCCCGGCGTTAACGACGTGGAAGCGGATACGTTCACCGACCTTGGCCTGGAGCGGCTGGTCACGGTACTGGAACGCGGTGCCATTCCAGGCCAGGAAGTCGGGTCGCACCTCCTTCATCTTCGCGAGGTCGCCAGTCCATTCGCCGTCGTCCGTGGGCTGCAAGTAGAACTCGCTTTGCACCAGCCAGAACTCGCGGTCGGCGTGCTCCGGGTAACCGTCCTGCGGCTCGACGATGACGGCGCCGTACATGCCATTGCCGATGTGGTGGAGCACGGTCGGCGTGCCGCAGTGGTACATGAACGCGCCCGGGACATCGGCGGTCCAGGTGAACTCGATAGTCTCGCCCGGCTGGATCGTGCGGTAGTTGGCCTCCCAGTCAACCTGAGCGGCGTGGAAGTCGATCGAGTGGCCTAAGGTGCTGCTATTGAGGAGTTGGAAGTTCACGGTGTCGCCCTGGCGCAGGTGCAAGACAGGCGCTGGTACCGTACCTCCGAATGTCCAGGCCTTGTAGCGCACGTTCGCCGCTACCTCGTACGTGACGTCGGTGGCCTCCAGCTTGAGGTCGATCGTGCGCTGGTTCGAAACCGGAGGTAGCGTGGCGTCGCGCACTGCGGCCAGCTCGCCGGACGGCAAGGGGACGGCTACCGTTGGCGTCGGTGCTACTGCCGCCTGGCTGCTGTTGTCGTTGTCGCCACAGGCTGCGAGGCCTACGCCGGCGGCCCCTAACGCGGCCGCACCTAAAAAGTGCCTGCGGTCGAGTCGGCGAGCGTTGACCAAGTTCGTGGTATTCATGCTGCACCTCCTGTGTTGCTTCCTTCGCTTGCTTCGCGATCCAGGATCGGCGAGTACTGAGGTCTAGCGATGGAGGCAAACAGCACAAACATGAGGGCCAAGTGGCCCGTTCGCACGCCATAGACATGTTCGCCACAGATGCGCGTGTACTGTCGGCCCTCGGCTGCTTTCCTTACACTGCAGAAGAGGCGCGAGCCCAACCATCCTTTAGCGCTTCGAGGTGATCTGTTGACCTCAGACCGAGAGCTCAACGCTAGACGAGACCGGGAGATCGCGAACCTGCGAGCAGAGGCGGATCGGTTGCGCCAGCGTCTGCTTCTGCTCAGCGGGCTCAGCCGCCACATTGCATCGTCGCTGGAGCTGCCGACGGTCTTCCAACACGTCGTCGACAGCGCGTGCGAGCTCACCGGAGCCCGCTACGGCGCGCTCGCGATCTTCGATCAGACGGGTCAGATCGAGCAGTTCATCACCAACGGCGTTACGGAGGAGGAGCGAGCGCGCATTGGCCCGTTGCCACAGGGCCTGGGGCTCTTGGGCTGGCTGCAGAGTCTGCAGGAGCCGCTCCGCCTGGGCGACCTGGCGGACCACCCGCGCTCCGTCGGGTTCCCGCCTAACCACCCGACCATGCACACGTTTCTCGGCGCGCCCATCCGGCACAGCGACCACGCGCTGGGCAACCTCTATCTGACGGAGAAGACGGCCGGCGTGGAGTTCACGCCGGAGGACGAGAACCTACTCGTGCTGTTCGCGGCGCAGGCGGCGATGGCGATCCGCAACGCGCAGCTCTATCAACAGGTGCAGGACCTGGTGGTGCTCGAGGAGCGCGAACGCATCGGCATGGACCTGCACGACGGCGTGATCCAGTCGCTCTACGCGACGGGCCTCAAGTTGGAGAGCTGCCTCGATGACCTGACGGACGAGCCGGACGCCGTCGCGCCGGAGTTGCAGCGCTCGATCGATCAGCTCAACCAGGTGATCGCGGATATCCGCAGCTACATCTTTCACTTACGACCGGGCATGCTCGCCGACACGGACCTGGCGAGCGCGGTCGGTGGGCTGCTGAAGGAGCTCCAGGTGAACGCGCTGCTGCAGGTCGAGCTGCGGGAGCAGCCGGGGGCGTGTCAGGACCTATCGCCAGAGCAGATGGGCGAGCTACTGCTCGTCGCGCAGGAGGCGCTCACGAACGTGCGCAAACACGCGCGAGCGCACGCCGTTTCGGCGGAGCTGGAGCAAGCAGGCGGGGTGTTTCGTATGACGTTCGTCGACGACGGCGTTGGTTTCGAGGAAGGGCGCCCGGGTGCGGGCCAGGGCCTGCGCAACATGCGTGAGCGCGTCGAGCGGCTGGGCGGCTCAGTCCGTGTCTGTTCTGATCCCGGTGATGGCACGACGCTCACGATCGAAGTCCCGCTGGGTGAGAAGGAGGACTGACGATGGCAGATAAGGCGCGGATCATGATCGTCGACGACCACGATGTGGTGCGCGAAGGGCTGCGCGCGCTGATCCAGAAGCGCACCGACTTCGACTTCGTCGGTGAAGCCGACACCGTCGCGGCGGCGATCGAGGAGGCAAGACGTAGCGAGCCGGACATCGTGATCATGGACGTGCGCCTGCCGGATGGCAGCGGCGTCGAGGCCTGCCGCGAGATACGGGCGCAGCGGCCCGACACGAAGGTTCTCATGCTCACCTCGTACGCCGACGACGAAGCCGTGCTCGCGTCGATCATGGCGGGAGCCAGCGGCTACCTGCTCAAGCAGACACGCAGCCAGGTGCTGATCGATGCGCTGGAGCGCGTGGCGCGCGGCGAGTCGCTCCTCGATCCGGGTGTCACGGCGCGCGTGCTGGAGCGCCTGCGCGCCGGGCCCGAGAAGAAGGACGATGACCTGGCCCTGCTATCGGAGCAGGAACGCAAGATCCTGGACCTGATCGCCGATGGCAAGACGAACAAAGAGATCGCCCAGGACGTCTTCTTGAGCGATAAGACGGTCAAAAACTACGTCAGCAGCATCCTCAGCAAGCTGAACCTGCACCGGCGCTCGGAAGCCGCGGCGTTCATCGCGCGGCGGCGCGCCACGAAGGACCTCTCGTAGAATCCTGACCCCATTTCGTGCGGAGGGCCGTTCGGCCACACGAAAAGGGGCGATCTGGGCCTAGGTCGCTCTGAGCAGCCAACCGTACCCTGAAGCGAGAAGCCGTGAATGTCAGGGTTCTGCTGGTTGATGACGAGGATGAAGGGCGGGCCGACTTGGCGCGCCGGCTCAGGCGCAGCCCAGGGCTCGAGCTCGTCGCTGTCGCCCGCAACGCGAAGGAGACGGCTGGCTTGCTAGAGCAGACGCAGCCCGAGGTGCTCCTGGTGGATCTGCATCTTCGCAACGGCCAGGAATTGGAGAGCTGCAGGGCGCTGTGTCACCTGACGGACGTGCCGGTCGTGGCGCTCGCGTCGTTCATGACGCCTGAACGCTGGAAGGCGGTAGAGCGCGCGGGCGTGGCGACGTACCTGCTGAAGCATGTCAATACCGACCAGCTCGGCCGCGAGCTGGAACGAATCGTTGGACGATATCAGACCAGGCGGAGTGCAGAGGAGGCAGCAATGATTAGGCGACTACTGGTACCGCTGGATGGCTCGAAGTTGGCCGAGCGAGCGCTTGTGATTGCGGCCGATATCGCCGAGAGCCTGTCCGCCACGCTGGTGATCGCGCGTGTCGTCCCGCCGCCCGTACCCGGGCGCTTCTACAGGCCCAACCTGCTCAGGGAGATGGAAGACGCACAAACGAAGGAGGCTGAGGCGTATCTCTCGTCGGTTGCGAAGAAGCTGCGGGAGGACCGGCTGAGCGTCGAGATGCGCGTCCTCTCCGGCCCGGTCGCCACGACGCTTGTGGAGGAGGCAAAACGTGACGCCAGCAATCTCATCGTGATCAGCTCACATGGCATGGGTGGTTTGGGCCCTCGCGTGTTCGGCAGCGTTGCGCAGAAGCTGCTGTACTCGGCGCACTGTCCCGTGCTCGTCGCGCAGTCGTCGGCCGATGACCGCGACGTCGAAGAGGAGGCCGAAGAGCAGAAGAGAAACCGCGTGCTGTTGGACGAGCTGTCACGAGTAGAGTAAGGAGAGCGACAATGACCGGTGAGAACGACCAGCGCAACGCGGGCGAAGGACTCATCCTTGTGCCGTTGGACGGCTCAGAGCTATCGGCGGGGGCGCTGCCGTACGCCGCCGAGCTGGCGAAGGTGCTCGGCGCGAAGATGCTCCTGGTTACCATCTGGGAGGAGGGCGAGCGGGCGCTGATCCAGAGCATGCC
>JBAROU010000162.1:0-14753 GCA_049642385.1 Dehalococcoidia bacterium | reverse complement strand
GCGTAGGTCTGTACAAAGCGGGAATCGAGCTGGAAACACTCGATGGGTATGGGAATGTGAGCAAGATCAGACAGACGCTTCAGCGGCTGCGGAGGGAGCAGCGCTTTCCTTATGTAGTAATTGACTTCGAGAGTGACGGACTCCGGCAACTTAGAAGGTATGCAAATGATGGCTTACTTCCGGCAGAGTTCAAGCATTGGGAGACAGACTTCGAGGAGGAGAATTTCAGCACAGGTGAATTAGTGCGCGTGGCGAATGCCTTGGCAAGGCAATCCGGAGCAAAAGTGAGGGTTACTGTAAGGGAAGTGCATGACAGACGACAAGCAAATTTAGCAAAAGGAACGGATAAGCGCATTGTTGGTCTCATAAGCGAATGTTTTGGGCCAGAGTTCAACTTCAAAGAGCAGAAGGGTGCGCAATGGGGCACCGCGCTTGCAGATTGGGCATTGGATCATCATCCACCGCCGACTCATAGAGACGAGCATGGCCAGCGACCGATAATTGGGGTACTGCAGTTCCTGCTTAGAGCAAGCTACGCTGATTATCTAGGAACTGTCCAAGGTATGATGCCAACGGAGACAGGTGAGCTAACGAAACGCCCCCCGGCTCCTAGTCAGTAGTACGGCTGCTGTCTCAGCGCGCGATGCGCGCTTCTTGCGCCTGCTCGTGCATCCGCGCCACCGTCGCTTCGAGCTCTGCAGCCGTGCGCACGGGCGCCGAGCACGCTGTGCCGTAGCAGACGTAAGCGGCGGGGGCGGGCTCCGACGGCAACGCGAGCGCGACGAGCAGCTCGGCGTCACGCGCTGGGTCGAGGAGCTGGACGGTGCGGTCGGGCACGCGCAGGCGCAGCGCCGCGCGGTGCAGCTCGGCGAGCTGGTCGTGCGCACCGACGAGCTTTACGTCGGCCTGCGGGTGCAGGTAGCTGTCGACGACACGGCCGTAGGCGGCGGCGAAGTGGCCGATATTCTCCTGCTGCCCACCGAAATGCTCCAGCGTGCGGCGCGCGACGTCGAGATAGCGTGGCTCGCGGGTGCAGTGCTCGAGCTTGAGAAACAGCCCGGCGCAAAAGGCATTGTCAGTGAGCGGCTTCTGGCGCATGTCGAGCCGGCCGAGCGAGTCGTGGCCCTCCCACACGTCGAAGAAGCCACCGAGATCGGCGTCGTAGAAGCGCGTTTCGAGGAGCGACGCCAGCTCGAGCGCGCGGTCGAGCTGCTTCGGATCGCCCGAAGTCTGATAGGCATCGAGCAAGGCGATCGCGGTGAAGACCTGGTCGCCCAGGAGGCCGCTCAGGTGCGGCTCGCCGTCGAAGAAGCGGCTCATGCCCTGACCGGGCGTGTGCAGGCGCTCCCATAGGAAGTCGAGCGCGCGCAGCGCCCGGTCGCGCCCAGACGGGCGCCCGTCTGGGCGCAGCTCCGGCCGGTCCAGCGCCCATGAAGCCATGAGATACGAAGAGATCGTGAGCGCGTTCCAGCTCGTGTAGATCGTGCGGTCGACGTAGGGCGCCTCGCGCTGGGCGCGCGCGTCGCCGTCGAGCGGGTAGAACTCCTCGTCGGCGTCCTGCGAGCCGTAGAACGCGCCGGTCTCCGGATCGCTCAACCACGTATCGAGGTACTCGATCACGCGCGTGGCGATCGTAGCGTGGCGCTCGTCGCCGGTGATGTGGTAGAGGCGCAGGACGTTGTGCAGCAGGTTGGCGTTGTCCTCCAGCATCTTCTCGAAGTGGGGCACGCTCCAGTCGCGGTTCGTCGAGTAGCGGAAGAAGCCTCCCCAGACGTGGTCGAACATGCCCCCGCCGGCCATCTGCTCCAGCGTCTTGCGCGCCATGTGGAGCAGATCAGGGTCGTTGCGGCGCAGATGGGCGTACAGGAGCAGATCGATGCTGTCCGCCTGAGGGAACTTCGGCTCCGTGCCGAAGCCGCCGTAGACCGGGTCGTAGACGTCCGCGATCGCGACGAGCACCTGGTCCAGGACCTGGTCGGAGAGGTCACCCGCGCCGCCCATCTGGGCGACGGCTTGCTGCCGTCGCGTGCGCATCTCCTCGACCTTCTGGCCGATCTCGCTTCGATTCTCCTTGTAGTACGTGCTGAGCTGGTCGAGCGCCTGGCGCAGCTGTTCAGGTGGAACGTAGGTCATGCCGGCGAGCACCTCGCCGTCCGGCGTGAGGAAGGCGGTGCTCGGCCAGCCGCCCATGTTGTAGCGAGCGTTGATGTCCGGGCGCTGGTCGTTATCGACGCGCACCGGCACGTAGCGTTCTTTGATCAGGTCGATCACCTGCTGGTCGGAGTAGGACGTCTCGTCCATGACATGGCACCAGTGGCACCAGACGGCCGAGATGCCGAGCAGGATCGGCTTGTCTTCGCGGCGGGCGTCTTCGAACGCCTCGAAGCCCCACTCACGCCAGCCAATCTCGTGGGCCCGGTTGGGCCGGGGCGAGAAGTGAAACTGCGCCACGCTACCTCCTCTTGTCACGACGAGCGAGAGACTCGATTGAGAGTGTAACACGCGCCGTGGGCGGCTATTTCGCCGGTAGCGATGAGGCGAAGGCTACGCCGCGCTCGACCCACTCCGCCAGCGCCGCATCGTCCGAGGTGGCTTTCGACGAGACGTAGACCATGCCGCGCATCGGCCGGCCGGTGAAGTCCATCGGCTTCGCGCCGGGCTGCGCGAGAGCCTCGTCGTACGCATCGGGGCCGACGCGCACCATGAGATCCTTGCCGACGACGCCGCAGCACATGTTGCCAGCGATCATGAACGCGAGCCCGCCGAACATCTTCCGCTCGGTAAGCCCCATGCGCTTCGCCAGATGGCCGCGAACGCGTTTGGCGAGCTGTTCGTCGTACGCCACGAAGCGATCCTACACGAGTTCGGCGACGAGCTGCACCTGTAGCGTCGCCTGGTCGTCGATCGAGACGAGGCCCGCGAAGGTGGGCGCCGTGATGTTGAAGTCGGCGAAGGGCACGACGAGCGTCGCAAGTGCGGAGATGACGTTGCTCTCGCGCCTCGCCTTGACCTCCCAGGTGACGTCCTTCTGGATGCCGTGCAGGTCGAGCGTACCAGTGAGCATGAGCGTTTGTTCCTCGCCCTCAGCGATGCCCGGGTCGTACCCTGTAACGCTGGTGATGGCGAATGCGGCCGTGGGATAGGTGGCAGTCTCCAGCGCTTCCTGCACGCGGCCGTCGCGGCGCGATTCATCGCTCGCCAGGTTGCGGAGATCGACGGTGAAGCTCGACCCGGCATTAGGCGCGAGCGCCGTGCCGTCGGGCGTGAGATGGAACTCACCTTCGACCTCCTGGGTCGTGCCCTTCGCGGTGGAGGGCAGGCCTATCGACGCCAGCTCCTCATCGACGAAGTAAGCGGCCTCGGACTGTGCTGGGACGATTCGAAATGTGAGGACATCGTTACCGGCGGAGGCAGTAGGGGCGGACTCTGTCGGCTGGACGAGCTCGTCCGGGATGTCCGGCGGGTTGGTGGCGAGCTCATTGTCCTCGCGAACGAAGAACCACCAGCCGGCAACGGTAGCGACGATGAGGACGATGAGCGCGCCCGCGCACGTGAATATCGCTCGTCGCATTAGCATGCGTCACTCCTTACGCTTGTAGGTGCCGTTCGAAACAGGATACCGAATGCACCGCGGCGGGGTGTTGCGGAAGTGTTACGGTTCCACGGCTATTGAGAGGAGCCGGAAAGGTCCATCAGCCGTTGGAGGATACCCTGCAGCCGGTCGACCTCTTGGCCGTATCCGGCGAAGTCGCCCTGTTGAAGGAGCTGCTGCGCGCGCTGGAAGCTATCGTTCGCCTGCTGGATCAACGTGTTGATGTTGTCCGCAGCGGCGGTGGCCGTCGGGGCGGGTGTCGTGTCGGGCGGCGTTTCGCCGGCGGCCGGCGTGGCGCCAGGCGTGGGCGTCGGGCCGCCCTCCCCGCCAACAGGCGCGCTCGGTTGGGCGCGGCCGAGGACGACCTGGAGCGCCCGTTCGAGCGTCGGCTCCATCGCGATATTGCTGCCGTTGGCGACGACGACGCGCTTGAGTTCAGGGAGCTGGCGGCCGGCGGCCTGGAGGTAGATCGGCTCGACGAACAGGTTGCCGTCACCGATCGGGATCATGAGCAGGTTGCCGCGGATCACCTGCGAGCCGGCCTGGTTCCAGAGCGTGAGCTGGGCGGAGATCTCCTCGTTTTGGTCGATGCGCGATTCCACCTGGCGCGGTCCGAAGACGAGCGAATCGGTGGGGAAGCGGAACGCGAGGAGCGTGCCGTAGTGTTCGCGGTCCGAACGCGCGGCAAGCCACGCGATGGTGTTGTCGCGCTGCGCCGGGCGGAAGGGCATGATGAGCGCAAACTCCTCTTGCTGCTCGCCGGGCAGGCGCATGATCACGTAATAGGGCTCGATCGGTTGCTCGACGTTCTGCTCCACCACCTCCGATGGGATATCCCAGAGGTCCTCGCGGTTGAAGAAGATCGTCGGGTTCTGGATGTGGTAGCTCAAATAGAGCTGCGCCTGGATGCGAAAGAGCTCCTCTGGATAGCGCAGATGATCGCGCAGCTCCGTCGGCATATCCCCGAAGGGGTTGAACAGGTCGGGGTAGATCTTGTCGTAGACGCGGGCGATCGGATCGTTCGGCTCGACCAGGTAGAACGTCGTCGTCCCGTCGAAGGCGTCGACGACGATTTTGACGCTGTTGCGGATGTAGTTGATGCCGGCGACACGCGTCGAGTACGGGTACTTGTCGGTGGAGGTATAGGCGTCCTGGACCCAGAAGATACGGCCGTCTGCCAGCACCGCGTACGGATCGGCGTCCAAACGTAGGAATGGCGCGATCTCGCCGATGCGGTCCTGGATGTTGCGGCGGTAGAGGACGCGGCTGTCGTTGTTCAGCGCGTCGCTGATCATGATGTTGAAGTCGCCGAACTCCCATGAGTACACCAGCTTGCGCACGAACGAGTTGAGCTTGACGCCGCCTCCGCCGTCGTAGACGGTCGTGCGACGTTCTTCGCCGCTCTGATAGTCGAACTCCGGCTCGTTGCCGTTGACGATGACGTAGTGTTCGGGCGCCTCGCCGTAGTAGATGCGCGGCTCCTTGATGTCGAACTTGCCTGTGGGCGGGATGTCTTTGACGAAGAAGTCCGGCAGCCCTTCCTGGACAACCTCGTTCACGGGTGACATCGCCAAGCCAAAGCCGTGCGTGAACTCAAGCCGGCGGTTGACCCAGCCCTGGGCGTCGGCCGGCAGCTTCTCGGAGTCGAGCTCGCGCACCGAGAGCATCACCTGGCGCAGGTCACCGTCGATGACATAGCGGTCGACGTCAACGTTGCGGAAGTCGTAGAGCTGGCGGAGGGCCTGCACCTGGTTCAACGTTTGGAGCAGCGGGCGGTGGTCCCAGAGGCGGATGTTCTTTACGGTGTCCGGATTCGCTTCGATCTCGGCTGCGGTCACGGCGGCATTGGCCGGGTACGGCTTCTCCTCGATGCGGTTCAGCGCGTAGGCGCTGCGCGTCGCCGCGATGTTGCGCGCGATGTAGGGACGCTCCTTCACCAGTTCGTTCGGCTCTACCTGGAAGCGCTGGACGGTAGTGGGGAAGATGATCCCTCCAACAATCGCGGCGACAACCCAAAGCACGGCCGCGCCGACCGGCAGAACAAGCAGTCTGCGCTGGAACATGCTGACGAGGACGAGGAGCGCCGTGACCGCGCCGAACGCCATCAGCGCGTAGATCACCGGCAGCTGCGCGTGGATGTCGGTCCAGCCGGCGCCGAACGCGGCTCCTCGCTCTGAGTAGACCAGCGCATAACGCCCGAGCCAGTAGCGCCAGACGAATAGCGCGATCGCGATGACGAGCAGGAGCGAGACGTGCGGTCGGGCGAGGCCCGGCGCCTGTGCGCGGGACTCAGCGAGCAGGAGCTGGCTCGCGTACACGGCGACCACGCCGATCGTCGTCAGGATGACGAGGGCGAGCGACCAGCCGGCGATGAAGTTCAGTGCTGGCAGTTGGAAGATGTAGAAACCAACGTCCCGGCTGAAGGCAGGGTCCTTCACGCCGAACGGCTCGCTGTGGATGAAGAGCAAGATGTTGTCCCACTGGCTCGCCGCCTGCGCCCCGAAGATCACCGCGATGAACAGCGTCGCCGCCAGGCCGACGACGACGATGACGCGTCGGGCGGCGATCGGTTCGACATCGCCCCATGGGATCGTGATCCCGCCGCTACGGGCCGCCTGGCGCAGCGCGAGCAGGAGGTTGGCCCCGAAGAAGACAAGGAAGACGCCCAGCCCGGCGAAGAAGAGCCAGATGCGCGTCGTGATGCGTAGCTTGAAGACGGAGAGGTAGTCCTGGCCGCTGGCGCTCTCCACGCTGTCGAACCAGAGCCAGTTGGCGTAGATGCTCCTGAAGATGCTGGCGATGACGAACAGCACGACGATAACGACGACCACCACCGCCCAGCGGGTAACGCCGCCGGGCAACCGCCAGCGCGGGCGGCGTCTGAACCGGAAGGGGCCAGGCGGGGGCCCTAAGTTACTTGCGTCGTCGCCTTGGGGGAACTGGAACGACACGGCGGGCTAGACGATCCTCGTGCCGCCGGCGGCCTGCTGGCCCGCGATGACGTCCCGGAGCGCACCCGCGCGCCGGCCGTCCACGATGTGGGCCGGCACGCCGGATGCTGCTGCGTGAAGTGCTGCTTCCACCTTGGGGATCATACCACCCGCCACGACGCCGTTGTCCAGCAGCTCCCGCGTCTGATTCGCGCTCAATTCGGAACGAACGGCGCCCGATCCGTCCATCACGCCGGGGACGTCGGTGAGGAAGATGAGCTGTTGCGCGCCGATGCCGACGGCGATTTCGCCTGCGGCGGTGTCTGCGTTCACGTTCAAGAGCTGTGGGCGCGGGGTCTGGCCCTCCACTTCGATCGCGATCGGCGCGAGGACGACGATCGCGTCGCGCGCTGCGGCGCGTAGCGCTTCGCCGTCGACAGACACGACCTGCCCCACGAAGCCCAGCTCCGGGTCGTAACGGCGCGCGCGTATCACAGCGCCATCGGCTCCGGAGCGCCCCACGGCCGGCGCGCCGCGCGCCTCGAGTTCCGCGACGAGGCGTTTGTTCACCACACCCGCGAGCACGGCGACGACGACGTCGAGGGCGCGTTCGTCGGTGACGCGCAAGCCGCGCACGAAGCGCGACTCCACATTGTGGATCGCGAGCCACTCCGTGATCGTCGCGCCGCCGCCGTGAACGACGACGAAGCGCCGCCCTTCGGCGAAGAGCGTCGCCACGTCGTCCAGCGATGTGTCGTGCTGGCCGAGCGTAGAGCCACCGATCTTGACCACGGTGAGCGGATCAGCCGTCATGTGGTGTATTCGCTGTTGATGCGGACGTACTCCGGTGTCAGGTCGCAGCCCCACGCGGTAGCCGCCGCGTCGCCTATGCCGAGGTCGACGCGGATCCGCACCTCGCTCTGCGCCAGTGCCCGCGCGAGCGCCGTGTTGTCGAAGACAACGGGCGCGCCTCCCCGGTAAACCTCCACGTCCTGGAGCCGGAGCGTGATGCGCTTCTCCTCCGCGTCGACGCCGGTATTACCAAAGGCGACGAGGATCCGGCCCCAGTTCGGGTCGCCGCCGAAGACGGCGGTTTTGACGAGGAGCGACCCTGCGATCGCCTTGGCCGCCCGACGCGCGTCCGTCTCTCTCGCCGCGTGTTCCACGGTCACTTCGAGCAGCTTGCTGGCGCCCTCGCCGTCGCGCGCGAGCTCGCGCGTCAGGCTCACCGCGACGCGCTGAACGGCTGCGCGCAGGAGCGGCAGCGCCGGGTGCTGCGGCCCGAACCCCGACCCATCGAGGCCTGCTGCGCCGTTCGCGAGCAGCACGACCGTGTCGTTCGGGCTCGTGTCGCCGTCGATCGTCAGCATGTTGAAGGATGCGTCCACGACGCCCGTCAACAGTGGTGCGAGGACGGCTGGTTCGATGGGTGCGTCTGTGGTGAGGAACGCGAGCATGGTCGCCATGTCCGGGTGGATCATGCCGGAGCCCTTCGCCGTCCCACCAACCGCGTATGTCACGCCGTCCCAGTCGAACCGGACGGCCGCCTGCTTTGCGACGAGGTCCGTCGTCATGATCGCATGGGCGAACGCGTCGCCACCGTCCTCGCTGAGAATGATGCGCGGCACGCCTTCACCGATCCGCTCGATAGGTAGACGCCAGCCGGTGACGCCGGTGCTCGCGACGACGACGTCGTGCGGGTCGAGATCGAGCTTCTCTCCCGCAAGCTGCGCCATCTCAACGGCGTGGCGCATCCCTTCTTCGCCCAGGAGCGAGTTTGACACGCCGCTGTTAGCGATGATCGCCTGGGCGCGGCCGTTCGCCAGGTGGCGCTCCGTGATCAGCACCGGCGGGCCTCGAAATGTGTTCTTGGTATAAGCGCCGGCGGCCGCGCAGCTTCGCTCGGAGTAGACGAGGCCGAGGTCGAGCCGCCCTGGCTCGTAATCAGCGCGCATGCCCGCGGCGATCGCCCCGGCGAGGAAACCACGGGGCGTGGTAATGGTGCCGTCCGGCACGTCGATCAGGGACGTTTCCATGAGCTATGGGTAGAGCGCGATGCCGCGCAGCCCCGCCGACTCCTCCAGGCCGAGCATCAGATTCAGGCATTGGATGCCCTGGCCCGCGCCGCCCTTCGTCAGGTTGTCCAGGCAGCTCACGACGATCAGCCGTCCAGTGCGCTCGTCGACCGTGGGATGAATGAGACACGCATTCGAGCCGAGCGTCTGCTTCGTCGCGGGTGGCTCGGTGACGATGCGCACGAAGGGCGCCTCACGATAAAAGTCTTCGTATACCTCGCGAATCGCTGCTGCGTCCGTGCCGTCGCGCAGCGTGGCGTAGCACGTAACGAGGATGCCGCGCGTGATCGGCACGAGGTGCGGGACGAAAGTGATGCGCGGCGCGGGCGCCTCGCAGAGCGCGCCCAGCTCCTGCGTCATCTCCGGTAGCTGCCGGTGCCCGCCCAGCGCGTACGCGGCGACGTCCTCGTTCGCTTCGGAGAAGTGGTAGCTGAGCCCCAGCGTGCGTCCCGCGCCTGAGATGCCGGTCTTGCTATCGACGATGATGTCCGGCTCGACAAGGCCAGCCTTGACCGCAGGCGCGAGCGCAAGGATCGCAGCGGTCGAATGGCAGCCCGGGCTAGCGACGAGCTTCGCGCGCTTGATCTCCTCCTTGTGCAGCTCCGGCAGCCCGAAGACAGCCCGCGCCAGCAGCTTCGGCGCGGGATGCGGCCCGTACCACTGCTCGTAGTCCTCCAGACGGTGGATTCGGAAGTCCGCGCTCAAGTCGACGACGGGCAGCCCGCGCTCGATGTAGGGCTGGAGCGTCTCGGCGCTGGCCGCGTGTGGCAGTGCGGAGACGATCGCGTCGACCTCGTCGCGCAGCTCCTCTTGGATCGTGAGGCCGAGCGGCGCGAGGTGCGGGAAGACCTCGCCCAGCGGCTTGCCGGCGGCGCTCCGGCCCGTGACCGCAACGATCTCGACGTTAGGATGGGTGTGGAGCAGCCTGGCGGCCTCGGCGCCCATGTAACCGGTGACATTGATAATGCCGACTCGTACCACGTTTGTGCGCCCCGATAATGGAAGTATGTTCGAGTATAGTCATGCGGCTTCGAGGCGGGCAAGGAGCGCGCGATGCCATCGCCGCAAGCTGTCGGGGCGCCAAAGGCCGCCAGGCTGCGGAAGCCGGGCACTTGGTCTGATGTACCTGCTCGGCCGACGCGCCGGTGCGGGTAACAGGATGCTCGTCCTGCTCCCTCCACGGTGCGCTGTCCGGCTGGTCGCCCAGTAACCACGGCTACCCGGAAGAGGGCGCCGCCTACGTGCGCGAGCACCTACCGGGCGTTCGCCTCCTCAACGACTATACGTGGGGTGGCTATCTGATCGAGGAGCTGTACCCGGACGGGCAGGTGTTCATCGACGGCCGCGCCGACGTGTACGGGCCCGAGCCCGTGCGTGACTATCTCACGTTGGCAGGCGCTGGCCCCGGCTGGCGCGATCTACTGGACGAATACCGCGTCGAGGCGGTGTTGCTGCCGCCGGGCTATCCGCTGAGCTACCGACTCGCGCGCGACCCGGACTGGGAGCTGGTGTTCGAGGGCGAACTAGAGCAGATCTTCGTCCGGCGTTGACCACAGGCTCCACGCCACAGGTGAACAGCCAGCATTACGTAGCTGGCTGCCGGGCTTCCTCAGCCGTGCCAGCATCGTGCCAGAACGCCGATACTGTGATCCCCGTCCTCAGTTGCGAAACAACTAGGTAGCCCCACAGCAATGTAGCGCCCACCGGTTTCATGGCGTGATAGAAGATCACGGCCGCCGCGGGCCAGGTCTCTTGAACGAGGAACGGATTGCCGGGCCCCGTGGGTACGTCGCGCACGCTCTGGATCGCTGCCGCTACTTCCGGCCCGAAGAGATGGATAAGGCTAGGGTCTACCTCAACGGCGGGCTCGCTGCTCCAAAGACTGTCGATGAGCCAAAAGGGCGTTGGGAGAGCGATCAGGACAAAGGCTACGATCGCCCAAGGCCGAGCGGCTGGTCGAAAGATGATCAACAGGACGAGCGGGCCCAGAAGCATCACATAATCGAATTCCCATGCCCAGTAGGTCAGGAAGAAGACGGAGACCCACATGGCGAAAAGACTGAGCGGGTCCGCTTTGCGTGCCAGGAACGTAGCCTCCAACGAGAAGCCCACGATGATGATCAGCAGCCCGATGGCATACACCGGCGGCACATCGATCGCCGACGAATCAAACGCAAGGAACGCGTTTCGGAGCAAGGCGGGAGCGCTGTGATCGGCTGAATTGAAGTGCACGACTCTGTCCTGCTGTTCGGTGAACAGTCCGAGAACGTTCATCCGGTAGAACAGGTCGAACTCGTTCGTGCGCCAGAGGAAGTAGGGGATGTTCACGAGCGCAAGTACGGCCGCGACGATCAATGAGCGCCACCACATCAGTCTGATGAACAGAGGGCCAAGGAGGACGCTGGTACTCTTCGTGACTAAGGAGGCAAGCCAGGGGATGCCTGCAACGATCTCTCGTCCGCGCACGATCCCGATGCCTGCCCAAAAGAGCGCGGTTGCCATGACGAAGGTGAACTGCCCAAGGTATTGATGAAGGTAAAACGGCGTGAACAAGAACCACATGGAGGCGGCGATGAGGCCCCAGGTTCCTCTCGCGCTGATTCGCCAGGTCACGTAGGCGTTGACAAGCAGCAGCAGCTCGTTGAATGCGACCCAGCCCCAGAAGGCCCACCAGGGCGGGGCAGTGCTCACCGGCGCGGCGAACAGATACGCGAATGCCGGCACGTATCGGTAGGCCACCGAGTACGGCGCGTCCACAGCGACACCGAACCCACCCGCGTAGAGCGGTTCGTTCTCCAAAGCTCGGCGGCCAGCTTCGTAAATACTGAAAAAGTCGAGTCCGACCAGGTCGAAACGGGTCCCCTCGAAGAGCAGGTCAAGGTACCCCCAGAAGAGGGAACCCATCATGGCCAGATGGAGAAGGACAGCCGTTGCCAGCAGCCAGTAACGCCAGTCCGCTCCCATCTTCTTGAGAGAAGTGCGTGATCCCATCTCGTCTCCCAAGCCTGCGAGCGGCGAGGACAGGCTTGGTTGACGATAACCGACCATCATTGCCATGACAAGCGCTTGTCAGTCCCTTGCGGGACGCGTTTGACAGCGTAGCTTCGCTCTGCTATCAATGGCGCACGATGAATCGGCGCGACATCATCGGCCTGCTGCTCGTAGGCTGCTGCCGTTCGGCAGTGGGCGACTGATCGCGCGTTTCGGAAACGCTCTGACCGGCCCGCTGCCCTGAACACAGCGGGCCGGTTGCTTTTCCAGAAGGGAGCCATCATGGCCGCACGCAAGCCCTGGTACCAGACGCTATTCGAGCGCGAGTACTACGACTACTTCTACATAGGAGGGCCGCGCGGGCTCATGTCGGAAGAAGTACGCGATCGCCTGACGGACGCGCAGGTGGAGTTCGTCGTCGGTGCGCTGGAGCTGCCGGAGGGCGCGCGGGTGCTGGATCTCTGCTGTGGCTGGGGCCGGCATTCGGTGCGCCTGGCGCAAAGGGGCTATCGCGTCACTGGCCTCGAGCTCTCCGTGCATCACCTCCGGCTGGCGAAGGCGGCGGCGAAGCGCGCCCGCGTCGATGTCGAATGGCTGCAGGCCGATATGCGCGAGATTCCGCGGCGGCGCTTCGACGCGGTGATCAACATGTTCACGTCCTGGGGCTATTTCGATACGGAAGCCGAAGACCAGCGCGTGCTGGACGGCGTGGCGCGGGCGCTGAAGCCCGGCGGGCGCTTCCTGATCGATACGCTCAACCACGATTACCTGATGCGCGTCTTTCGGCAGACCGACTGGGACCGGCGGCGAGATGGCGGCTTTGCGCTCCAGCGCCGACGTTACACCCCGCTCACAAGCCGTATCGAGAACGACTGGTACTACTTCGCGGCAGACGGCAAGCGCCGCCATCAATCGTTCTCGCACCGCGTGTACACCGCCCGCGAGCTTGCGATCATGCTCGAGCAAGCCGGGCTGAACGTGCAGCGCGCCTGGGGCAACTTCGACGGCTCAGAGTTAACCATGGAATCCCCGCGCGCGATCCTGCTGGCGGAGAAGGGATGACCGTGGGAGACGATGACCGCACCGCCGCGCCCGATGGCATCGTCATCCGGCCCTTCGCGACGAAAGACCAGGATGCCGCTCGCCGGATCATCGTTGACGGTCTGGCCGAGCACTTCGGCCACGTCGACGAGGATGTCAACGCGGACCTTGAAGACATCACGACGAGCTACGCCGGGGACGTTTTCGTTGTCGCAGTCGATGCGGCCGCTGTTGTCGGCACGGGCGCGCTCATCTACGCGGGCGACGGCATCGGGCGAGTCGTGCGCATGTCCGTCCGCCGTCGCGATCGGCGGCGCGGCATCGCAAGCGCGATCCTGGCGCGCCTGATCGCGCACGCCCGAGAGCGAGGCTACTGGCGCGTGGTGTTGGAGACGGGCAATTGGGAAGACTCGATCGGCTTCTACGCCAGCTGCGGCTTCCACGAGACGAGCCGCGACGCCGGCGGGCCTAACCTCGCGCTCGACCTATAAGCTCCGGATGGAACAGCCCGACTGCCGGGCAGCCGTTTCGCAGCGGGCACTCCGGGCACTTCGGCCGCTGGGCGCTGCACGTGCGGCGGCCGTGCTTGATGAGCTGGATGTGGAACGGGTAGACCTGGCCCGGCGTCAGCATCGCCTCGAGCAGATCATGCGCCTTCTCCGCGCTCGTCTTCTCCGGCACGAGGCCGAGGCGCTTCGCCACGCGGTGGACGTGCGTGTCGACGGGCAGCGCGGGCACGCCGAGCGAGAATAGCAACACGCAGGCCGCCGTCTTCGGTCCGACGCCGGGCAGGCTGCGCAGCCACGCGCGCGCTTCATCCAGCGGCATGTCGCGCAGGAACGTCAGGTCGAACGAGCCGCGCCTGCTCCACACCTCGCGCAGGAGCGCCTGCAGGCGCGGCGCCTTCGTCGGCGCGAGGCCGCCCGGCTCGATCGCGCGCTCGATCGCCTTCACGTCGGCATCGAGGAGCGAGCCCCAGTCAGGGAAGTCGTTCAGCAGACGGATGAAGGCGCGGCCGGAGTTCGTGTCGGACGTTGCCTGCGAGAGGAGCGTCAGCACCAGCTCCGCGATGGGGTCGCCAGCGGGGCGCCAGGGCACCGTGCCGTACTCGCCCTCCAGCAGCGCGATGATGCGCGCGGGCGCGAGCTTGCCCGCCGAGGCGGGTGAGCGCGGCTTGGCAGCGCGAGCTGTGCGAGGGGGCATGGCCGGACGTAGGGTAGCATGGGCGCGAAGCGCTTTTGGTATAGTCGTACTGTGATGGCTGGTCTGAGGCTCTTTCTCGCTGCGATTCTGCTGGCGCTGCCCCTCTGGGTGGTGGCGACAACCCCTGCGGCCGCGTGTACGTGTGCACACAACCCCCTCGAAGCACGAGTCAGCCGAGCAGATCTCATTGTGGTCGGAATGGGCCAGGGACTCCAGCTCCTCGGCCCGGTACCAACGCCGCCGCCGCTTTCGCCTCCTGGTCAGGCGCTCGTTCCCGGTGGCCCTGGCGAGAGCATTGTCGCTGTCGAGGAGTATCTCAAGGGGTCTGGACCGAACAAGCTGTCATTGTACGCAGCGTCGACTACAGTCATCTTCGATCAGGACGGACAAATTGTACGTATTTCTGGGCCTCTGACGAGCTGCACCGTAACGCCGCAAGCCGGTGAACGGTTTCTCTTGCTCCTCACGCAGCGTCAAGACGGTCGCTATGACACGGACGTCTGCGCGGGATCCGTTGGCTTCGTAAGCGGCGACGCAGCATTCCTACCCCTCATCCAACAGATCAGGCTTGTTCTCCAAGGCCCCACGCCGACAGCAACGGTAAACGCGCTGCCGGATTCGGGCGGAGCGGCTGGTGCCTCTGGTGGTTCCTCTATCTGGCCGGCAGTCGCCGCTGGTGGCCTTGGCATTTTGTTGTCGTCGTCGGCGTTCCTCTTATTCCGACGGCGCGAGCCGTAACAGTGCTCCCTTAGCTGCAACGTTCGCCGTTCTTTCGTATCCTCTTGGGGTGACGCCAACTTCTGCCGCCCGCCGCAACGCCTACCTCCGCCTCGATGACACGGCGCTGCTGAAGGCGTGTCGAGAGGAGCGCTACCGCGCGAGCGGGCCGGGCGGCCAGCGCCGCAACAAGGTCGAGACGGC
>JBAROU010000154.1:0-7959 GCA_049642385.1 Dehalococcoidia bacterium | reverse complement strand
ATTCCACACCTCATGGCCGGAATCATGTCCAGCCGAGTACAATTATAAGCAACTGGGGAACCTCCACTCTTCCAGCGACGGAACCCGAAGTAGCCCAACACCGAAAATCACCAGCCAGCCTATGGGTCGCGGTCGGCCCTCGCGGGAAAGGTTCACGCCACGAGCCTGGCATGACAGGTCAAGCTGCCCCTTGACTTCCCACACACTACGCCAATATAGCGATGCCCTAGATTCTAAAGAAGGAGGTATCGACGATGCAACGCTACCTCACAGACTTCGACGACACAGCTTCAGGCTGGGAGCGCGCCCTGATGGCCTTCCTGGCCGAGAAGGAGCGCCGTTCCGGCTCCCGGCGCACCGTGGAGGGCTACAGCCGCATGCTCCAGCACTTCTTCGGGAGGCTCGCCAAGCCGCCGGACCAGGTGACCAGCCAGGAGGTCTTCGCCTGGGCCCACGGGCGGGGGCTGTCGGGCAAGGAGCCCTCGGCCGTGACAATCGGCGCCAGGATGGCCTGCCTCTCCAGCTTCTATCGGTTCTTGATTCGCATGGAGATCGTGGCCGCCAACCCGTGCGACGCGCTGGAGCGGCCGCGCGTGCAGCACAGCCCGCCGCGGGGCCTCAGCGCTGAGGAGATCCGCCGGCTGCTGGACGTCATCCCCGAGACGCCGGCCGGACTGCGCGACCGGGCGCTCGTGCTCACGCTGACGCTGACCGGCCGGCGCCGCGCCGAGGTGCTCAGCCTCAGGCGCTGCGAACTGATGGAGGATGGCGGCACCTGGTACTACGCCTACCGGGGGCAAGGGCGGCAAGCGAGGGAAGAGAGAGCTGCCGTCGGTTGCCGTCGACGCGATCGAGCGCGGCCTCGGGGCCTGGGGCAAAAGCCTGGCGACGCTGGCGCCCGAGGAGTCCCTGTGGCCGACGAGCGGGGAGCGCGGCGACGAAGGGCTGGGCGTCACCAGCGGGACGTTCTACGCCAACCTGAGGCGCTACCTCAAGAAGGCCGGCCTGCCGCCGTCCGGCGTACACATCTTAAGGCACAGCGCGGCGAAGCTCCGGCGGGACGCGGGCGACAGTGTAGAGCAGGTGAGCGCGTTCCTCGACCACAGCTCGTTGCAGGTGACCAGCGTGTACCTCAGGCGGCTGGAGGGCGAGGAGGACGGGAGCTGGCGGAAGGTCCCAGAGCCGATCGGGGTGTAGCACCAGGCTGTACACTGATTGTCAGGAAGGTTCTAATCGAGGCGGCTCGCCCGAGGGGCTCCAACATGCGCGGGAGTCGTACCGCTGAGCAGCGACTCACTGGTGAGCGACCAGAAGATCAACTCATCTCACGCTTTGTGGCTATCGCGTCTGAGGCCTTTGAGGGATTTCAGGCTGATCCAGAGCGAGAGATCACCTGTGGTCGGCTCCGCGATGCACTCCACATCTTGAGCAGAATCCCAATTTTGGAACCACGGCTCGCAGACGTGGTGAGGCCCGCGCTAGGTGCCAACAGATCGTTCTGCGCCTTGTTCAGGCGTCGCTGCCGGCAAGGACGTCGTCGTGCTGGTCGATCAAGATGGGCGACGCGTCCTGCGCATGTTCCAAATCAAGGTCGGCCATATCTCCACACCCATCTGGCGGCTCGCACGACACGAGCTTGAGACTTGGTGTCTACCGGTACCGTGTAAACTGTCTCACTCACGCGCGATTTGTGATGGCCTCGGCGGAACGGCCATAATAACGTGTGGGCTGCTCTCCCCGCGTCTCGCGTCGCGCCTTCCTCGGCATGGCCAGCCTCGCCACCATCGTTGCTGCCTGCTCCAACACGAAACGCCCGGTTTCACCGACGTCATCCGCCACGCCAATGCCGACCCTTGAGCCTTCACGGACGCCCGCCGCTACGGTCGCTCTCGACGAGATGATCGCTCAGATGGTGA
The DNA here is from genome assembly GCA_049642385.1 of Dehalococcoidia bacterium. Lineage (GTDB taxonomy): Bacteria > Chloroflexota > Dehalococcoidia > DSTF01 > RBG-16-68-14 > JBAROU01. The sequence continues at coordinate 6,043 of JBAROU010000154.1, read as the reverse complement.
TGGTGGGTTTTCGCGGCCTCACCGTGCGCCCCGATGATCCAGTTGCGGCCGATCTCTCCCACCACCTGGGCAGCACCGTCCTCTTTGATACTGACGTACCTACCGGCTCCGCTATCCGGAACGTCCAATCGCCCGACCAGCTCGCCAACTTGACCGCCGAGCTTCAGGCGCTCTCCTCGCCGCCGCCCGTCCTTGTCGCGGTGGATCAGGAGGGCGGCAACGTCGCGCGTCTGGGTCCCACCCACGGCTTCCCCGCGACACTCTCCGAAGGTGAGCTCGGTCGACGCGACGATCTGAATCTCACCTGTGAGAACGCACAGACCATCGCCAGCACGCTCCGCACCGCTGGCATAAACCTCAACCTCGCACCAGTCGTCGATCTCAACGTCAACCCCAGTAACCCGATCATTGGTGCGCTCGATCGCAGCTTCTCAGCCGACCCGAATGTCGTCACCCGCCATGCCCTTGAGGAGATCCGCACCCATCACGACGCCGGCATCCTTGCCACCCTGAAGCACTTCCCCGGTCACGGTAGCTCGACCGGCGACTCTCACCTCGGCTTCGTCGACGTCACGAACACCTGGTCACACATAGAACTCGAGCCTTTCGCCAACATCATCGCGGCCAGCCAAGCCGACGTTGTGATGACGGCCCATATCTTCAACGCCAACCTTGATCCCGACTTCCCCGCCACGCTCTCGTTCGCCACAATCGACGGCGTTCTCCGAGGCGAACTCGGCTTCCAGGGCGTTGTCATCTCAGACGACATGCAGATGCGCGCCATCAGCGACCGTTACGGGTTCGAAGACGCCATTCGCCTCGCTGTCCTTGCTGGCGTCGATATCATCGCCATTGCCAACAATTCCGTCTACGAAGAAGGCGTCGCCACCCGGGCCATGCAAGTCATCCGCGCAGCCATCGACTCGGGCGCTATTTCGGCTGAGCGCATCGAGGCCAGCTACAACCGGATTACTATGCTCAAGGCCAGGATCGCCTGAGCGTTGACTGATCGGGATCGCAAAGAGGGAGGCCCCGGCGAATGCGTCCCGGCGATGAGGCATGATGTGCTCACGCGCAGCATCCAGCAGTTCGGGACTGGTGGATCCGATCATCGTCCGTCACGATGACGGAATGGCGAGGCTGGCCACCGGAGCTTGCTTGCCGCGCGAAGCTGGGCTCTGAAGGCCGTCCTCGTGGTCTACGTCGACCTGAGCGCAGAGCAGGCCAAGCTGCTCAACCTTGCCCTGAACAAAATCTCGGGCGAGTGGGACCAGGGAGCTGCTGGCCCAATTGGTCGCAGACCTTACGCTCGGTCAGCGATCTCCACCTGACCTTGTCGCAAGATGGTGGCTACATTTGGGGTGCGCCAACCTGCGGCGCTACCTGAAGAAGGCCGGGCTGCCGCCGTCGGGAGTGCACATCTTGCGGCACTCGGCGGCGAAGCTCAGGCGGGACGCGGGGGACAGTGTCGAGCAAGTGTCAGCGTTCCTCGACCACTCAAGCCTGCAGGTGACCAGCGTGTACCTCCGGCGGCTGGAGGGCGTCGAGGACGAAAGCTGGCGGAGGGTGGCCGAGGCGATCGGGGTGTAAGCCGCGCCACCGGCCTGCCGCTGTGTCACGTGGAGATGACTTTGAATAGCCGGGCCTCGGGTGGACCTTTGATGTTACCTGCGAGGTGTTCGTCCAGCTGCGGGCGGATCACCTGCGCGGCAGCGTTCGCGTCGCTCTCCGACTTCCAGAGCACGAATATCCCGTATTCGCCATCACTGTCGTCGCCGAACACCGTGACGCCTTCGCATCCCGACTGAGAGGCGATCAAGGGTGCGAGGTTGTCGGCCATTGCTTGAGCCTCGGCGTGCTTTCCAGGGGCGAACGAGAATCTGACGAGTCTTGCGTACATAGCAACCCTCCCTCTGGCGGCTCCTCTTTCTTGCACATGGGTGAACACAGGGTCAAGGCCGTGGATCGCTGCGGGGAACCAGCGTGTACCTCAGGCGGCTGGAAGGCGAGGAGGACGGGAGCTGGCGGAAGGTGGTCGAGGTGATTGGAGCTCTAAGGTCTACGACGTAACCAGGGTAGGTCTTTCAAGCGCGCGGCAGGAATCTTGATCGGCTGAATGCTCGCCATTCCGTGACAAATCGACGAGCAGCGCCTCGCGCTTCGACAGACCCCGTCCCGGAGCGGCAAGAAGTTTGGAGTTGGTGGAGACGGGGGAGGCCCCACCTCCAATATCTCCACCACCCGATTCGAATCTGCGGGCGACCGCCTGACCCCTCGGCCTATCTCGTTCTGTGGAGAAACGTGGCGTGAACGCGCCCGCGGCAGGTTCGCATTCGTTAGGAGGTGCGCACGTGACCAACGCAGTCCAGAGTCGACCGCGAGGCACCGACCGGCAGCCCAGGTGTCAGAACTGCAACAAGAAGTTCGCCAACTCGCTCGCCAGGCCCTGGGACATCACCTGCCCCAGGTGTCACACCAGGAACGTGCGAGAACCAGAGAACGAGTCAGCGGCGACCAGCTAACTGAAGGCAGAGCGACAAAGAGCGTGGCCCTCGTGCCCAGGCATCACGCCTTCTCCGTGCCCTCCGTGGCCCCTGTCGCGAGGGAGAGTTGTCGTTGTACACGGGAGCGGCGCAGGCGGAACACGAAAGCGCGCGTGGGGGCCTCGGGCGCCACAGCCGCGACAACCTTTGTCCCGTTTGCGGTGGTCACCCTGCCCTACCCCAGCACCGCGGCGTACGCTGCGCCGGCTTCACGCTCGATCGGGTCACTTACTGCACGCGGGATGAGCACGCCGGGTCCGTCCCGCTCGACATCACCAAGAGCCCGCCCGCCTACAAGCACCGTCTCTTCGGATGGTGCGATTGCGGTACCCAGCACGGCTGGCGCTCAGCGACGAACGGCCCGGCCGCGCACGGCGACGAGCCCCGACGCGAGACGCCGCCCATCGACGAGCGGCACGCGATCTACTCGCACGCAATCGACCTGCTCGAACTCCGCTCCCCTGCCCTCGCCGACCTAACCCGTAGAGGCTTGTCATCGGATGCAGCGCATGCCGCGGGCTATCGCTCCCTCCCCTGCCGCGGCACGGAGCGCAGCGCGTTCCTGCGCAAGATGATCGCGCAGTTCGGCGAGGAGCGGCTCCGCCGCTGCCCCGGCTTCACGGACAAGAACAGCCGGCTCGGGTTCTGGTCGACGTGGCCCGATCACGATGGGTACATCGTGCCCTACCAGAACGAAGAAGGCCGCAGCACCGGCCTGCAGGTGAAGTACCTGGGCGGCAAGTATCTCACGGCCCGAGGCGCGCGGCTGGCCGAGATCTACCACGTCAGCGGGCTGGACCAGGCCGCCGCCGACCTGTACGTCACGGAAGGCGCGACGAAGGCGAACGTAGCGAGCCACCTCGCCGGTGTTTGGATCTTCGCCCTCGCCGGGCAGGCGCTCTTCCCTGAGCACATCGAGGCGATCCGACGGCTTGGCCCAGCGCGGGTGATCGTGGCGCTCGACCAGGAGGACAACGCCAACACCGACCGCGCCCGCGAGCATTGGCTTAGGGCGCTCTACCGGGTGGGACTTCCCGTCCATCTCGCTGTCTGGGAAGGAGGGGACGTCGGCGGCCCGAAGGGGCTGGACGATCTCTTCCTCGCGGGCGGCCGCCCGCGTATCAGACGGGTCCACTTCCCTCCTCCCGAGATCGGCCAGCGCCGCACACCGAGGCAGACGCTCGCTCTGGGACCGGTCGCGCAGGGAACCACCATCGCGGAGGCGCGGTTGCTCACCTCCCGCGCCGTCGGGCAATTCGTAACGAACGCCGCGCGCAACGCAGGCAAGGCGCTCCTGGTGCGGACGCCGCCGGGCGCGGGCAAGACCACGGCGGCTGGCCAGGCGATCCAGCGAGCCCGCATGCCGGCGCGCGTGCTCGTCGGCACGACCAGGCTGGCGCGCGAAGTGGCGGCGGAGTTCGGATACGCGCCCATCGCAGGGCGGCACGAAGACAACTGCGAGCGGATCGACGTCGTCCGGTCGTTGGGCGAGGCGGGCCACGACGTGGAGCGGCTCGCCTGCGGCACGCGAGAGAAGCCCCGCTGCCCGGCGCGCGACGCCTGCGCCTACTGGCGCCAGTTCGAGTCGGTTGGCGCGCGCGTGGGCGCGGCGGAGCAGCTCTTCAACCTCCACTTCCTCCGTGGCGGGAAGCTCCTTGTCATAGACGACGCGGATCTACTCCGATCGCTCATCGCCCGCCACCGCCTGGACCGCGAGGTGCTCGCTCGTTCACTGGAACAGCTCCGGGGCAAGCGCCGCCTGCCCGCGAGACGGCTCCTCACTATCGTCGAGCACGCGGTCACCGATGCGCCGAGACGTGAAGACGGGAAACCTGGGCCCGCCCTGTTCGGGTCGGCCGTGTGGGACCACCTGACAAAGACGGCGCGCCGGTACGACCAGAACATCGCCGAGCTGATCGAGGCCCTTCCCGAGAGCGGTACGCTCCCGAAACCGGGTGAGCGCAAAGCGAAGGGTTCCGTGCTCGAAGTCGAGGACATAGCAGCGACGCCGCCCGCCACGATCCTCAGCCTGTTCGAGGCGCTACGCGAGGAGCTGCCGGCCTTCGAGCGAAGCGAGCCGTTCAACAGCCGCATCCGCCTCGATGCCGCAGGCGTGGAGGTCCTCGAACTCAAACGACACGTCACGAACCACGAAGGCGAGACGCCGGCGGCAGAGATGGCGATGCTGGTGCTGGAGGCGACGCCGGTCGACGCACTGGTCGATCACTTGACGAGCTTGCACGAGCGGCTGCCCGACGTGGCGGCGGATGTCCGCCTACCGGAGAGCGTCACTGTGGTTCAGTACGCGACCTCGACCAACGGCCACGTCGTGCTGCGCGACGAGCAACGCATGAACGCGGTGCTCGTCGAGGTGGCGGCGGAGCGGGAGCGCTTCCCGGTCGCTGGCTCCAATCGCGAGGCGGCTGTCTGCTTTCGTGACCAGCGCGACCGCCTGCTGGAGCTGGGCTTCGCCGAGAGCCAGGTGCTCACCTTCGGCGGTTCCCGCGGCCTGAACGCGGTCGCCGACGTAGAGCGGCTCCACGTCGTCGGCCGGCCGATGCCGCCGGGCGACGACCTCGTCTTCCTGGCCCAGGCGCTCCACCACGGCGAGGAGCCCATCTCCGGCACACTCCTCCTCGCGCCGCGCGGTTTCGGCGACCAGCGTTACGAGGTGGACGTGGTGGACTTCGCCGACCCGAGGGTCTCGGCGCTGCTGCGCGCGACGCGAGACGACGAGATCACGCAGGTCATTCACCGCGCTCGCCTCCTCATGGTGGAAGAGCAGCAACCGATGCTTGACGGCACCTCTGCCCGCCGAAGCCACGTCCGGCTCGTGCTCCACACCAACCACGCGCTGCCCGGCCTACGGGTCGACGAGCTGCGCATGGAGTCGAAGCGGCGCGACGTGAACGAGGAGCGACACCAGGACGCGGAGCTGCGCATCTCCCTGGCGGTCGAGGAGCTGCGCAGGCGGGGAGAGCGGCTCACGGTGACGGGCGTCGCGAAGGCGGCGGGCGCCAACAAGGCGACGGTGACGAAGGTACTTGGGACACCGGTGCATACCCCTAAAAGAGATCTTCTTAATAAGGGTATGAACCACGTTCCCCAAACCGGGACGAACGCGTCCTCCCCTACCCGTCCGCCGCTTCCCTTGGAGTGTCTGCCCGCCGACGCCGATGGCCGGACGCCCTGCCGCGGCGGCTGCGGCAAGCTGGTGCCGCGTTGCCAGAAGTGCTCCGAGTGCGCCACCAAGGCGGTGGCAGCGTGGAAGCGGGCGAAGCTTAAGCGCACAGGGTGAAGTAGCGGGCCGGATGTCACGATCAGGCCATAGCGTCGGTCTCTACCCTTGCGGGACGGCCGTGGCGACCGGCCGTGCGCTACGATGAGATATCGCAGCAAACGCCAACAGCGACGGGACCATCCAGCTCAGCGACGGTCGAAAGCTCAGCTACGCTGAGTACGGCGACCCAGCCGGAACACCAGTCTTCTACTTTCACGGG
>JBAROU010000148.1:0-4491 GCA_049642385.1 Dehalococcoidia bacterium | reverse complement strand
GCGACGGTGCGTGATGGCGAATCAGTCGTCGCGCGGCTGCCGGTGGTGCTGCTGACGGAGCCGCCCCTGTACACGCGCGAGGGCGTCAAGCCGCGCTGGCTGGACGCCCTCCAGTCATACGACCTCTCGGCGCTGCCAGACGTGCGCGACGCGAGCGGCGCGCTGCTGCGCCTGTTTGCTTCGCCCGAGGTCGCCTCGAAGCGCTGGGTCTGGCGCCAGTACGACCATCAGGTGCTCACGAACACCGTCGTCGGGCCGGGGAGCGACGCCGCGGTGGTGCGCATCAAGGGCACGAAGACCGCCATCGCCCTGAGCACGGACGGCGACGGGCGCATGTGCTATCTCGATCCGTACGTGGGAGGCGCGCTGGCTGTCGCGGAGGCGGCGCGCAATGTCGTCTGCGCCGGCGCCGAGCCGCTCGCGCTCACGGACTGTCTGAACTTCGGCAACCCTGAGAAGCCCGAGGGCTACTACCAGCTCGAGCAGGCCGTGCGCGGCATGGTCGCCGCCTGCGAGGCGCTCGATACGCCTGTCGTCTCCGGCAATGTGTCGCTGTACAACGAGACGCCCGAAGGCCCGGTGTTCCCGACGCCCGTCGTCGGCATGCTCGGCCTGATCGAGGACGTCGAGCGCGTTGTACCGATGGCGTTCCAGGACGAAGGCGACGAAGTCCTACTGCTGGGCGTCGCGACGCTGCGTGGCAACGCCGCCGATCTCGCCGGCAGCGAGTACCTGAAGCTCGAGCACGAATTGATCGCTGGCCAGCCGCACATCGACCTCGATCTCGAGGTGAAGGTGCAACGATTGTGTCGCACCGCTACGAAGAACGGCTGGCTCAAATCGGCGCACGACTGCTCCCGCGGCGGGCTCGCCGTCGCCCTGGCGGAGTGCTGTTTCGAGAGCGGCCGTGGCCTCGAAGCGCGCGATGTGGCGATGTACGGGCGGCTTGACGCCGCTCTCTTCGGCGAAGGGGCGTCGCGCATCATCGTTTCTACAGAGCAGGGCGCCGTCCTGCGCCACAGCGCGGGCCTCATGGACGTGCCGTTCTTGCACCTCGGCCACGTTCGCGGCGACCGGCTCGTGCTCGGCGAGGCGCTGGATGTGCCGGTCGCGGAGCTTCGCCAGGCGTACGAGAGTGGCCTGCCCACGGCGCTAGGAGAGTAAGAGCCCGCATCGTCCCGCGAGGTTCGCGCTATCCTGCGGTACACGGAAGACGTGGATCAGCCGCGGGAGGCCCAACATGCCGAACGAGCGACAGTTCAAGCTCCGCACGAAGTTCGTCGCAACGCGTGACGTGCACGAATACCGCGCCACGATCCCGGTCTGGGTGAACCAGCACGATGTAGTGCTGGAGATCGGCTGTGAGTGGGGTACGACGAGCGTTCTGCTCGCCGAACAGTGTAAGGAACTCATCGCAACGGATGTCAGCCTCGAATGCATCGAACGGGCGCGTGAGAAGCACGCAGGGATCCACTACGAGGTTCTGGACGCGTTCAACGTTCCCGCCGCGCTGGCGTTCGCCAAACAGTTCACGAAGATCTACGTGGACATCTCCGGCTTCTCGGGCTACCGCTCGCTGCTCGATGTCATCGCGCTGCTGAACATGTACGGGACGATCCTTAAGCCCGAAGCGATCGTCGTGAAGAGCGGCGCGCTCAAGCACTTCGCGTCGCACTGCATCCCGTGGCGCGAGCCTCAAGAATTCCGAACCTAAGGCGTGCTACCCTGCGGATTGATGGCAGAGCCGATCTCCCTCTACGTCCACATCCCGTTCTGCACCGCCAAGTGCGGTTACTGCGATTTCAACTCGTACGCCGGCCACGAGCACATGATCCCGTCGTACGCGCAGACGCTCACCCACGAGGCGCAGCTCTGGCGCAGCGCGACCGAGGGCCGGCCCGTCGCTACGCTGTTCTTGGGCGGCGGTACGCCCAGTCTGATGCCATTGGAGGCGATGCGCGCGATGATGGATGGCTTGCGCGAGACGTTCGACTTCGCGCCGGACGCGGAGATCTCGCTCGAGGCGAACCCGGGCTCGCTGGACGAGCCGTACCTGCGCGGACTGCTCGGCGTTGGCTTCAACCGGCTGAGCATCGGCGTGCAGAGCTTCCACGACGACGAACTACGCGCACTCGACCGGCTCCATTCGGCCGACGACGCGCGTGAGGCCTTTCAGGCGGCGCGAAAGGCGGGCTTCGAGAACGTGAACGTGGACCTGATCTTCGGGCTGCCCGAACAGCCAATGGAGCGCTGGCAGGAGAGCGTCGAGCAAGCGCTCGCGCTCAAACCGGAGCACCTCTCGCTCTACGCGCTCACGGTCGAGGAGGGCACGCCGCTCGCCCGTGACGTCGCGCGCGGCCGCACGCCGTCACCCGACCCGGATTCGCAGGCGGATCAGTACGAGTGGACGCAGGACCGCCTGGCGGCCGCGGGCTACGAGCACTACGAGATCTCGAACTGGGTGCGGCCGGGCTACCGCTGCCGCCACAACATCACCTACTGGGAGTGCCGCGAATACCTGGGTCTGGGTGCTGGTGCGCACTCCTACCTGGACGGCGCGCGCTTCGCCACCACAGCGCTGCCGACGCAGCACGTCGAATCGGTGGAGGAGTCATGGCGGGAAATGCAGGCGGGCGCTACCACGATGAAGATGCGCCAGGTGGTCTCCGCCGAGACGATCACGCCGGAACTGGCGATCGCCGACACGCTCATCCTCGGGCTGCGCCTGGTGGAGGGCGTGAGCCTCAATGCGTTCCGCGAGCGCTTCGGGCGCGAGCTGTTCGATACCGTCGGCGAGCAGATCGCCCAGCCGCTGGAGTACGAGCTGTTGGAGGTGGCGGAGGGGCGGCTGCGGCTAACGCGACGCGGCCGCCTGCTCTCCAACGAGGTGTTTACCCGCCTCCTGCCGTAGCCGCCACGACTGCTAGTTCACCGTGAACGTCGTAGACATGCCCTGCTCGAAGTGGCTCTCGGTCTCGCCGCCGTCCGCTTCTTCCGTAATGTTGCAGAGCAGCACGTAGTTCCCAGGCTCAAGGTCGAAGACGACGGACGCCTCCGAGTGCGCGGCGAACGGCTCGATCTCACCGATCATGTTTACCTCGTCCTCCGGCACCCTGCCGTCCGTGACCGGTAAGTCTGCCGGCGCTTCGTCGGTGCGGATAAGGACCATCTCGTGGGCTTCGGCGCCCGTGTTCGAGGCGAGGAAGTACACCTCGCCCGCGTCGACCTCGACCGGTTCCGGCTCGACGGCCCACTCGTGCAGGTCGACGGCGACCTGGATCGCGCCTTCCGGCGGCTCTTCCACAACGCCCACAGCGGCTTCCGACGCGGGGTCCGGGTCAGGTTCCGGCTTCACGCTTGTGCCGCCTCCGCAGGCGGTCGCGAGGGCCAAGAACGATGCGGTGAACGTTACGACGATGACGGGCGCGACAGCCGAACGGCGGCTCGTGGGTTTCAGAGACAAACTCATCCTAGGGCTCCCTTACAGATGCGGTACGAGACGCTTTGGGAATGCTATGGGTCGGGCGGCGAGGTCACCTCGGCCTTGGTGGCCAAGGCATCGCCGTTCGGGAGGGCGCGCGAGAGAATGGCGGTCCACCGGCTGATGCGCGTGCTCACGCTTGGCGGCACCTCGCCGAAGTAAAAGAACCAGCCTGCTATCGAGACATATGCCACCCATGCGACGAGCTGCTCGATGCTGGGCTCGGCGCTCCAGCCGAAGAGGCCTCTCATGAACGCCGCGAACTGGCCGTGCCCGAGCACGGGGTTGCTGGTGAGGTCCCAGACGGGCCAGTAGTACGAATCGAAGGCGCCCAGCGTTTGCAGTTCAAGTACGGCTTTGCCCAGCAGGCCGGCCGCGAACAGGATGATCAGCCCACCGGTTACTTGAAAGAACAACCGTAGATTGATGAACTGGCCGCCACGATAGAAGACGTAGCCGATCACGGCGGCCGCGGCTAGCCCGGTGAAGGCGCCGATCGCAGTGTCCGTCGTGCTCGCGTCAAAGACCACGACGAGGAGGAAGAGCGACATTTCGATTCCTTCGCGTAGGATGCCGATGAACGTGATCGATGCCAGCCCGAGCATGGCACCCGATGCAAGCGCCAGGTCGACGCGCCCACGCAGCGCCCCGCCGATGGTCCGCGCCTGGGCGCGCATCCAGAAAATCATCCAGGTAAGCACGCCCACCGCGGCAAGCGCCGTGAGACTCTCCACCAGTTGCTCAGCGCGCCCCTCGAGCTCTCCGACGGCGACGTAGATGCCCGCTCCTATCGCAATGGCGACGGCGGCGCCTCCGAGAGCGCCCCCAAGGACCCAGCTGAACTTGTCGGTGCGGCCAAGGTTTCGCAGGTAGGCCATGACGATGGCGACGACAAGCGCGGCCTCGACGCCGTCGCGGAGGGTGATGAGGAATGCGGCTCCCACGGTCGGCTCCTCTTATCGCGCCCATCGGCTCCATAGCCGACGTGCGGGAGTAAGCATAGGCTAAGC
>JBAROU010000143.1:0-3959 GCA_049642385.1 Dehalococcoidia bacterium | reverse complement strand
GCTTAGGCCTGGCCTTCGGTTCCGTCGATATGCAAAAGGCCCCCGAGTTCGGGGGGCCTTTGTGTAGCTTCTCTCAGCGAACGTTAGGCGGGCGCGACTTCGGTCACCTTCGCCCGCGCAGCGTCCTTGTCCTTGAACCAGAGCGCGTTGATCTCTGTGTACACCTTCATGTTGTCCGGCACATCGTCCTCGGCGAAGATCGCCGTGACGGGGCAGGCCGGCTCGCAGGCGCCGCAGTCGATGCACTCGTCCGGGTCGATGTAGAGGATCTTGTCGTCGTCACCGTCGTCATGGATGCAATCGACAGGACAGACATCGACGCAGGAGCGGTCCTTGGTGCCGATGCAGGGCTCGGTGATGGTGTAGGTCATGGCTGCGTCCCTCCTGTGGAATCGTTGCCTGTGCGGCATTAGTATACGACTGGGCCGAATCTCGTGTGAAGGGGTTTACGAAGGAATTGCTTACTAAATTTGGCGCGTTTGTGAAATTTCTTTCAGCCGAATCTAGCGAACCGAGATCCGATAGAGCGAGCCTTCGACGTAGTCGAGGTAGTAGACGAAGCCGTCGGGGCCGGTGGTGACATCGCTGGTGCAGTTGCGCGCCCTGCTCCGCTCCTGGGCGACCGAGCCGTCCGGGCGGAAGGTGAGCTGGTTCAGCGTACCGCCGTGGAAGCGGCAGAAGAGCAAGCTGCCGGTGAGCTCGCCCAGAACATCGCTCGAATAGAACTCCATGCCGGCCAGCCCGGCGTACTGGTGATAGAACGTGAGTGGCGGCTGAACCTCGCTCTCTGGCACGTGCAGGCGTGAGCCCGGCCAGCCGTAGTTCGCGCCGGGCAGGACCTGGATGATGCCGTCCTGTCCGAAGAAACCGTTTTCGCCGGCGAAGATGCGCCCTGTCGCAGGATCGAACGCGCTGTCGTACGGGTTGCGCAGGCCGTACGCGAAGACATGCGCATCCGCGCCGTCTTCACCACCGCTGAAGGGATTGTCCGGGGGAGCGCTGCCGTCAAAGTTGATACGCAGGATAGAGCCGGTGAGCTTGGCGGGGTTCTGCGCCGACGCGGGGTCCTCGTGGTCGCCGACGCCGACAAGGAGCGTACCGTCCGGCAGGAAACGCATCCCACCGGAGACATGGCAGCATTCGGGCGCGCCGGGCCACGACAGGATCGGCGTCACCTCGACAGTGCCGTCGGGCAGCGCGCGCGCGCGGGTGATGGTGGTCTGGCGCGGTTCCGCTTCGGTGTAGTAGAGGTAGACGTAGCCGTTGTCCTCGAAGTGCGGGTCGAGTGCGATGCCGGTGAGGCCAAGCTCCACCTGCTCGGGCAGGTCTGGCAGGTAAACCTCCAAGGAGATAAACGGATCGGGGTCGAGGTGCCCGCCACGAACGACGCGAACTGTGCCGGGCTGCTCGGCGATGTAGATCGTGCCGTCCGGTGCGATCGCGAGTTGCGTCGGGCGGTCGAGGCCGGTGAGGATCCTTTCGACGTCGTAGTCGCGCGGCAGCGGGTCAAACGGGATCTGGGGATCGGTGAGGCCGGTGGGCTTGAGCGGGTCGAACCCCCAGCGGCGGCGCTGGCCGGGCGCGAGCGTAGGCGTCGGTTCGGGCGTCGAGGTCGGGGTTGGCACGATCGATGGGGTCGCCGTGGGGGCAGGCGCTTCTTCTCCGCCGCCACAAGCAGCGATGAGCACGACCAGCGCGATCACGACGGCGACGCCGATCGCTGCCGCACGTCGTCGGATAACGGGCAGATGGATCGGCCGCCTGCTCATCAGCCTCCGTGTGCGTCTCTGGTGATCCGGAAGATTGTGCCCGTGACGTAGTCGGTGAAATAGATCAAACCGTCAGGACCAGTGAGTACGTCGCTGGTACAGCCGGTCGCGAGGATCGTATCGCGCACGTCGCCATCCGGTTGGGCCTTGATGAGGTGCAGCGCGCCGCCGCGGTGGAACTGGCAGAAGAGCAGCGTCCCTTCGAAGGCGGGCAGTGCTTTCCCGCGGTAGTACTCGATACCGGCGGGGCCGGTCGGCGCGTGGTAAAAGAGCAGCGGCGGTTCGACCTGGTCGTACGGCACGTCGAGGTTGTAGCCGGGCCAGCCGTAGTTGGCACGCGGGTGCACCTCGATAATGGCGTCCTGCCCAGAGAAGCCGTTCTCGGTCGCGAACATGCGGCCGGTCTTCGGGTCGATGGCGATGTCGAACGGGTTGCGCAGTCCGTAGGCGTAGATGCGCGGGTCGGTATTGTCTTCGTGGACGAAGGGGTTGTTCTTGGGCACGGTGCCGTCACGATTGATGCGCAGGATGGAGCCGAGGACGTTGCTCTTATCCTGCGACTCTCGCTCCTTCTGGTGATCGCCCACCGTCACAAAGAGCGTCCCATCCGGCGCGAAGCGCATGCTGCCAGAGATGTGGCAGCACGAGGGCGCTTCGTTGATCTCCAGTATCTCCCACTCATCGATTACCTTGTCGTCCTCGACACGGATGCGGGCGAGAGCGGTGTGGCGTTTGGGTTTGGAGGCGCTGTAGTAGGCGTAGATGTAGCCGTTGTCTTTGAAGTTGGGGTCAACCGTGAGGCCGACGAGGCCCAGCTCGACCACTTTGTCGCCGGGGTCCGGCGAATGCACGGCGATCCGGTGAAACGGCTTCGGGAGCAGTCTGCCTTCGTCCACGAGGCGAATGCTCCCCTTCTGTTCCGCGACGAGCATGCGCCCGTCCGGCAGGAACGCGATGCCCGTCGGCTGCTGGAGGCCGGTAACGTACGTCTCGATGCTGTAGCCGGGCGGCAGACCGGTGAACTGCGTCGCGCCGTCGCGTTCGCCCGTGAACTTGCTCGGGTCGTAGCCCCAGCGAAGGGGCGTGTCGCCGGGCGTGGCCGGAAGGTTCGTCGGCGATGGCGTGGGGATCGCTTCTGGGAACGGCGGCAGCGTGGCGCGCAAGACCTCGCTTTCAGAGCCCCCGCTCGAGTCGGATGAGCACGACGCGAGCAGCAACACGCCCGCGAAGGCGACCAGGACCACGACCGCCATGCTTCGCCATCCATGCGTCCGGCGTGTCATCAGCATCGAGGTCTAGTCGTGCTTCCGCCAGAACCGCCACCACGCGCGTCCGTTCGCGGTCGCGGCGTCATCATGCGCTTGTGTCGACGCGGCGCGTTCGAGGCGGCGGCGCAGCGCGATCAGGTGGCCGGCGAGCTGCGTCGCTTCATCGGGATCGGCGTCGACCTGGGGGAAGAGCCTGCGCAGCGCCGCGTCGAAACCCGGCACGGTGGTGCGACGGCCACCACCGCGCTCGGGCGGCAGCGGGTCGAGCAGCGGGTAGGTTTTGAGCTCGTTCATGGCGCCGGCGATGGCGATAATCAGTCGTTCGCGCTGCCGCTCCTCGAGCTCGATGATGGCCACGGCCTTCTCGAGCTGCGGCTCGAGCGCCTGCGCGACGGGCGTGAGGCCAAGCGCTTGTGGCTGCTTCGTCTCCGGGTCGAGCTCGGAGCCGGGGCGGGCCAGGTGGTATTGGAGCGCCAGATACGTGAGCCTGGCATCCAGATTGGCGAGTTGGAACGTGGCCATGGCGAACGCTGGCAGCGTAGCAGGCTCCGACGTTATGTAGAAGACAATAAGAAGCAGCCGCCCATTTGTTCGGGCGGCTGCTTCTCGTGTCGAACTAAGCGCGCCGGTTACTTGTGGCGGCGCTGCCAGCGGGTCTTCTTCAGCAGCTTACGATGCTTATGCTTGCGCATCTTCTTGCGCCGCTTCTTGATGACGGAACCCATCTAGTCTCCTAGTATCCGCGTACGTCTCGACTGTCAGATGATAGCGATGACAGCTTTGCGGCGCAACCGCCCTACCCTATCGCGCTCGCCCTTTCGCCTTCGCGCGCGGCTTGGCCGCGATGCGCTTCGGCTTCGAGGCGGCGGGCACGCGGCCGGCGCGGCGGCCGTTGCGGTGCGCGTCGAGGGCGCGGCGCAGG
>JBAROU010000007.1:0-13491 GCA_049642385.1 Dehalococcoidia bacterium | reverse complement strand
GAGCAGCGCCTCCACGTTCGCTGCGTCCGCCGTCGCGAGCGCGGCGCGGTTCGCCGCCCGGTCGAAAAACGCGGCCGGCGCCCGCTCCTGCGGCTGCGCGATTGCGCGCCAGAGCGCCGGCAGCCGGTTCGCCATCGCGGCGAGCACCGAGGCCGCGAGCAGGCACAAGCCCGTGATGAACCACCACGAATCGACGACACTGAACAGGCTCAGCCAGCGCATGGTGTCCGTAAATGGCCCGAAGTTGTCGCGCTGAAGCTCCGTCCAGGCCAACTCGGCCACGGGGTTGCCGCGCATCTGCTCGGGGATCTGGGGCACGCTTACGGCCACCAGCCCCGCGAGCGCCAGGAACGTCAGCAGCACCATCGCGAACTGCGCCGAGGCGAGCAAACGCCACACCGGCACGACGATGTCGAGCGAGCGCAGCGGACGCGGCCCATTTCGAGCCGCCTCGGCGCGCGCCATCAGCGGGCCGCCTCGGGCAGGATCTTCGCCAGTCGATCGGCCAGGGCCTTTTGCGTCATCGGCCCGTAGAAGAAGTCGCGGATCACGCCCGCCTTGTCGATAAAGTAGCTCGTCGGGATGCCTTCGATCGGGCCTCCCAGGCGCCAGACGCCCGCCACCTGCCCGCTCCGGTCGACGACGACAGGAAACGCAACGCCGAACTCATCGAGGAACGTCCGCATCTCCGACTCCGACTCCTGCAGGTTCACCGCCACGACGACGAGACCGTCCGCGCGATACTGCTCGTAGGCATCGACCAGCTCCGGCATCTCCAGCCGGCAGGGCGGGCACCAGGAGGCCCAGAAGTTGAGCACCACCGGCTGGCCCTGAAGGTCGCTGAGACGCAGCGTGCCGCCCGTCAGCCGTTCGAGCAGGAAGTCCGGCCAGGCCCGCCCCACCTCGGCTCGGGGCGCCTCTCCCGTGGGGTTCTTCGCCGCAGGCAACTCAACGACACCGAGGCGCGAGTCGGTGCCCGGCGCCACGCTGGTTGCGCTCTGCCGGTGCTCCCAGTAGAGCAGTCCGCCCACGATCACGCCCACGATCGCGAGCGAGACAACGAGCGAGCCCAGCCCGCTCGTCCAGCCGCGCCGGCGGCGAGGACGCCCCGCGTCGCCAACACCTGCCGTCGTATCGACTCGCTGCTCCATGGCCTAATCAGCAAACGCCTCTTCGTACAGCTCGCGCACCGCGTCCGGGTCGAGCCCCACGCCGAGGTACGTGTCGCCGACGCGGACCTCGAAATGCAGGTGCACCTCGCCTCCAGGCGCGTTAACCGACGAAGGGGTGCCCGACTCGCCCACGTAACCGATGAGCTGTCCGGCGTCGACCTGTGCGCCTTCCGTGATCCCCTCCGCAATGCCATTCAGGTGCGCGTACCGCGTCACAATGCCGTCGCCGTGGTCGATCCAGATCTGCCGCCCGCGAAACGCGTCGACGACGTCCGCGTCGTTCGCGTGGCCCTCCTCGATCAGGGCATCGAGCCGGTTCAGCTCGACCGCCGTTAAGTCCTGGTAGCCCACGTCCGCGCGAATCACGGTGCCGCCCTTGGCCGCGAGCACCTCAGTGTTGATCCCGACCGTCACGCAGTTATCCGAGTCATAAAAGTCCACACCTTCGTGCACCCCACCGCGATAGCCGCGGTCGGCGCCGGGCATCAGCGTGTCGTCGTCCGGCAGGCAGCCGCCTTCGATCGGCCAGAGCAGCCCGGTCGCGCCCTCCGGCAGCTGCCCGGGCAGGATCGGCGTGCCCACCGGCGTTGGTGTCGCAGCGATCACGTTCGCCGTCGGACTCGCATCCGGCTTGCCGTCTGACGACGACCCGCAGCGCTCCGCCACGATGCTCACGACGGTCGCAATAGCCATGGCTCCGATAAGCACCGAGACGACAAGCCGCAGCGCGAGCCTCCTGACGCCTGAATAGCAGAGTGCTCGGTCAGGATAGCACCAACAAACGGCAAACGGGCTTCCGGGATTAAGGGCGGTACAGGCGTTGTTGGCGGATGTACCGCGCCACGGCGTCCGGCACGGCATAGCGCAGGCTGCGGCCTTCCGCCGCGCGGCGACGCAGCTCCGTGCCACTCACGTCGATGCGGGGCATCTTCACCCAGGCCACGCGGGCGGCCAGGCCGGGCAACAGCCGGCCTAGCTCTTCCACCGAAGGCTGTGCCTCGCCCCGCGGCGCGACAGCAAGCGATGCCAGTTCGATCAGCCGGGCCGGTTCGTGCCAGTTCGGCAGGTCAAGCAGCGCGTCGAGGCCGAGGAGGAAGAACAGCTCGTCCTTGGCCCGCTGCCGGTGCAACTCGTCGAGCGTCTCGACACTGTAGGTGGGCCCTTCGCGCTCGGCCTCCAGCTCGCACACGGCGAACGCATCGTTACCTTCGATCGCCGCCCGCACCATCGCAACACGGTCTGCCGCCGACGAGACAGTGCGACCGCTCTTTCGCCACGGGTCGCCCGCAGGTACCCAGAGGACGCGCTCCAGCCTGAGCTGCTCGCGCGCCTGCTCGGCGAGCAGCAGATGGCCAACGTGCGGCGGGTCAAAGGTGCCGCCGTAGACCCCGACCTTCATCCCGGCCACTCCAACTCAACGTTGGCGATCCGCACCTTGTCACCCGCCCGCGCGCCAGCCTTGTGCAAGGCTCGCGCGACGCCCATCCGGCGCAGCCGGCGCAGCGCCTCTCCGCGAGCCTCGTCCGTCTCCCAACCAAGCAGCGCCAGCACGCGCGCCGGGCCGTCACCACGCACGACGAACATTCCATCGCCACGGGCCACCTCAACCGGCCGCACGGGGCGTGGCCGCACCACCGCCGGCTCCTGTGGCGTCTCAGCAGCCGCTCGTTGCCGCTCTTCTCGCACGATGTCGGCCATCGCTGTTATGAGACCGTCGACGCCTGCGCCCGTTGCCGCCGAGATCGGAAACGGGCGCAGTCCTTTGTTCGTCAGCGATCGCTTTGCTGCCCCCGCAGCCTCACCCGCGCCAGGCATGTCGATCTTGTTCAGGGCGACGACCCACTGCTTATCAACCAGCCCGTGGCCAAACGCCTCGAGCTCGTTCCTTACGATCCCAAGATCCGCGAGCGGTTCTTCCCTCGATAGGTCGACCACGTGCACCAGCACGCGCGTCCGCTCGACGTGCTGCAGAAAGCCGATGCCCAGGCCCTTGCCCTCGTGCGCGCGCTCGATCAGCCCTGGGATGTCCGCGACGACGAACACCTCGTACTTCGACTCGACAACGCCTAGCTCCGGCTCAAGCGTTGTGAACGGGTATGCGCCCACCTTCGGTCGCGCGCTCGACATTGCGCGCAGCAGTGAGGACTTGCCCGCGTTTGGCAATCCCACCAGGCCAACGTCCGCGACGAGGCGCAGCTCGATCTTGATCTTCGTCTGCTCGCCTGCCAGCCCACGTTCGGCGATGCGCGGCACCTGCCGCGTGGACGTCGCGAAGCGAGCGTTGCCCTTTCCACCGTCGCCCCCATGCGCAATGGCCACCTGCATCCCGGGCTCATCCAGGTCCGCCAATAGTTCATCTTCCCCGTTCGTTTTCCACACGACGCTGCCCACCGGTACCAGCAGCACCTCAGCCTTGCCATTCCGACCGTGCCTCTTCGCCGGCCCACCGGACCGACCGCCCTCCGCTCGCACGATGCGCCTTCTGCGCAGCCCCTCCAGCACCTGGAGCGACGTCTCAGCACGGATCAGCACGTCTCCGCCCCGGCCGCCATCACCGCCGTCCGGCCCACCGCGCGGCACGTACTTCTCTCGCCGAAAGCTGACGGTTCCCTTTCCACCGTCGCCCGCGATCGCTGTTAACGTGATCTCTCCTAACATGATCAAATGAAGAGGTAATGATCTTCACCATCATTATAAGGTTGTGGATTGTGTTTCGTTGGTGGGGAGTGGTTAGCCGGCCTTGGAGCGGCCGTTGAGCTTGGCTCGGAGCTGAGCTAGATCGTCCTGAGTGGGCGGGTAGGACGAGAGTTCAGATGTGATGCGCTTGCAGCCGGAGATGATCGTGGCGTGGTTCCTGTTGCCGAGCAGCCTGCCGATCTCTGCTAACGAGTGGTGGGCGTCGTTCCTGAGCAGGTACATCGCGATGTGACGGGCGTAGGTGATATCGCGGGAACGAGACTGGCCGGACAGGTCGTGCTGCGAGAGGTGGAAGTGCATGCAGATGACATCGAGGATCTGCTGGGCGGCCGGCGGGGCATCGCTCTGCGCGAAGGGCGTGAGCGCGTCCGGCAACGACTCGATGGTCACGTCCGCTCCGTTGACCTCTGCGAACATGTCGATGCGGTTTAGGGCACCCTCCAGCTCGCGAACAGAGGCGAGGGGTAGTTCGGCTACCGCGGCGAGGATCTCATCGGCGAGGCGGTGCCGTAGGCCGCCACGCTTCGTGCGCAGCAACGACAGCCGGTCGGCCGCCGTCGGCGTCTTGAGCTCGGCGGTGAGGCCTGCTTGGAGCCGCGAGAGCAGGTGCGAGGAGAGCCCACCAACCAGATCGGGTGAGCGGTCGCAGGTAACCGCCACGCGCTTACTGGTTGCGTGCAGACTGTTGAAGATGTTGAAGAACTGCTCCTGCGAGCCGAGCCGTGACGCCAGGAACTGCACGTCGTCGATCAGGAGTAGGTCGCAGCGCTGAAAGCCGTCGCGGAAGATATGGGGCTGGCCACTGCGCACCATCGAGGCGTAGCGGTTGACAAACTCTTCCGCAGTGAGGAGCACAACGGTGCAGCGTTGCGCGCGAGCGGCGTGCGCGACGGCGTGCAGCAGGTGGCTCTTTCCCAGGCCCGGCGGCCCTGATAGCACGAGCGGGCTGTAGCCCGAGCCATCGGACACAAACTTCTGCGCCGCGCGATAGGCGACGCGGTTGCTCTCCACAACGGTGAACGATTCGAATGTCAGGCGGGCGTCAGGCTCGAGGGTGAAGGGTGATGGGGCCTGTGTTGTTTCGGGCGTCGCTGCGCTCGTAACGATCGGCTGAACGCCGATTACTTCAAATGAAACGTCGCTCAGGTTACCGCCCAGTTGTGAGACGGTGCGTGCGATCTGCGGACTCATGCGCGACCGCAGCCACTCGATCGCAAAGTCCGTGGGCGCGCCGACGATGAGCGTGCCACCTTCGAAGCGAAGTCCCACGGTGCCGCGCAGCCACGTGTCGAAATTGGGACGCGTGACTTGCAGTTCCAGCTGGCCGAGTGCGGTATCCCATAGGGCGTTAGGTGAGCGCTCCGGCACGGACGCCTCGTCTTCCTTCTATCAGTGGTTGCCGTCGCCGCCGGTAAGGGCAAGGGGGATCCGTCCCCGGCGCTGCGCCCGGCCCATCAATGCAACGTGGTTGGTTAGGTGAACATGCCTAGTGCCTGTGGTTCTGCACCGCCGTCGGCGCCACCGTGGTCCTCTAGCTCCCCCGACGACTCGGAGCGGCCGGAGCAACCTGCCTAACAGTGCTGTGTGAAAGGCCCCAGGCGTTGCAGAGCATAGCACATCGCATGGCGATCTGATCAAGGCTTTTATGGCGACTACGTCCCACAATGCCCACAAAATTAACGCCCTTCTCCAAGCGGCAGTCAACAATCGCTCCGCGTTATAATGAGCAGCGACCAACAACGCGGGACGGACGCAGCTTAATGTTACTTGCGATCGATGTTGGAAACACAACGATAACCATCGGCCTCTTCGAGGGCGATCGGTTGAACGCGACGTGGCGCATCGCGACCGAGCACCGCCGGCTCACCGACGAGTACGCCGTGATCTTGCTCAACTTGATCGAGGCCCACGGCCTCGCGCGCGACGAGATTAAGGAGTGCGTGTTCTCCAGCGTCGTGCCGGATCTTGTGCCGGTGTTCGAGACACTGAGCCGCAAGCACCTGGGCGTCAAGCCGCTCGTTGTTGATACCGGCACGAAGACCGGCGTGCGCATCCGCTACGACAGCCCGCGCGACGTGGGCGCTGACCGCATCGCCGACGTTGTCGGCGCGACGAAGCGCTACGGCCCGCCGCCCCTGATCATCGTCGACCTCGGCACGGCCCTTGTCTTCGACGCGATCGACGCCGACGGCGACTACCTGGGCGGCGCGCTCGCGCCCGGCATCGGCATCGCCGCCGAGGCGCTCTACGAACGGGCCGCCAAGCTCCATCCGGTGGAGTTAGCCCGTCCCCCAACGGCAATCGGCAAGAACACCGTGACCGCCCTCCAGTCTGGACTCTTCTTCGGCACCGTGGGCATGATCGAGGGCATGGTGGCCCGCTTCAAGGAGGAGCTGGGCGGCGAGGCGAAGGTAATCGGTACGGGTGGCTGGGCCGAGCTTATCGGTCGCGGCGCGAACGTCTTCGACGTGGTCGACCCGGACCTCACGCTGCACGGCCTCCGGCTGATCTACGAGACGAACAGAGACGGCTGAGCCATGCTAGCGGGCCGGCACATCGCGCTGGGCATCACGGGCAGCATCGCCGCTTACAAGGCCGCTGATCTGGCCAGCAGGCTCGCTCAAGCCGGCGCGCTGGTGGATGTTCTGATGACCGCGTCGGCGACGCGCTTCATCGCGCCGCTCACGCTGCGCGGCCTCACCGGCCGCCCGGTCCTCCTCGATATGTTCGATCCCACGACAGAGCTTGCCGAGGAGCACGTCGAGATCGCCCGCCGCGCTTCTGCCATCGTCGTCGCGCCGGCGAGCGCCACGACGATGGCGCGGCTCGCGCAGGGGCTGGCGGATGACGTGGTGAGCCTCACCGTGCTCGCGACGGAAGCGCCCGTGCTGCTCGCGCCCGCGATGGACAACCAGATGTACGAGGACGCAGCAACGCAGGCAAACATCGACCTGCTGCGCCAGCGCGGCTACACCATCATCGGCCCGGCGGAGGGCCGTCTCGCCAGTGGCCACCTTGGTCTGGGACGCCTCATCGACACGGACCACATCGTCGGCGCGCTGCGCCAGGCGCTCGGGCGGAACGGTGACCTCGCCCGGCGGCGCGTCGTCGTCACGGCGGGTGGCACGCAGGAGGCGATTGACCCGGTGCGCTACGTGGGCAACCACTCGTCCGGCAAGATGGGCTATGCCCTCGCCGAGGCCGGACGCGACCGCGGCGCCGAAGTGACGCTCGTGACCACGCCGACCGCCCTGGCGTGCCCCTACGGCGTGCGCCTCGTGCCGGTGCAGGACGCCCGCGAGATGCTGGACGCCGTCACGTTCGCCTGTAGCGATGCTGACGTGTTAATCATGGCCGCCGCCGTCGCCGACTTCCGTCCAGACGAGGCGGCCGGACACAAGATAAAGAAGGCGGGCAAGGCAGGCCTCACGCTCGAGCTGGTGCCCAATCCGGACATCCTCAGCGAGGTGCAGGGCAGCTTCGTGCGCGTGGGGTTCAAGGCCGAGAGCCGCGACGCCGTTGCGGCCGCGCAGGAGATGCTCCGCAACAAGCGCCTTGACCTCGTCGTCGCGAACGACATCACGACGCCTGGCTCTGGTTTCGCCAGCGATACGAATGAGGTGGCGCTGGTCGACGCTTCCGGCGTCGAGGCGCTGCCCGTGCTCCCCAAGTACGAGGTGGCGCTGCGTGTGCTCGACCGCGTCGTGGCGCTGCTGCGCACGCGAAGCTAGCTCAGCCGCCCGCCTCGCCCACAGGCTCGACAGGCGTTCCTGATTCCCCAGGCTCGCGCACCAAGGCGAACACGACCCCCGAGACTCCCACTGTCACGAGGCCGATCACGATGAAGGCCATGTCTACCCCCGCTGCCGAGGCGACCAGGCCGCCCGTGAGCGGCGCTACAGCGAAGGCGAGCGCCATCGCGCTGCCGGTCAGTCCGAATGCGGACGCCTGCTTACCCGGTGGAGCGTGGTAATCGATCAAAGCGTTGACGGTGGGCAGCATCCCGCCCGTGAACAACCCCACGACCGCGACCAGTACGATCAGGCTCGGCACGTTCGTCGCCATCGCGACTGGCAGGTAGGCCGCGCCCGCGCCGAGCGTCGTCAGCGCCAGCAGGTTCCGGTAACCGATACGCGCGGAGAAGCGGCTCGCGCTGACCGCCGTGACCGCGCTGGTGATCGCCATCGCCGCGAACGTGAAGCCGGCCAGCGTTTCCACGCTCCCCCTTGGATCGAACGACTCCACCATCAGCGGGATCAACGGCCTCACGAACGGCGCGCCGGCGTTCAGCAGGAAGACGATGCCGATCAGGACGACGAGCGGCCTGCGATCGAACACCACACGCAAGTTCTGGACGATCGTGGTCCTCTCGGCCGCCGCGGGCCTCTCGAAGCGCTCTTCGACCAGCAGCAGGACGAGCAGGAACGAGAGGAAGTAGAAGCCGCCCGTCGCGAGGAACGTTGGCCGGAAGCCGATCGAGGCCGCCAGCCCGCCGCCCGCGAGCGGGCCGACGAACTGCGAGGTGAAGAGCGCCATCTGGAGCAGCCCCAGCGCATAGGCGATCCGATCGCGCGGCGTGCCCGTCGCGACGAGCGCCGTCGCCGCCGGGATCGTCCCGACGAACGCACCCTGGAGCCCGCGCAGGAGGAGCAACTGCCAAACGTTCTGCACCACGCCCTGGAGCGTCATCGTCACCATCGCGCCCAGGTAGGCGCGCAGCAGCATCTGCTTGCGGCCGAAGCGGTCGGCCAGGCTACCCCAGATGGGCGACGAGATGAACAGCATCGCTCCCGTTGCCGTGCCCAGCAGGCCCGACCAGAGCGCCACCTTGTCGGGGTCGCTCACGCCCAGGTCCTGCACGTAGAAGGGCATGAAGGGGAAGATCAGGTTGCCCCCGCCCAGCGCGATGAACTGCGCGATCGCGACCGCGTAGAGGTTCCTGCGCCAGGGCTCAAGCGTGGGCATGAGACGCCGAGGGGCTCCTTCGGATTCGACTGTAGCACACGCGATCACATATCGAGGGGCAGGCTTCAGCCCCCGCCTGCAGGCGGGCAGGGTGTCGGTGGACCGCAGCTCAGAAATCGAGGTCTATAGTCAGCGCGGCGTGATCGCTGAGCGCCTCTCGCCGGGTGTCTGTTGCCGCGACGCCCCACTCGTAGCGCGCGGCGCTGAGGTGCGGTGACAGGTAGCGGTTCAGGAACGCCTCGTCCTCCGCCGGCGCGGATGCTCCAGCAGACGATACGCATCGTCTCAGAGCGTGACGTCTGCCGTGATCACATCGCCGAAGCGCCAGAGGTACCACGAAGCCGCGCTGCGAAAGGGCCGCCACGGCTCGGCGACCTTAGTCATCGTCTCGGCGTCCGGCATCGCGGCCAGCCCGTACGCCTCCATCATCATCCGCTGGATGCCCAGGTCGCCCACTGGCAGCACGTCTGGCCGCCCGAGCGAGAACATGAGCAGCATGTCCGCCGTCCAGCGCCCCACGCCCCGTATCTCCGTGACCGCCTCGATCACGGCCTCCTCCGGCGCGCGCGCGAGGCGGCGGTCGTTCAGCCCGCCGTTCGTGGCGTGCTCGGCCAGGCTGTGCAAGTAGGAGGCCTTCTGGCGTGAGATGCCGACGGCGCGCAGCTCTTCCGGCGACGTGGCCAACAGCTCGTCTGGGTCCGGCTGCCGGTCACCGAAGAGCGCCAGGAAGCGCTTCTCGATGGCCGACGCAGCCGCGCCTGCGAGTTGCTGGTAGAGCAGCGCCCGCATCAGCGACTGGTACGCTCCGGCCCGCCGCTCGATGCCCAACGGCCCCACCCGCCGCACGATGTCACGCATCACCGGGTCGGCGCGCAGCAGGTGCTTGCGCGCCTTTTCGGCGTCGTATGTCAGCTTCCTGCGTCGTGGGGTAGGCGGCATGGCGACCTGAGTGTATCAGCTTGTAACGCAAGTTCGGATCGGTTACGGTTGGGCCCGTTCCTCGTATCAGCAGGGAGGGAGATCAATACGTGGCGACCGGAAGCCACATCATCGCGAACGGCGTCAACACCTATTACGAGAGCTACGGGGAAGGCGCGCCGCTCCTCGCCCTGCATGGCGCATTCTCAAGCGCCGAAACGTTCTCTGCGCTCGCACCCATCCTGGCGAAGCATGTTCGTGTGATCGTGCCCGAGCGCAGGGGCCACGGTCGCACCGCCGATATGGAAGGCCCCCTCAGCTATGACGTGATGGCCCAGGACACAATCGCATTCATGGGGGCGCTGGGCATCGAGCGTGCCAGCGTCGTCGGCTACAGCGATGGCGCCAACGTCGGCATGCTGATGGCGATGGCTCAGCCCAGCCTCGTCGACAAGTTCGTGTCGATCAGCGGCAACTTCGATGCCCGCGGCCTCGACGAAGGCACCATCACGTTCTTCCGTGAAGCGACGGCCGAGAGTCTTCCCGACGCGTTTGGGGAGGAGTACAAACGCTTGAGCCCTGACGGGCCGGAACACTGGCCAATCGTATTTGAGAAGACGAAGCGCATGATCCTGAACGAGCCCAACATCGCTCCGGCGGACCTCGCCAAGATCACCGCGCGCACACTGGTCATGTGCGCCGACCGCGATCTGATGTCGCTGGAACACAGCACGGGGCTGTTCCGAGCTATCCCCGATGCTCAGCTATGTGTCGTCCCTGGCACATCTCATCTACTCCTCTACGAGCGGCCCGAGCTGGTGCACCAGCTCATCCTGAGCTTCCTGACGGAAGAGGTGCAGAAGATCGATATCGGCCTGTAACGGCGCCCTACAGCCCCTCCTGCGCCAGGTCCAGCACGAGGTGGACCAGCGTGCGGACGGGGATGCCGCTGGCGCCCTTCACCAGGATGCCCTTCTCCCGCTCGTAGAAGTCCACGCCGGCCATGTCCAGGTGCACCCAGGGCGTGTCGTCGACGAACTCCTTCAGGAAGAACGCCGCCGTGATCGAGCCGGCGCCCCGGCCACCGGTGTTCTTCATGTCCGCCACCTCGCTCTTGATCTGCTCCTTGTACTCGTCGAACATCGGCAGCTGCCAGACCTTTTCGCCGGCGACCTCGGCCGCGCGCCGGACGCGAGCGAGCAGGGCGTCGTTGTTCGTCATCGCGCCTACGGCGACGTTGCCCAGCGCGATCGATATCGCGCCCGTTAGGGTGGCGACGTCGATGATCGCCGCTGGCGACTGCTGGCCGGCGTAGACCAGCGCGTCCGAGAGGATCAGCCGCCCCTCTGCGTCCGTATTGATCACCTCGATCGTCTTGCCGTTCATCGCGCGCAGGACGTCGCCTGGCTTCGTGGCGTTGCCGCCGGGCATGTTCTCCGTCGCGGGCACCACGCCCGTTACGTCGATGGCAGGCTTCAGTTGGGCGATCGCCCGCATCGCCGCGATGACGGACGCCCCACCCGACATGTCGCCCTTCATCTCCTCCATGCCCGCCGCCGGCTTGATCGAGATGCCGCCCGTGTCGAAGGTGATGCCCTTGCCCACGAGCGCCAGGTGCGTCGAACCACCGCCCTTGTAGCGCAAGACGATGAAGCGCGGTGGCTGCTGGCTCCCCTTCGCCACGCCGAGCACGCCGCCCATGCCCTGCTCTTCCATCCACGCCCGGTCGAACACCTCGCACTCCAGGCCGTACTCCTGCGCCATCGCGCGGGCGCGTTCTGCCAGCTCCGTCGGGGTGAGGACGTTGCTCGGCTCATTCGCCAGATCGCGCGCGAAGTTCGCCGCCTCTGCCAGGATGACGCCGCGCGCGGCGCCGCGGCGCAGCGTCTCGACGCGCCCCTCGTCGAACTCGACGAGCGTGAGCCGCTGCACCTCGATCGCGTCCTCGGGCGGCTTCTTGTGGCGGCGGAAGGTGTACAGCCCTAGAACCGTGCCCTCCGCGATCGCCTGGGCGCACGCCTCGGGGTCGAGGCCGGCGATGCCTGCTCCGTGGGTGATCGACGCGATTGTCTTGCAGCGGTGGCGGCGCAGGAAGCGCGCCGCGTTCGCTGCGATCGTGCGCACCTTATCGACGGTGAACTTGTCGGCCTTGCCCAGCCCGGCCACTAGCACACGTGGCGCCGCGATCTTGCCCAGCGTGTGGATCAACGTCAGCTCGCCGTCTTTGCCCCGACAGTCGCCGTCCGCGATTACGCGCGAGATGGCCCCGTCCAGCGCCTGGTCGACGGCGCCCGTCCCGCCGCCGGGACTCGTCACACCCTCGAACAGGTTGACGATAATGGCGTCGGCCTGGTGCTGCCCGATGTCCCCTCGTTCGACGCGAATCTCCATGGTGCCTGCTCCTTCCTACGAATCGCCGCCGACGATCACGGCGTCAACCTCGATCTCGACGAGCATCTCCGGGTCGAGCAGGCGGTTCACAGTTACCAGTGTCGCCGCCGGCCGGAGATCGCCGAAGAACTCGGCGTGGGCTCTGCCCACCTGCTCCCAATCGTCGATGTTCGTCAGGTACATTCGTGTCCGTACCACGTCCCGGAGCCCCGCGCCGACGCTCTCCAGAGCTGCCTGGATCTTGCGGAAGATGGCCACTGCCTGCCCATACGGGTCGCCCGGCGCGATGACGCGGCCCTCTGCGTCGGACGCGCTTGTGCCGGCGACGTAGACGAACGGGCCGACGCGTACGGCTCGCGAGTAGCCGACCTGCGATTCCCAGGGCGCCCCGCTGCTGATATTCTGTCGTTCCATTGTCTGAGGTATGGGCATGATACGGAGCGCTCGGCGTCGGGCGCAACGCATTGCGAGCGTCGTGACTCCGACCCTACCGGAAGCTATGATGAATCGCGAACGGAGGACATCGTGGCCGTAGCAGTTGGCGCTCTCTCGCGCAGGCTCCTGGACACGATCAGCGAGCGGCGCGTCTACCGCGACGTGTTCGAGATCGGCCTCGTCGCGCTCGCCTTCCTGCTCTACTTCCTCGTCCGAGGCAGCGTTGTCGACCGCGACGCGGAGGCGCTCGCCCATGCCACGCGTGTGATCGAGATTGAGCGCGCGCTCGGCTTCTTTTGGGAGCCGTCCCTGAACTCGGCGATCCTGGGCAACGAGGCGTTGATCCAGTTCTTCAACGCTGTCTACTTCTGGCTGGACTTCCCGCTCATCGTCGCGCTCGGCCTCTGGATGTACTTCTTCGGGCACCGCCATCAGTACACCGTGACCCGCGATGCCCTGCTCGCCTCCGGCGCGATCGCCCTCGTCGTTTACCACCTGTTTCCTGTCACGCCGCCGCGCCTGCTACCGCCGGACGCTAGCTTCGGCTTCGTCGATACGTTGGAGAAGTACACGGGGCTCAGCTACCAGGCCCAGTCGACACAGCCGTTCGTCAACCCCTACGCTGCGATGCCCAGCCTTCACTATGGCTGGGCGCTACTCGTCGGTGGGGTGCTCTTCTGGACGACGAAGAACGTGTGGCTACGGGGCTTAGGGATCATCTGGCCGATAGCCCAGTTCACCGCTATCGTCTTCACGGCGAACCACTACATCCTCGATGCCTTCGCCGGCCTCGTAGTGGCGCTGATGGGCCTGCTGGTGGCGCTGGCCCTGCAGCGCTGGGGCTACGCCGCCATCCTTCGCGCCGTTGAGCGCCTGAGAGCGACGCCGACGGCTGAGCTGCCCTAGCAGAGGT
>JBAROU010000138.1:0-16027 GCA_049642385.1 Dehalococcoidia bacterium | reverse complement strand
GCGCCGGAACGTGCGGCCGGCGCAGCGTCCGATGGCGCCGCCGCGCCGGGGGGCTTCGGCGGGCTGGTCCGGCGCTTCTTCGGGGGGCTGCCGGCCCGCCCCGCGCGCGAATTGATCCTGGGCATGGTCGGCCTCTGGCTGATGGTGGACGAGGCGCATATCGTCACCATCGCTGTCCGTCAGGGTTACCGGCGTCAGGGCCTGGGCGAACTGCTGCTCGTCGCTGCGCTGGACGCCGCACGCGAGACGGGTATGGAGACAGTCACGCTGGAGTACCGCATCTCGAATGCCGCCGCGCGCGCCCTGTACGAAAAGTACGGCTTCGCGCAAGTGGGCGTGCGCGCGCGCTACTACAGCGATAACAACGAAGACGCTGTCCTCATGACGACGCCTCCCATCGCTTCGCCAGAATATCGCGCGTTGTTTGCGGAACGCTTCGATGCGCTGCGCGCGCGCTGGGGCGAGGGGTTCCCTTTCGCAGGCGATGCGCCGCGGCGTCTGGAAGCGTCAGAATCGACTTAGCCTGGCCCTTTCTTTGCCCACACGGCGAACAAGGGATCGCCGGGCCCGCCGGTCGAGCTGCGGTCCTGCGCCGTCAGCTCCTGCCAGTCGCCCGAGTAGTGGAAGTACGCGCCGATAAGGCGCCCGCGCTCCTCATCGCTGCATGAGCACCAGAGGGAGATCGCCTTCTCCGGGAAGAGGCGGTTCGAGTAGGTGACGACGAACGGCCCGCCCGGCCGCAGAACGCGGCGCACATCGCGGAACACCTCGATGGGTCTCGTTAGGTACTGTGCCGAGACCGCCATCACCGCCGCATCGAACGTCTCGCCTTCGAATGGCAGGTGCGGGTCTTCGTTCACGTTGTGCACCACCCGTTCATCGAGCTGGTCGTTTTCGCGCAGCTCCGTCTCGTTCAGGCCGAGGCCGACGACGCGCTGGAGCGGCAGCTCGGCTGGCAGGTGCGACTTCCAGCTCGACATCAGGTCGAGCACGACGCCGTCGCGCGGCAGCAGCTCCGCGTACAGGCGCCGGATCGCCTCGATCGCGCCGTCATCGATGTGCGTAACAAGACGCGGGAAGCTGTAGAACAGGCCGTCATCGCGCTCGTCCATGCGGCGGAAGTGTTCGGGCTGGAAGGGCGCGTCGCTCACCCGCGCATCGTAGCACGGCGCTTGTTGCCTCATTTTTGGTACGCTATCGTATGGAATAACAATCGCTCCGCCGGAGGAGGCGACAACCTTGCCGATCTACGAATACCGCTGCCTGGACTGCGCGCACCAATACGAGAAGCGCGAAGGCTTCGATGCGCCCGCGCTCCAGCAGTGCCCCACCTGCGGTGGTTCAGCGCGACGCGTGCTGCACGCACCACCCATCGTCTTCAAGGGCAGCGGCTTCTACGTCACCGACAGTCGCAAGTCGGAGTCGGCGCCCGAGGCCGACAGCGAAGCGAAGGTCGATACCAAAGACACCAAAGATACGAAGGACACCAAGGACTCCTCCGATAGCGGCAAAGACGCCGAACCGGCGGCCGCCAGCTAGCACCCTTTTCTTGTCATGCGGGTTGTGCTTCAGCGCGTCACCCGCGCCTCAGTCACGGTCGATGGTGAGATTGTGGGCGAGATCGGCCCTGGCCTCGTCGCGCTGGTTGGCGTTGGGCAGGAGGATGGCCCCGACGAGGCGCGCCGCCTCGCAGTGAAGAGCGCCGAGCTGCGGTGCTTCGCCGACGACGAAGGCCGCTTCAACCGCTCCCTTATCGACAGTGGCGGTGCGGCGTTGGTGGTCAGTCAGTTCACGCTGCTCGCCGACGTGCGCAAGGGTCGCCGCCCCAGCTTCGCCGCGGCCGCCCCGCCCGACCAGGCATCACCGCTTGTCGGCGCGTTCGCGGACGCGCTGCGCGCGCTCGGCGTTACCGTCGAGACGGGACGCTTCGGCGCGCACATGATGGTGGCGCTGGAGAACGACGGCCCGGTCACGATTGTGCTCGATACCGCCGACCTCGATCGACCGCGGCGGCAGAAAACGAGCTAAAGCGCGATGAGCGTAAACGGTGCACCGAACATGTTCAGAGAATTCGAAGCGGAGGGGTTCCGCGCATTGAATCGGATCGTGGAGCCGGCAGTGCGCGCCGGCTGTGGATCTCCCGGCATCCTCCCTACCGGTCTCATCGTCCTGGAGACGAAAGGATGGAGAACCGGCCGATGGCATCGCACGCCTGTACTCGCGACCGCTCTGGGAGGCTATCTCTTAGTCGGTACCGTCCGTGGTAGGCGCTCCCAATGGGTCAGACGTTTGAGCCAGAACGCCGCCGTTCGCTATTGGAGCCGTGGTGAGCTGTGGGATGCGCGGGCTACCGTGTTCGCTCCGGACAGGGAGCCGCCTGACCTTCAGGGATTGCCGGTGCCCTTCGTCTTGCTTGGGCTACACCTTACGTGGCTGACGAGGGATCTAGGCTGCGCGTTTGCGCTGCTCGCTCCGCCGCCCGCCTAGGTGCGGTGCCAGGGCGCCCACACCGTGACGCCTGCGATGGCGAGCGCCAGGATCGTCCAGAGCGCGCTCGCGCCCGCGCCGATAGCCAGCACGCCGAGCCAGCCGATGGTAAAGGTGAGGACGATGATCTCCGGCCCGCGTCCGCCCCAGCGCGAGAGCACCTGCTCGACCAGCTGGCGGATGCCCGCCCCGATGTCCGCGAACGACGGCGCGTCAGCCTGTCTTGGCCCCGCGTACGCCATCGGGCCCACGTTCTCCTGCGCGCCTGGGAGCAACACCACGAACGCCTGGTTCAGCTCGTCAAGCTGCTGGCGGGCTTTCTTGTCGTTGCGCGCTTTCGACTGGTACTTGCGCGCCAGGAACCAGTAGGCCTGCGTAATGATCTCGTCGTCGGCCGAAGGGGCGACCTGGAGGACCTTGTAGGCCTCCTCCTTGGCCATCTCACCTTCGAGCGACTTGGCAGTGCTTCGTCTGGGCATTCCATAGGAATAATCGGTAGGAAGGTAGGGGAATAAAGGGCGTGAAGCTGGAGTGTCCCTACGTTAGACTGGGAACCGAACCTACGGCACCGACAAAACGAAAGGGCGTCCCCACATGACCTACACCATCACCCTCATCCCCGGCGACGGCACCGGCCCGGAGATCGCTGAGGCGACCCGGCGCGTCCTCGAGGCCACCGGCGTCCCGATCGAGTGGGACGTGCAGGACGCCGGTATCGATGTGATGGAGCGCGAAGGAACGCCCCTACCAGAGCGCGTGCTCGAGTCGATCAGGCGCAACAAGATCGCGATCAAGGGGCCCGTGACGACGCCCGTCGGTACGGGCTTTCGCTCCGTGAACGTGGCGCTGCGCAAGTCGCTCAACCTTTATGCCTGCGTCCGGCCCTGCAAGACCTACCAGGGCGTCCGCACTCGCTACGAAGGTGTCGACATCGTCATCGTGCGCGAGAACACGGAGGACCTCTACGCCGGCGTCGAGTTCGAGAAGGGCTCTGAGTGGGTCCCGAAGCTCTCGGACATTACCGAGGCGAGTGGCCAGGGACGCCTGCGCGACGACGCCGGCGTCTCCCTCAAGCCGATCTCCGAGTTCGGCAGCCGGCGCATCGTCACCTACGCGTTCGAGTACGCGCGCGCGAACAAACGAAAGGCCGTCACCGCGATTCACAAAGCGAACATCATGAAGTACTCGGACGGGCTGTTCCTCGCTGTCGCGCGCGACGTGGCGAAGCAGTACCCGGACATCGAGTTCTGGGATGTGATCGTGGACAACCTCTGCATGCAGCTCGTCCAGCGTCCGGAGCAGTTCGACCTGCTCGTGCTGCCCAACCTCTACGGCGACATCATCTCCGACCTCTGCGCCGGCCTCGTCGGCGGCCTCGGCGTCGCCCCCGGTGCGAACATCGGCGACGACGGCGCGCTCTTCGAGCCGACGCACGGCAGCGCCCCGAAGTACGCTGGCCAGAACAAGGTCAACCCGATGGCGATGATGTTCTCCGGCATGCTCATGCTCCGCCACATCGGCGAGCGCGACGCCGCCGACCGCCTGGAGCGCGCCCTGGCGGACATCATCCGCGCAGGAAAGTCCGTCACCTACGACATGAAGGCGGAACGCAACGACCCCAGCGCCGTCGGCACCTCCCAAGTCGCGGACGCGGTGATCGAGAAGCTGCGGGCGTAAGACGCCGCCGCAATCGAGTAAGCTGTCCTCATGGAGCCGCGCATCCAGTACGCGAAGACGAGCGATGGGGTGAACATCGCGTACGCCGTGTTCGGGGTCGGACCAGCGATTGTGTTTCCCAGCAGCATCTTCGGCAACGTCCACATGTACAAGCGCGTCTCAAGC
Source organism: Dehalococcoidia bacterium (assembly GCA_049642385.1). Taxonomy (GTDB): domain Bacteria; phylum Chloroflexota; class Dehalococcoidia; order DSTF01; family RBG-16-68-14; genus JBAROU01. Next base: position 11,698 of record JBAROU010000138.1, on the reverse strand, counting down.
ACCTTCACCGGCCCCTTCGACGATCTCGTCTCACTGGGCTGGTCGGTCATCACCTACGACAGCAGGGGCACGGGGTCGTCGGACCGCGATATTGATGACTGGACGCTCGAAGGCCGGTCACGCGACCTGGAGGCTGTCGTGGAGCGTGCGGCGCCTAACAGGTTCGCTCTCTGCGGAGCGATTCAGGGCGGGCCAGCAGCTATCGCACACGCTGTCCAACACCCGGATCGAGTCACCCATCTCGTCCTGAGCAACACATACGCCGCCGGCTCCGACTGGTACGAGCTGGTGCCCGCAATGCGCGTCTCGCAACAGACCCTGGCCTCGGTCGGCGATGCCTGGGAGTTTTCCACGCTCGCCCTTGCCAGTTCCGTGACGGGATATACGGACAGCGAGCGCGCCCGGAACTTTGCGGAGGCGATGCGAGCCGGGATGGCACCCACGGCCTACGTGGCGTATCGAGATGCGGCGGAAAGGATAGACGTGCGAGATCTGGTGCAGCAAATCAGCACACCGACGATCGTAGTCCACGACAAGACCTGGCTTGTCGACAGAGTGGGCGACCTCGCGAGGCGGCTCGCGCCGTTGATTCCCAACGCGCGGCTCGTCGAGACCGACGACTTCGCCCAAGTCATCGACGAGTTCCTGCGCGAGGGCGGGCTGGTTCCCACAGCCACTGAGAGGAAAGTGGCGGCGACGCTCCGGCAGGAGCTTTCCTCCGGCACCGCCATCATCCTCTTCGCCGACATCGCGGACTCCACCGCCCTCACAGAGCAGCTCGGCGACGCGACGTTCCGCGAACGCGCGCGCGAGTTGGACACGTCGTTGCGCGCGCTGATCCGCGAGCACGACGGCATACCTGTCGAGGGTAAGCTCCTCGGCGACGGCGTGCTCGCTGTCTTCTCGTCCGCCCGCCAGGCGATCGAGGCCGCCCAGCGCTGCGCCCACGCTGGCGAAGCGGCCGGTCTACCGCTCCATCTCGGCGTCCATGCGGGCGACGTCATCCGTGAGGACAACAATGTCTACGGTGGCGCGGTGAACATCGCCTCGCGCATCGCGGACGCCAGTGCCCCGGGCGAGGTGCTCGTCTCGCAGACCGTGCGCGACCTCGCCCGCACCTCCGCTGGCGTCGTGTTCGAAGACCACGGCGAGCAGGAGCTAAAGGGCGTTGCGGAGCCGGTGCGTGTCTGGGCGGTGCAGGTGTAGGGGCGCACGGCTGTGCGCCCTGGGCGACCAGACGGTCGCCCCTACGAACCATCGGGCGATGCTACGCTGGTAGCGACACCAACAGAAGGAGTCCCACATGAGCACACGGAAGAAAGTCACCGTCGTCGGCGCTGGCATGACCGGCGGCGCGATCGCCCAGCGACTCGTCGAGCGCAAGTACTGCGACGTCTTCCTCAAGGACGAGCCGAGCATCGTCGAGACGATGCACCACGGCAAGGCGCTCGACCTGGAGCAGTCCGCTGCTTGGGCCGGCTTCGACAGCCAGGTCATCGCCACCGACACTTGGGATGAGACCGCCAACTCCGAGGTCGTCGTGTTCACGGCAGGCTTGCCCCGCAAGCCCGGCCAGAGCCGCGAGGACATGCTCAACGGCAACGCTCAGATCATGCGCAGCATGGTCGAATCAGCCGCCAGGCACTCGCCCGATGCGACGCTGATCATCTTCGCCAACCCCATGGACGCCATGTGCCACGTCGCGCTCGATGCCTCCGGCTTTCCGCGCGAGCGCGTCATCGGCCAGGGCGGCATGCTCGACAGCGCCCGCTACCGGACGTTCATCTCGCACGAGCTGGGCGTCTCCATCCGTGACGTGCACGGCTACGTGCTCGGCGGCCACACCGACACGACGATGGTGCCCGCCGTCAGCCGAACCGAAGTCGGCGGCATCCCGCTCACGTCGCTCTTGCCCAAAGATCGCATCGATGCGCTCGTCGAGCGCACGATGAAGGGTGGCGCTGAGGTGCTCGGCTTGCTCAAGACCGGCAGCGCCTACCAGGCGCCCGCCGTCGCGACATCCGACATGGTGGAGGCGATCCTGCTCGACCAGCACCGCCTCATGCCCTGCGCGATACTGTTCCAGGGCGAGTATGGCATCAAGGGCGTCTTCTGCGGCACCATCGTCCAGCTCGGCACGGGTGGCGTCCAGCACGTGTACGAAGTGCCCGTCTCAGACGACGAGCGCGCTAAGATCGGCGTCGCGGCCGATGCCACGCGCGAGCTAATCGCCCTGCTCGAGCCGCCGGTCAAGGTGTAGAGCGCCGGCAGGGAGATCTCGAACCACCGTGACCGACATCACCGAAGAACGGCTCGGGTTCGATACTGTGCCGGAGATCTACCATCGTGTCCGGCCAACGTATCCTGAGCCACTCTTCGACGACCTGTTCGCGTACGTCAGCACGACATCTCGAAGTCCAGCCGTAGTCGAAATCGGTCCGGGCACCGGAAAGGCGACGAAGCCGCTGCTCGAGCGTGGCGCGTCGGTGACCGCGGTAGAAATAGGGCCGAGGCTTGCGGCGTTTCTTCAAGACAAGCTCGCTGCTGCGTTCCCCGATCGCCTGCAAGTGATCAATGCATCGTTCGAAGCATGCGCGCTACCCCTGGCGACGTACGACGCCGTCGTATCCGCGACAGCGTTTCACTGGGTGCAGGCGGACGTGCGCCTGCAGAAGAGCCGCGATCTCCTGCGGCCCGGCGGCGCGCTGGCGATCATCGGCACGAACCAGATCCGCTCAGAGATCGATCGCGGGTTCTTCGCCCGTGTCTTCCCGATCTACAAGAAATACAATCCCTTGGACGACCCAGCCGAGCCTCCCGGCGCGGACGTCGTTCCACGCGAGTACCAGGAGATCGTGGAGTCGGGGCTCTTTGAGGACGTGATGCTCCATCGCTACCGATGGGACCAGACGTACCGGACCGCCGCGTACGCGGACCTGGTGCGCTCCTATTCCGTAACCCAGGTGATGGAGCCGGCGGCGCGCGAGGGGCTCATCGCCGAACTCAGCGGAGTCATCGACGAGGAATACGGTGGCTCCGTTACGCGGCCGCTTGTCATCACGCTGACGCTGGGGAGAAAGCCGCGCTGACGGCGCACCCCCGTAGGCGCGATATACTGGGGTCGAGAGGATCGCCTTCGACAAACATTTCGCAACAAAGGGGTACACCGCCATGACCACTGACACATCGACCCGCGTCCGTGACCTCCACGTCGACCGCATCACGGAGACCGTCGCAGAGCTCTGCCAGAGCGCGACACACTTCCTGCCGGAGGACGTGCTCCAGGGCCTCGAGCGGGCGCGCGACAGCGAGAAGTCGGAACTGGGCAAGCAGGTGCTGATCGAGATCCTGGAGAACGCCGATCTTGCCAAGCGCGAGATGATCCCGCTCTGTCAGGACACCGGCACCACCATTGTCTTCGTCGAGCTCGGCCAGGACGTCCACGTCGTCGGCGGCTCCCTCGTCGACGCGATCAATAAAGGCGTGTCGAAGGGCTACACGGAGGGCTACCTGCGCGCCTCGATCGTCGATCACCCCTTCTCATCGCGCGTGAACACCAAGGACAATACGCCCGCCGTCATTCACACCGAAGTCGCGCCCGGTGACGCGTTCACGATCAAGGTGCTGCCCAAAGGCGGCGGCTGCGAGAACATGAGCCGCCTCAGCATCATGCTCCCGTCGGCGGGCAAGGACGCCATCGTCGAGTTCGTCCTGCGCACGATCGAGGAGTCGGGCGGCAACCCCTGCCCACCGCTCATCGTTGGCGTCGGCGTCGGCGGCAGCGCCGAATACGCCATGTACCTGGCGAAGAAAGGCGTCACCCGCGGCGTCGACGTGCCCAGCCCCGACCCGGAGACGGCAGAGTTCGAGCGCGAGCTGCTCGAAAAGGTGAATGCGCTCGGAGTCGGCCCGCAGGCGGTCGGCGGCGTGAACACCGCCCTCGCCGTCAACATCGAGACATACCCGACGCACATCACTGCGTTGCCGGTGGGCGTCAACCTTCAGTGCCACAGCGCCCGCCTGAAAGAAGCGTCGCTGTGAATGCCACAGATATTCACAGATGAACACAGATAACCAAACCATCTGTGTCAATCTGTGTTCATCTGTGGCTGATTGAGAGGGCCCTTATGCCAGAGTCACGGCGTCGCTTCGTAGAACCCAAGGACGCGAATGCCGACCAGGTCTGCCTGCTCGACGCTGAGACCGCCCGCGCGCGCAACGAGCCACCCGACGCGTTACTCGGGGCTGCGACTGCGCAGGAGACCACCGAGCACGGCGCAACGTTTCACTTCGCGGCGACGCCCGGCATGTGGGAGCGTGTCGTCACGTTCATCGACGAAGAGCGCGAATGTTGCCCCTTCTTCGCCTTCGAGCAGTTGGAGGAAGGCGACGAGGTCATCCTGCGCATCACCAGACCTCAGGAGACCGTGGCATGACGTCCGAGCGCATCGAAACCCGCGAGCTGCGCGTCGTTCGCCCGCACGAGCGCGACGCTGGCACCGCGCAGACGCCCGGCATGGCGCGCGAGGCCGGTGTCGCCCGCTCCACCGTCGGCTCGGAAAAGCTCTGGGTCGGCTACGTCACCATGGCGCCTGGCATGAAGTCGGGCGTGCACCACCACGGCCCGCTGGAGAGCGCTATCTACGTGATCAGCGGCCGTGCGCGCATGCGCTTCGGCCCGAAGCTCGAACGCACGCTCGACGCCGGCCCGGGCGACTTCATCTTCGTCCCGCCGGAGGCCGTTCACCAGGAGATCAACCTCAGCGACGACGAACCGGTCGAGATGATCGTCGCCCGTGACGGCCAGGAGAACATCGTCGTCAACGTAGAATGACGATTGTCTACCAACCATGCCGCGGACTTCAGTACGCGGTGACGTACGCCAAAGGAGACGCACCATGCCTGTCGAACAACGAGACGATGAGATCCGCATCAGCGCTCCCCTCACGGACGACGACATCGCGCAGCTGCGCGCCGGCCAGCACGTGCGCTTCTACGGCACGATCTACACCGCCCGCGACGCCGCCCACCGACGCCTGATGGCCGCCGCCGAGAAGGGTGAGCCACTCCCCGTCGAGCTCAAAGGCCAGATCATCTACTACGTCGGCCCTACGCCGCCCCGGCCTGGCCGCATCATCGGCTCCGCCGGCCCGACCACATCTGTCCGCATGGATCCCTTTACCCCCAAGCTGCTCGATCTTGGCGTCAAGATGACCATCGGTAAGGGCGGCCGCGGCCCGCTCGTCCAGCGAGCGCTGCAGCAGCACAAAGCAGCCTACTGCCTCGCCATCGGCGGGGCGGGCGCGTTGCTCTCCAAGAGCATCCGCAGCGTCGAGGTGATCGCGTACGAAGACCTGGGCACGGAGTCGATCAAGAAGCTCGAGGTGGAAGGCTTCGCCGCCATCGTCTGCTGCGACATGCTCGGCGGGGACCTGCTCCAGCAAGGCAAGGACCAGTGGCGTCAACAGGACAAGCTTGGCTCGTATACACCCGTCGCGCCCGTCGCCACGGACGACCACAACGGTGGCGGCGCAGCCTAGATGTCGATCACGCTCGACTGGCTCGGCTGCGCAACGTTCCGCCTCACCATCGATGACCTCGTCATCTTCCTCGACGCCTACATGGACCGCGCGCCCGCCGCGCCGCCGGTCGGCCTCTCGGCGACCGACGTAACGAAGGCCGGCTTCGTCATCGTCGGCCACAGCCACTTCGACCACCTCGCCGGCGCGGAGGTCATCGCTCGCAACACCGGCGCCAGGATTATCGCGTCGAACGAGTCGTGCGAGGTGATGCGCCGCTGCGACGTCCCGCGCGAGCAGCTCCTGCCGTCCGCCGGCGGCGAACGCCACCGGCTCTCGCCCGATGTCACCGTACGCGTCTTCCCCAGCCTCCACGCCTGCACCTGGTGCGCCGAGACCGCCGTCGGTGAAGCGCAGACGGGCGACCTTGGTCTCACGGAGGACGAACGACGCGCGTCGATGATGGATCGTGGACTCATCGGCCGTATCGCGCGGACTGAGGACGAGCGTGGCCGCCAGTTTCAGCAGCACGCGCGCGCCGCCACCGGCAGCAATCGCGACGGTGGGCCGCTCGTCTACCTGATCGAGACGCCCCAGGGGACGATCTTCTTTCAGGACACGACCGGCTGCTGGAGCGGCGTCGTCCGCGACCTGCGCGCCGATGTCGCGATCCTGGCGCTCTCCGCCCGCCCGAACCTCGATGGTGAGCCGTTCCAGGGCTCGATGGCGCAGTTCGTCGCGCAAGAGGCCGGCTGGCTCCAGCCGAAGACCGTCTTCTTCGCGCACCACGACAACTGGTCCGGTATGGCTGACGCTGACGCGCTGGACATCTCGTCCGCGCGCGAGGAGCTGGCGCGCGCGCTGCCCCATGCGCAGCTCCTTGAACCGTGGTATCTAGAGGGTACGTCGATACTGTAACAAGGAGGGTTACGATGATCATTACCACCACCCATGAGCTTCAGGGCAAGCCCATCAGCGACTATCTCGGCATCGTTGTCGGTGAGAGCATCATCGCCACGAACATCATGCGCGACATGATGGCCGGCCTGCGCGACATCGTCGGCGGCCGCTCCGGCGCCTACGAGGAGAAGATGCAGGAGGCGCGCGAGATCGCGATGAAGGAGATGCAGGAGAAGGCGGAGGAGCTTGGCGCCAACGCCGTCGTCGGCGTCGACATCGACTACGAGACCGTCGGCAACGGCATGATGATGGTCTCCGCCTCCGGCACGGCGGTGAAGGTGGGGTAGGGCGCTACTTCGCCGAAAGGCTGGGTTGGCGTGTACTGGCGTGGAGCACAGTCACACCGATCAGTTCGCCATCGCGATATCGCAACAGGACATCGTCGTCCGATAGCTCGGAGTCCGTGGCCTCAACCTTTTCGAACGTGATGTAGAGGACATCCGCCTCCTTGTCGTAGTCCCATTCGAACTGACGGTGGCTGAGGAGCAGCGGTAAAGCCTGCGTTACTCGTTCGACGACGGTCGTTTCCATAGCACGTCTCGCTTCAAAAAACGATCTGGCTGTGTTGTGAGCCAGCTAGTGATGATGAATCCATCCTCTTGGTTGGTCTCTCGATATATTACCACGATGTGAAGGTCGTCGCGGATGTGGCGATCGCCTGGAGCGCATCTCCCGCCGCGACGACTGAGTCAGGGTCGCTAATCGCGCTCAAGATGTCGGCTTCGCAAGTCTCGATTTCGGGGTGGCCTGAGGTGATGTGCGCCCAGCGTTCGTCAGTCAGACGAATGGGTACGCCGTTGACCGATGTGGCGACGTCCGTCGCCTACGCCCCCACCTTCGCCATCACCTTGTCCAGCACCGCCTGCGTGCCCACGACGTGGCGGTTCATGCGCAGCTCCGAAGGCTCGATGCCAATCGCCAGGCCGATGAGCTGCGGCAGGTGCAAGATCGGTACACCCAGCTCCCGCTCGACGACCTGCGCCGCGCTCGGCTGCTGGGCGTCCAGGTTCAGGTGACAGAGCGGGCAGGGCGTCACCAGGCAGTCGGCGCCCTCATCCTTCGCGTGCCCGATGTGTGAGCCGGCCTGCGTCAGAGAGTTCTTGCGGTTGTTGGTCAGGATCGGGAAGCCGCAGCACTTGTTCATGCCCTCATACTCCACCGGCTCGGCGCCCACCGCGGCGATGATCTGCTGCAGGTACTCGTCGCGTTCCGGGTGCTCCGCCATGCCCAGGATGCGCGACGGGCGCAGGATGTAGCAGCCGTAGAACGGCCCGGCGCGCAGCCCGGAGAGCGGCCGCACCACCTGCTCCTTCAGCTTGTCCAGCCCGAAGTCTTCGACGAGCACCCACATGAAGTTCTTGATCGTCAGGCCCGGCTTGTACTCCAGACCTTCCTCCGCGAGTTGCTCGTTGATCTTCGCGCGATAGGCCTCGTCGCGGTCGAGCTTGTCCTGCACCAGGCTCTGCACGCCCTGGCACGTCGAGCAGATGTTGACCAGGTCCAGGCCCTTCTGCTGCGCCAGCGCGAAGTTGCGCGCGTTCAGCGCGTCCGCTACCTCGGGCTCGTGCTCGCTGATCACGCCGGCGCCGGTGCAGTTGCCGTCGTACAGCTCATCCAGCTCGATGCCGAGCTTGGCCGATGTCTTGATCATCGAATCGTACAGCTCGGGGCAAGCGCCCTTGGAGACGCAGCCCGGCCAAAAGGCGTACTTCACTTCGCGGCCTCCTTCTTCTCGCGGCGCAGCTTGTCGAAGATGCGGCGGACGTTTGCGACACCGTTGATTGGCTTGTGCCAGGGCAGCGCGTGCTTCCACGGCAGTTTGCCGACGCGTAGCATGCGCAGCCCGCCGGGCAGCTCGCTTAGCAGGCGCGGCACGTTCCAGAACCCCACGGAGCCCGGCAGCAGGCTCGCCTCGTCCAGCCGGCCCAGGCGTCGGACGGAGCCGGAGAACGCCGTGCCGTGACGGGCACCGGTGTTATCCGTGATCCCCTCTTCGACCGCCAGCTCGCGCAGCTTCATGATCTGGTCCATCGGACGTACGTCCTTCGGGCAGACCTCCACGCACATGTTGCAGCGCGTGCAGTCCCAGATGCCGGAGTACTCGCTCAGCTTCCGGAGCCGGTCCTCGTGCACGGTCGCGTTGGGGTCGCGCGTCTCGCGCGGGTCACCGGCGAAACGATACGCCTTCGCCAGCGCCGCCGGCCCGATGAAGTTCTTGTCCACCTCCAGCACCGTGCAGTCGGAAACGCAGGCGCCGCAGTGGATGCAGTTCATCGTCTGCGCCAGCTCCTGCATCGCCGCGTTGGGCACCAGGTACTCGCGCTCGGGCGCGGGGCCTGTTGGCATCAGCCACGGCTCGACCTGGCGCACCTTACCCCAGTGCACCTCCATGTCCGTGACCAGGTCCTTCAGCACCGGCATATTGCCCATCGGCTCGACGGTAATCTCGTGATCCTTGCCTTTCGTGAGGTCGATCACCTTCGTCTTGCAGGCGAGGCGCGCTTGGTGGTCGACGCGCATCGCGCACGAGCCGCAGATCGCGCTCCGACACGAGCAGCGCATCGCGAGCGAGCCGTCCACGTACTCACGCACCTGGATCAGCGCGTCGAGCACGGTCGCGTGCTCCGGCAGGTCGACACTGTATGACTGAAAGCGAGCGTCCTCGCCGGATGCGGGATCGAATCGTCTGACGTTCAGCTTTATCTCCACAAGGCCCTCCCAGAGTTCTGCATCAGTACGTGCGCGCCTTGGGTGTCCACTGGGTGATCGTTACGGGCAGGTAGTCCGTGCGGATGCCTTCCGGCGTGTAGGTAAGCAGGACGTGCTTCAGCCACTCCTCGTCGTTGCGCTCCGGGTAGTCGAGCCGGTAGTGAGAGCCGCGGCTCTCCTTGCGCTCGATGCCGCACAGCACGATCTGCTCCGCGCAGTCCAGCAGATACTCTAGCTCCAGCGCGAAGAGCAGGTCGGTGTTGAACACCTTGCCCTTGTCTTCCACCGGAACGCTGGCGTAGCGCTCCTTGAGCTGTTGCAGGATCGCGTGCTGCTCCTGCAGCCCGTCGCCCGTGCGGAACACCGCGACGTTCTTGTCCATCGACACGCCCATGTCCCAACGGATCTGCGCGTGCCGGTCGCCGTTCTTGGGGCGGTCGAGCAGCTGCTGGATGCGCCGCTTCTCATCTTCGATCACGCTGTTCGGCACGGACGGCATCTCGATGCCGCGCCCGTACTCCATCGCGGCGACGCCCGACCTCCGACCGAAGATCACCGTATCGAGCAGGGAGTTAGCGCCGAGGCGGTTGCCTCCGTGCACGCTCACGCATGCCGATTCGCCCGCAGCGTACAGCCCGGGCACAACCGTCGCGCCGTGCACGTCCGTCTTCACGCCGCCCATGATGTAATGGCACCCCGGCCGGATCGGGATCGGCTCCTTGATGATGTCCACGCCCTGGAAATCGATGCCGATTTCGCGGATCTGCCAGAGCCGTTGCTGGATGATCTCCGGGTCCAGATGGCGCATATCGAGCAGCACGCAGCCGTCGACGCCGCGACCCTCGTTGATCTCAATCTGTTCTGCCCGCGAGACGACGTCCCGCCCGGCGAGCTCCATCGCATTCGGAGCGTAGGTCTTCATGAAGCGGTCGCCCTCGGAATTGAGCAAGTACGCTCCCTCGCCGCGGGCGCCCTCGGTGATCAGCACGCCGCTCCCCTTGAGCGTCGTCGGGTGGTGCTGCACCATCTCCATGTCCATCACGGGCGCGCCGGCGCGCCAGCCGAGGCTGATGCCGTCGCCGGTGCAGATGAGCGCGTTCGTGCTCGGCTCGTAGGTGCGGCCCAGGCCGCCCGTCGCGATCAGCGTCGCCTTCGCGAGGATCGCGTGCAGCTCGCCCGTGCGGATCTCGATCGCGAGCGCGCCGTGGCACTGGCCACCGTCCGTAATCAGCTTGGTGACGAACCACTCTTCGTACAGGCGTAAGGGGGTGTGGCCGCGACCCTCCGCCTTCATCAGCTGCTCGTACATCACATGCAGGATCGCCTGGCCCGTGATGTCCCCGACGAAGTACGCGCGCGCTTTCGATGCGCCGCCGAACATGCGCGGGCCCAGCGCACCGGACTCCTCGCGGTTAAAGATCACGCCCATCCGCTCGAGCGCGATCAGCTCCGCGCCGGCCTCCCGGCAGAGCACTTCGACGCTGTCCTGGTCGGCCAGATAGTCGCTGCCCTTCACCGTATCGAACGCGTGCTCCTCCCAGGAGTCCCCTTCGTTCAGCGCGGCGTTAATGCCGCCCTGCGCGGCGTTCGAGTGGCTGCGCACTGGGTGGACCTTGGAGATCATCCCGACGTTGGCGCCCTCCGCTTGCGCGGACAGCGCGCCGCGCATACCGGCCAGCCCGGCGCCGATCACCAGGACATCGTGCTCGAAGACGGCCACGGTTTCCTCCTTGAGTCCCTCGAAGTCCGCTGCTGCGCGCTGGCGTCAGGTGTGGGCGAACGAGGACCGTCGAGATGGAGAATCGCAGGGCGGAAGAGGCCTTGTCCCTCTCAGTCCAGGCTTAGTCTAGCAAGCGTTTGTGATTTGTTCAACAAGTTTGACGGTCCCGTCTTGAACGCCGCGATTACTCCTGGACAGGTATACGCGTCAAAGATGTTCATCCCGGCGTCCGATGATTCCTCAGGACGTACAAAATGCTAGAAGAAGCGAACCAACTGCTGGGGATTGCTCCCGATGCCGACGCCCAAACGATCGAGCGGGCTTATTGGCGCATCGTGCGTGAGCTGTCGCAGCTACGCCGGCAGGAGCCAGAGGTCGCAAACCAGCTCGACCAGATTAACTGGGCGTACAAGGCGCTAATCGACGACCGGCGCAAGCGTCCAGCCCATGGTCGGAAGCAGCAGCAGCGGTCGCTGCCCTGGCGCAAGCTCTCCTCCGCTGCCGTCGCCGTGACCTTCGCGGTGGTGGCGGTGAGCGTGGGCTTCAACTACCAGGGGGAGATTCATGACCAGGCCACTCGCGGCGCCGATCAGGCGAAGGAGAGCTGGGGCGAGACCATCACCTGGCTCCAGACGATCGGCCACGAGAAGATCGAAGCAGTCACGCCGCCCGGCGACGCCGTCTCTCGGTACGACACAACGTATTAATAAAAGGTTCGGGTCGGGCAATCCATGGCCCGACCCGGCTACTGTGGCCCGCGGGTGTTTGTGTTTGTGGTGGAGGAGAGCGC
>JBAROU010000134.1:0-2624 GCA_049642385.1 Dehalococcoidia bacterium | reverse complement strand
GCCACAGTCGTTGGACGCTCCGTTACAAGAGCGCGTGGCCATGCGGCCCTCCCCTAAGAAGTTGATGCTGGACCCAAAACAATCCCAGGCACCCTGACTCGCTCCGCTGCAGCCGCCGAGCGCCGCCAAGTAATGCCCTTTGCTTTCATACGCGGTGCCAATCTCACTCCATGCGGTCAGGTTGCCTGCTGCGTTCACGCCAGGACCGGCATTGTCAGAGACAAAGTTGTCATTGTCATAACTACCGGTGCAGAAACCGCCAATAGTGTGGTCGCAAAAGTTGCAGAGGCCCGAATGGCAGAACGTCTCGCTAACGGGGCTCGCTCTAGTACCTGATTCTCGTTGGTAATGCAAGTGAATCCCCTCAGCGCCACCGCTCTGGCCTGCATTACTAATGAACTCTCCTTGTTCGTAGTGGAAGGTTCCAGTGAAGGGACAGCTTGGCAGGTGAGCATAGCGGTCGTACAAGGCGTCATTGGTTCGATTTACACGAACCACAAATCCAAAACCGTCGTTCAAGTTGTCACAAGTTGCAGCGCCCTCTGAGACCACATAGATGCCAAACGTTCCCCCGCCAGCTGGGCCCCAATCAGTTGCGTAGCGATCAATGGGATTCGTTGAACAATGGCTGTAACAGCCGTAACAGCCACCCCAGCCGTTGGTGAGAACCTCCGTGGTTCCAGTCAACCAAGGCAGCCTGTTATAACGAACGGCACCATCACCGCTGTGAGTGGGATCGGCAGAAGCCGTGCTGAGCGAAAGAAACCACGCTACGACGAGGGCTAGAGAGATTGCGAGGGAGGCTTTTGCGAGTCTCACCTCTCCGCCTCAAACGACACCGTAGAGAGGATCGTCTGCAGCATGCCGAGTGTCGAATCATCGCCGTCTATCGCGTACGCCGTGATCGCAATAACTCGATCTCCGGGCAACTTCACATTGTATGTTTCGCCTACGATCCTCCCTCCCGCCGGTGTGGGGTGATCGCCCCTACAGTGCAGGGCTGGGCGGCCGGAGAAGGTCGCCTCGCGCACGGAGATTGAACGGCCGGGTTCGGCTGGTTCGTTCGCTCCGCATAGGCTCCGGAGCGCGGTGATGTCGAAGCGCGGGATTGGGTCGGGATTAATCTCAACCCAGGACTGGCCGCTGTCCCAAACTTCAGTCGGCTCGTCTGCCGGCGCCCCTACCTCTTGCGCCCGTTTGTTGAGGATCTTCACAGTCCCAGGGGCTAGCCCCTCGGTCTCATAATCCCGCAGCGTCCAACTCGCGGGGTACTTAATCGTGAAGCCTAGCGGACTCTCGTACGTCTTCCAGTTCGAGGTGTCGATGTCCGGCGGAGGTGTGATGTCTGCGGGCGGGAAGGTGGGCGTTGGGGCGGATGGCGTCTGCGTTGGCCGCGCGTCCTGCGGCGGCGAGAGCGGCTCCGGGCTCATCGCAGGGGTGACCCGCGATTGCGCGCGCTGCGAGGCGTCTTCTCCAGCCTGTGCCAAGAAGTAGACGCCCGCGCTCAGGCCAGCCGCCGTCAGTCCAACAGCGACGACCTTGAGCAGCCCCGCCAGTGCGCCGGAGAACATCGCCCGTGCCTCCTGAATCAGAACCTGCCCTGACGCTCAGGGTGAGTTCAGTATATAGCAGAAGCGGGGGGGGGGCTGTCAAGCCCCTGTAGGAATATCCGCTTCAAGACAGCCAACACGAATTACGCCACAATGGTCGCGAGAGGAGGAAGACAATGCCCAATATTCAGCACTTCGAAGTACTGGCAGACGACGTGGAGCGAGCCAAGAACTTCTACGAATCGGCCTTCGGCTGGCGCTTCAATCGCTGGGGCGCCGAGGACAACTTCTACCAGATCCGCACGGGACCGCAGGACAACCCCGGAACCATGGGCGCAGTCGCGCCACGGCGCGAGATCGGCGGCGAGCGCATCGCCGCGTACTTGTGTACGATCGATGTCGACGACCTAGACAAGGCGGCGAAGAGTATCGAGGCGGCGGGCGGGAAGGTGATCAGCGAGACGTACAACATACCGACGGTCGGACACCTGTTCCACTTCGTCGATACGGAGGGAAACGTCGCGAGCGCCATGCAGTATGAGCACGAGCACTCCTAGCGATGAATCGCTTTCATCTCTGGTACTGCAACTCGCCGGGCTGGGCGCGCATGATGCACGAGCAGCTCATGCCCGGCGTGCTCAAGGGCGTCGAGCTGGGCAACGACGTGCTCGAGATCGGCCCGGGCCCCGGCGTCACGACGGACTGGCTGCGCACGCGCGCGCCGCGGCTCACCGCGATCGAGATCGACTCCAAGCTGGCCGAAAAGCTGGGCCAGCGCATGGAGGGCACGAACGTCACCGTCGTCGAAGGCGACGCCACGGCGATGTCCTTCCCGGACGCTTCGTTCGACGGCGCGGTGTCCTTTACGATGCTCCACCACGTGCCGACGGCGGAGTTGCAAGACCGGCTGCTCGCTGAGGCGTGCCGCGTCCTGCGCCCCGGCGGGAGGTTCACCGGCTTCGACAGCACGCCCAGCCTGCGCTGGAACCTGATCCACCTCTTCGATACGAGGAACCCGATCGACCCCGGCACGTTCGGCGGCAGACTGGAGCACGCCGTCTTCACAGAGGTCTC
>JBAROU010000130.1:0-19700 GCA_049642385.1 Dehalococcoidia bacterium | reverse complement strand
GATCGGCGCGATCACGCCAGCCCCTGCATTCCGCACGCTGCTCGAACGGGCATTGAAATGATCACGCCGCTCCGATGTGTTCCTGGCTTCTTTTCAGGAACTGGAGCGGCACGAAGTTTGGAGATGGTGGAGACGGGGGAGGGTCGAACTCCCCGTCCAGAGAAGGGCCCACCTGAGGCACTACAGGCATGTCCGGCGCTTCATCTCGTCCGGTGGGCCGTCGCCGGCCCGACTTCACCGGACCTAGCCGATGTCTCTTAAGCGACCCGTATCGGCGTCAGACCGCAGCAACCCGACTGTTCGGCGCCGCTCCACAGCCCATCGGGAGGAGGCTCGTGGGCGACGTCACCGCGGTTAAGCGGCGAGGGCGACTTTAGATTCGCCTGGTATCTATTCGCCGCCAGTTTTACGAGGTAACGGCACCTCGGCCTGCACCTCAGACCAGCGCCTCACTGTCGAAGCCGCTCGTCCCCACATGCATCGTCAGTATACCAGTTCTGTTCAAGACACCGCGAAGACATTGCCTCGCGCTTGTCTCGTTCACGCCTGCCAAGTGGCCGTCCTGGCGATTCGCCGCGTTCGAAGTGCTGTTGTACAATGCGTCCGCCTGCTGTCCAGATTCTGTAAGGGAGAAGGTCATGTACGATGCCACCGTCGTCGGCGCCCGCTGCGGCGGGTCGCCCACAGCCATGCTCCTCGCCCGCAAGGGCTACAACGTCCTCCTTCTCGACAAGTCCACCTTTCCCAGCGACATCATGTCGACGCACTACATCCAGCCGCCTGGGGTCGAGCGCATGCGCGCCTGGGGCGTGCTGGACACCCTGCGCGCGACCAACCTCCCACGCATCAAATCGATCGACGTGAGCATAGAAGGCGGCACGTTCAACCCGCCAGCGCCGCCAGGTGGCCCGCCCGAGATCGAGGCCTACTGCCCACGCCGCACGATACTCGACAAGATTTTGGTCGACGCTGCGGTCGAGGCGGGCGTTGAGATGCGTGAAGGCTTCTCCGTGAAGGAGCTCGTCCTGGACGGCGACCGCGTCGTCGGCGTCCGCGGCAACGCCAAAAGCGATTCGACGGTCACCGAAAAAGCCCGCGTCGTGATCGGCGCCGACGGCATGCACTCCACCGTCGCAAAAGCCGTGAACGCGCCCGAATACAACACGAGACCGTCACTCAGCTTTGGCTACTACTCGTACTTTAGCGGCGTGGAGCTCAAGGGCGCCGAGCTCTACCTGTTCGATGGCGGCGGCGTGCTTTGCTTCCCCACGCACGACTCCATGGCCTGCATCGCCGCCGGCGGCCCGATCGAAGCGTTTCCCGAGTTCCGCAAGGATATCGAGTCGAGCTTCTTCAAGATCCTGGAACGCACGCCCGACATCGCCGACCGCGCCCGCGGCGGCAAGCGAGAGGAGCGTTTCCAGGGCACCGCCGACCAGCCCAACTTCTTCCGCAAGCCGTACGGCCCGGGCTGGGCGCTCGTCGGCGACGCCGGCTATCACCGCGACTTCGTCACCGGCCTCGGCATCACCGACGCCTTCCGTGACGCCGAGTATCTTGCGGATGCCATCGACGAAGGCTTCTCCGGCCGCCGCCCGCTGGACGAGGCGCTGGCCGACTACGAGAGCAAGCGCAACAAGATCGCGGAGCCGCTCTACGACCTGACAACGCAGCTCGTCAGCGGCGATCCGCCCACGTTCGAGCAGTTCCTAGCGTTCGGTATCGCCATGCAGGCCATGATGCCCGCCGCCGCGCAAGGGTAAGTCTCCATGAACGCAACCTCGTTCTCAGACATCGAAGAGGAGTTCACCAAGCGCGTCAGTCGCATCGTCTGGTGCACCGTTGCCACCGTCGACCGACGCGGCCGACCGCGCACGCGCATCCTCCACCCCATCTGGGAAGGCGCGGCCGGCTGGATCGCCACCGGCCGCCACTCGCTCAAGGAGAAACACCTCGCGCGCAACCCTAACGTCTCGCTCAGCTACTGGGATCAGGAGCACCAGCAGGTCTACATCGACGCGACGGCCGCGTGGGAAGACGACCAGAACGAGAAGCTGCGCATTTGGGAGCTGTACAAGAACACGCCACCGCCCTACGGCTATGACCCGGCGATCATCTGGCGCGACGGGCCGGACGACCCCACGTACGGCCTGCTCAAGCTCACACCCCGGCGCATCGAGCTGTACGCCCTGCGCGACCTCGTGACGGGCACGCCGCCCACCGTCTGGCACGCCGGCTAGCGTTCGTCATCCGCCGCCCCGTCCGTACGTACGTCTTACGCGAGTCGCGACCAAGCCACCCGCCCCGATGGTCGCCACTACGGCCACGATGAAGAGCACCTCAAGGCCGCTCACGCCATCCGACCGCGGTGTCATCTGCGGATCACCCGCGATACGTGGCAGCTCCGCAACACCGCCAACGCTGTTCGCGATGACTTGGTGATAGAGGAACGCGCCTGACCACTCCGCGATCTCGTCCGTCAGCAGACTGAACTTGCTGTGGCCCACGCCATCCAGTGTGTGCAGTTCGTACGGGATGCTGTCGGCCTGCGCAGCCGCGACGATCTCGGTAGCCGCGCTGTACGGCACGGTCGCATCGCTGGTGCCGTGGACGATTAGAACGGGCGGCTCGCCAGCATCCATCAGGTAGTCCGCGAAACCCGCCAGGCTTCCGGAGATGTCGATCACCGCCGCAACATCGGACGGGTATCCGGGGTTCCCGCTGTCGCCAGGATCCTCGGGCGTATAGCCCACCAGCAACGCCGTCGCTGCGCCAGCCGAGTAGCCCGCGAACGAGATGCGGTCCGCGTCAATGTTGTAGCTCGCCGCGTTGGCGCGAAACCAGCGCACAGCGGCCTGGGCGTCGTGTTTGGCGTCAAAGACCACCTGAATCTGCTCCTCGGGCGGGAAGCCGCCTTCGCGCAGCCGGTAGTTGATCGAGGCTGAGACGAACCCGCGCTTTGCCATCTGCGTCGCGTAGTTGACAGCGTCCGGGCTGGTCTTACTGCCGCCGGTAAAGCCGCCGCCGTGCGCGAAGATGACCACCGGCCGGTCGGTCGCGGTGTCGCCGGCGGGTTGGTACACGTCCAGCCGCAGCGTTTCCATCTGGCCGAATTCGTCGAGCGCTTGGCCGTAGGCGATGTTGGACGTCACGTTCGCAGACAAGAAGACCTCGTCCAGGTAGCGGTCGGCTGCCAGCGACGGCCTGGCGGCGGTCAGGCTGAGCGCGCCCACGAGTGCACTCAGGAGCAGCGCGCGGAGGAGAACTCGCATGGTGGTGCGGTAGTATACCACCGCTTACTCGCCCTTCCCTCCTCCCGCGTCCTGCTTCCTGATCTTCTCCCACCAGTCCTTGATAGTCCGCTCGTAGCCCAGCTCGCCCGGCTCATAGTAGCGACGTCCCGCCAGGCGGTCCGGCAGGTGCTGCTGCTCAACGACGTGCTCGTCGTAGTCATGCGCGTACTTGTAGCCTCGCCCGTACCCCATCGACCGCATCAGTCCCGTCACGGCGTTACGCAGGTGCATCGGCACCGGCTCGCCTTGCGTCTCCCGCACGTCTTCCATCGCGCGCTGGTACGCGGTCATCGCGCTATTGCTTTTGGGCGCCGTCGCCAGGTAGATCGCGCACTCTGCCATCGGCAGGAAGCCTTCCGGCAGCCCGATGAAGTGCACCGCCTGCTGGCACGCCGTCGCGACGACCAGCGCCTGCGGGTCGGCCAGCCCGACGTCCTCAGCCGCCAGAATCACCATTCGGCGCACGATGAACAGCGGGTCCTCACCCGACTCGATCATGCGCGCGAGCCAGTAGAGCGCAGCATCCGCGTCCGATCCGCGCACCGACTTGATGAACGCGGAGATCGTATCGTAGTGCGCGTCGCCCGACTTGTCGTACAGGTACGTGCGCTGCTGCAGCGCCTCCTCGACGATCGCGCGCGTCACCCGGCGCACGCCTTTCTTGTCCGGCGATGCGCTCGCTGCAGCCATCTCCAGCGCGTTCAGCGCGATACGCGCGTCGCCGCCCGTCGCCGACGCGAGCCCTTCGATCGCGTCGTCATCCATCACGAGCTTTCCTGCAGCCTGGCCCTGAGCAAGCAAGCCACGCTCCTCGTCCGCCAGCGCGCGCCGCACGATCTGCTCCACCTGCTCCACCTCGAGCGCCTGCAGAGCGAACACGCGGCAGCGCGACAGCAGCGGCCCGATCACTTCGAACGACGGGTTCTCCGTCGTCGCGCCGATCAGCGTGATCGTGCCGTCCTCGACGTACGGCAGCACCGCGTCCTGCTGCGCCTTGTTGAAGCGATGGATCTCGTCGATGAACAAGATGGTGCGCTGGCCCTCCAGCGCGCGCCGTTCCTTCGCCTCCGCGATCACGCGCCGCAGGTCCGCCACGCCCGCCGAGACGGCCGACATCGGCGCGAACGTCGCCGATGTCATCTGCGCGATGATCCGGCCCAGCGTCGTCTTGCCCGTGCCCGGCGGCCCCCAGAACACGATCGACGGCAGACTGTCCGCCTCCATCAACCGGCGCAGGATGTGCCCCTCGCCGATCAGGTGCTCCTGCCCGACGAACTCATCCAGCGTGCGCGGCCGCATGCGAGCCGCCAGCGGCGCTTCGCGCTGCTGCTGCTCCTCAGCCGCCTGCGTGAACATATCGGGGCCGCGCTGTTGGGGCTTGCGGGGGGCCATAGTGGGAGTATTGTAGCGAGAAAGCGAAAGGGCGATCGCAACATCGCCCCAAAGTTATGTGGCTACAAGTTTCTGAGTGTTACGCGGGACCGCCCTGCCACTCCGGCGATGCGGGCGGTGCGCCGTTGCCGTTGCCCTCGCGCACCAGTTCGCGCCGCGCGCGCTCACGAAACGTCGGTGATGGCGCGACGTCCTCCGCCAGCCGCGGGATCTGCTGCGCCACCGCCAGCAGCGCTTCCAGCTCCTCCCGATGCTCGCTGTATCGTTCCAGGCAACTCTTCAACTCGGTCTCGCCCATCCTCATTGCCTCCAGGCACTCCGCCAACGCCTCCACCAGGTCGCGATCAGCCATTCGCCGCCTCGGACTGGCCGTTCTCTTGCATCTGCTTGCGAAGCGCGTTCAGCGCGCGATGCTGGATCACGCGCACCGCTGCAACGCTCTTCCCGACGATCGCCGCCACCTCGCGGTACTCTAGATCTTCAACAAAACGCAGCATAATCACCTGTCGATGTTCGTCGCGTAGTTGCAGGATCGCCTCCCGCACATGCGCGCCGTCCAGCGCCTTCTCCACCACTTCCTCCGGGTTACGCTGGCTCCCATGGTCTACCAGCGTCTCCGGCAGCTGCGCGCTCTCCCGCTTCGACCGCAGGTAGCTCACCCCCAGGTTGTGCGCGATGCGCAGCAGCCACGATACAAAGGGCGCGCCCCGGATCTCATAGCGTTCGATCGCCTCCCAGGCCTGCAGGAACGCCTGCGCCGTCAGGTCCTCGGCCTCCGCCGAGTTCCCTACCATATAGTATAGATGTCGGTACACGCGCACGACGTGGCGGTCGTAGAGCGCTCCGAAGGCCTCCTTATTGCGGGAGATGGCTCGTTTTACGAGCGTCCGCTCGTCGAGCTCCTGCGGGGGGACGACTTTTAGCATGCGTGCTACTCCTCAGAACGGCGCCGGTCGAACGACCGTTACACGGCGCATCAGAGCTGCGGGCACCGTTCGTGCGGGAGCCTCCTGATCACTAGGATCGGCAGGTTGACGGGCATCCTACAGAGGTGTGCAGATCTTCGGGAAGCTACGCTACTGAATCTTGAGATTCAGTGCTGTCATCGTCGTCGGCGTTAGCTTCGGTCTTGGGCGTCTTGAAGATATCGGGCAGCCCGGCCCAGCGTTCCGAAGTTGAAAGAGGAACGCTCGGCGCCGCTTCGACGTCTCCTCGCCCCTCCACCACTTCTTCCGATGCGATCCCCGGCTCACCGGCTTCGGTCTCGACGGGTTCTTCGCTGAACGCCTCATCTTGTGGCGCTGTGGACCGGTTTGGCACTTCACCGGGGTCAACCCGCGCGATCTGCGCGCGCGCCGGCATAAGCGGAACTCCACCCTTCTTCGCAGGCGGCGGGGCAGCCGATGCCTCTTTCGGCTTCTCCTTCTCCGGCTCGACCGGCCACAGCCGGCCCGTCCGGCGGAGCGGCTCGAATTTCGGCGCGGCCGCGGTTTCCGCGACGTCGGCGTTCGCTGGTGCGCCCGCCGGTGGCGCGCTGCTTTCGTTCGGGTCCGCCGCGCGTGGCCAGATCCGCCCGGTCTCTGGTAGCGGCTCGAACTCAGGTTCAGGCGACGTGTTTGGGGCGGGAACGGCATCACTAGGCATGGGCGCAGCCTCCTCTTTTGGCTCAAGCGCGGACGCAGCCTGCTGCGGCGCCGGCGCGGCCTCTACTTGCTTGGGCTCAAGCGCGGGTACAGCCTGCTGCGGCGCCGGCGCGGCCTCTACTTGCTTGGGCTCGAGCGCGGGCGCAGCTACTTGCTCTAGCTCAAGCGCGGGCGCACCTTGCGGCGCCGGTGTGGCCTTCTCCTCGATTCGGAACTCAAAGGTGCACGGGC
This sequence comes from Dehalococcoidia bacterium, assembly GCA_049642385.1. Taxonomy (GTDB): domain Bacteria; phylum Chloroflexota; class Dehalococcoidia; order DSTF01; family RBG-16-68-14; genus JBAROU01. Next base: position 13,141 of record JBAROU010000130.1, on the reverse strand, counting down.
CTATCGAAAACTGCTCGCCAGATCCTACGATCACCCAGTTCCCTCCGATCGAACCAGTCACGGTCAGCCGGCGCACCTCGTGCACCATGAGCTGACCGTCTCGTACCCAAACGCGCGCTTCTTCGGGCGCGATGTCCGCGCCATCCTCAACGTCGTTCAGCCGGATCAGGCAGTTCAACCCTGAGCCAATGCCCGACGGGTTATCGCTCACATCGTACGTTGTACCGCGGTGCGGGCCGCTGGTAATGCGAAGCACGCCGGCAGCGTGCACTGGCTGCTTCGGCATCACCGGTGTCGGGCCATCATCTAGCACTCGACCGGAGAACTCCGGCACGGGCGTGTGCACTGCGTTCGCATCAATCTTCCACGGCAAGCGGACGGGTTCAGTCGACCCACCACCGCGACGGAAGCGCAGCACCAGGAAGATCAACACCACCACAATGATCGCGACGACAGCGCCGATCATCAGCGTCACTGTGTTGACGAGGCCACCACCAGCGGCGGCCTTCTCCACTTCGACCGACGTCGTCACCGATTCGCCACCGGCGACGCTCGCCTGCGCCTCTATTGTGTGATCGCCGCCGGCGATCGTTGCGGCATCCAGGGTGAACTGATACGGCGGCTCCGTCACCTCTTCGATCAGCTTGCCATCGATCAAAAACGCCACGGCGCCCACCGGATCAGACGAGATCACCTGTGCATTGAGCGTGACCTGCCCTTCAACTTTTGCGCCGGGGTCCACGCCGGTAAGCACGATGCACGTCGGCGCGAAGCACACCGCCCGCTCCGCTGTGCCAACGCTCGCGCCCGCGGTCACCTCGACACGCAGCGACGCGGCGCCCGACTCGTCAGGTGTGAAAGTTCCTGTGTCCAGCGTAAGCACGTACTGGCCGCGCAGCAGCTCACCGACTTGCTGGTAGAGCTGCGCGAGCCCTTCCGGCGACGGCGTTTCAGCGAACTGACCGCCGCTCTTCTGGGCCAGACCGCTTAGGTAGTCGACGTCTGTCTGCCCACCCAAGCCGATGGTAAACACCGGCACACCAGCTGGCCCAGCCGCGACGAGCGCATCCTCGCGCAGAAAACCGCTCGCGTTGTCTTCGAGTCCGTCACTCAGCAGCACCACAGCCCGCCGAGTCTGGCCGGATTGCTTGGCAAGGTTGATACTCACAGCCGTCGCGTCGTACAGCTTCGTCCCGCCGACCGGCGATGGCGTCAGTTGACCGATCGCAGCGGTGGCGGCGGCCCTGTCGGTGGTGAACTGCTGTCGCACGTCTACGGTATTCGCGAACGTCACCACGGCGACGCTATCCTCCGGCCCAAGGCCCTGCAAGAAGCTCTGGGCGGCCACTTTCGCCTGGTCCAGCGCCGCCCCCTTCATGCTCCTGCTCACATCCAGCGTTATCACCACGGCGACACCCAGGCTGCTGTCGAGGCCCTGGTTGACGGCGCTTACAGGCGTCTCTGCGCCATTCAGCTCGACAGCGAAGGCGTCCGCCACAAGACCCTGCACGGGCTTGCCATCAGCATCGACAATGGTAACGACGGCCTGAGGCGCGCCATCTCCATCGACGCCGAAGCTCGCCACGTCCACTGTGAGCCGCGCGCCCTGGGCAAACACTGAGGGCGCCAGCAACGCGAGCGCGAAAGGTACCAGCACTCCCAGGCGCAGCCACCGACTTAACTTGCGCTGGCCATCGACGCCAGATCGCGGTAACGACTTGGGCAACACTGTCGTTTTCATCTACAGGTAACGTCCCTTTCACTTGACAGAAGGAATCGCCTGTGGCACAATTCGGCGCACCATCCGACAACAGCCAGCCCCTCGGCGAGCGCTGTCGGACGCGGCACTCAGATGTAGTATCGGCCAATCGGCCTGACCATTCAGGGCAAGGACGCCCCGTTTACCCGAACGACGCTAGGCACCAGGATGCGGCGCCGACGCGCGATGGGCTCTCCATGCCGGAGACCCCCCTTCCCAATGCGATCTACAGTCCTTCCCTCCGGAAGGGCTGCGAGATCGGGCTACGGGCCCAGGGGACGTTTGATCAGGAGGCGGGGCCTGACTAGCGCCCCCTGGCCCGGTTTATTTTCACAACCGAATAGCCTCCGAAAGGGCACTGCGCGGGAAACCGCGCTTGGCCGCTACGGCCCCCGACCAGCCGTCGGGCGCAAAGCTCAGGGTCTACCCCCCCGCACCTCGGGGAACGACAGCCGGGCTGCCGAGAGGACACCACTTCGGAGGATCTTCAGTCGCCGCCTTCGCGCTGAAGGCGGCGGTTTGTTATTTGAGGTGCAACCCGTGAAAGCAACCGGATTACGCACGTCGCTCATCGGCGGCCTGCTCGCCCTGCTCCTGCTCGGCGCCGCGTCCTCCCTCTTCGACCCTGCAGCTGCGAGCGAAACGTCGGCGGGCGTGCTGGTACCCGGGCGGGTGGAAGCACTGAGCGCGCAGCCCACGCCCACCTACGTCTCCGAGCTCGCGCCCGCGGTCTCTATCGATCCCTGGGGCCACCCTGTCGTCCTGCCCGCCACCGGCATCGAACAGACGGGCGCCAGTGTCTGGCCACGCCTCGCTGGCGTGGCCTTCGCGCTTGTAGGCTGCCTGTTCATCTATGCCGCTCTCTCACGCCGCGAACCCTCCGCCTGAACAGTCTGCATTCAACCGCCCACCTTCCACCGCCGATACTCCCAACGCGGCCCCTGTAGCCGCAGCGGAGGTCCCGTTGGCCAATCCACTCGCCCGCTTGCTTCGACGCGACTCGCTGCGCGACCACGTCCGTCGCGCCGTCGACTCCGGCGTCGGCCTCTATCACACCACCTGGCGACTCAGTCGCGGTGAGTCGCCGCCCGAAGCGTTCGCCGGCGAGCTAATCGAATGGTGTCGCGAGATGCTCAGTCGTATCCAGCGACCATACGGCATGGATTATGTTACGTTGGCCCTCGCCGTTCTTGGCCCTGACAACCACATCATCTCAAGCGTTAGCCTTGGAGTGCTCCGCCCTATCGATTTCTATGCTCAGGGAGCTGCTGAAACACAGATCGCTGACACGCTACAACAGTGGACCCGCGCCGGCGTCCCCGAAGCTGCTCGCCTCTCGGCCGTGCTCTTCAGCTGGGGCGATCTCACACGCGAATTGCTCCCTGCTGGCTAGTTGGCCATCAAGATTTTGGTCAGAGGAGCGATAATCCTACGTAGGACTGTCTTGTAGGGATAGGATGATTACTGATGGCTGAAGCTGCACCGATGATAGACCTATTGAGGACCGAGCGCGCTGACCCCGCCGACCCTCCCTTCGTGCCGCAGGCCGAAGCGGTCGAGGAGACCGGCATCGACCTCGCCCTGCTCGTCGAACTCGCCCTGAAGACCATCTACTTCGCCGGCCGCCCAAGCGGTCGACAGCTCGCAGAGCAGCTTGCGCTCTCATTTCAGGTGACGGAAGAGGTCATCACCTTCCTGCGACGCGAGCAGGCGATCGAAGTTGTCGGCAGCCTCGGCGTGGGCGAGCAAGCGTACCAGTATGGGCTAAGCAACCGCGGCATCCAGAAGGCTGAAGACGCGCTCAGCCGCAACCAATACGTTGGTCCGGCGCCAGTGCCATACAGCCTCTACCTCGAGATCCTCAGTAGCCAATCGATCCAAACCGCGACGATCGACCGTGAAACCTTCGCCGAAGGGCTCGCAGGTCTCGTGCTTAGCCGTCAGGTCATCGCCCCACTCGGCCCGGCCGTGAACTCGGGGCGTTCCGTGCTCATCTACGGAGAGTCGGGCAACGGAAAGACGACCATCACCCTGGCCATCTCCAGGATGCTGCCCGGCGAAGTGCTCATCCCGTACGCCGTGGAAGTACACGGCCAGATCATCAAGGTGTACGACCCGCGCCTCCACGTACAGGCGCCGGACCAGCTCCTAGAAGAGCGCCGCCCAACCGGCGGTGAAGACGCCAGCACGCGTCGACGCGATCGACGTTGGATGATCTGTAAGCGACCCGTCGTCATCGTGGGCGGCGAGCTCACGCTCGACGACCTCGAGCTGCGTTACTCGCCCGTCTCGAAGTTCTACATCGCGCCACTCCAGTGGAAGGCCAACAGCGGCATCCTCGTCATCGACGACTTCGGCCGCCAGATGGTACAGCCCCAGGAGCTGCTCAACCGCTGGATCGTCCCGATGGAACAGCGGGTCGATCACCTCACCTTCCACACCGGCGACACGATCGAACTGCCCTTCGAGGCGCTCCTGATCTTCTCCACCAACATCCCCCCCGGGCATCTGGGCGACGAGGCGTTCTTCCGCCGCATCCGCCACAAGATCGAGGTGCCCAACCCCACCCCGAGCGAGTTCCTGCAGATTCTCCGCCAGGTCTGTGAAGAGAAGAACGTCCCTTACACCGACACGGGCGCGGAGTACCTCATCAACACCCACTACCGGCAGATCGGTCGCGTCTTCAAGGGTTGCCACCCGCGCGACCTCCTCGAACTCCTGTCGGACATTGCCCTGTTCTACGGTGAGACGCCCGTTCTTACACCGGAGTGGATCGACCTCGCCGCCTCCTCCTACTTCGTCCAAGTCGACGAAGACGCCGCGTAAGCGCCTCCTTCCAAGATCAGATCGTTTCCGCCCATCGATCGAAGTCGAACGGCGTCGGGAACTCGCCCAGCCAGTCCTCGGTCACCGGCCACAGCTCGCCCTTCTCGGTGTTGAGGATGCCAAGACAACCTGATTTGAGACCTCCCGCCTCGGGATGCCAGATGGCCGACGCCACGAGGCCATCGAGCCCCAGATACGTCGTTCGCCCGAACGCGCGCGGCCCGACAAGCTGATGCAGGTGCCCGAAGACATGAAAGCGCGGCTCCAGCCGTTCCAACAGCTTTGAGATGAGGGGCGACCCGGCCACCTCACCGCCAAAGCGGTTGCCGCTGCCGTACGGCCCCTGATGCGTGATAAGCAGGTCAACGCTGTCCGGCTCCAGCTCCATCAGCAACTGGTAGGCGGCTTGATCGATTCCAGCCTCGCCCGGTAGCTCCTCCACACCGCCCAGGAACGCCACGCGAAAGCCGCCGGCATCCAGCACCGTCCCGTCCGGCACGTAGTGGAGCAAATCGAACGGGTCCGTGCACGCAGTGTTCGTCGCAGGGTCCACCGCGAGCCACGCGAGCCACGCAAAGTCTTCGTGATTCCCACGAACGAAAAAGATCGGCCGCCCAAGCAAGCCTCGGATGCGACGGAGCGCGGCGGCCCGTGTGCCGTGGGCCTCAAGGAAGCGCTGGAGGTCGCCCTCCGCAGGATCGACGGCCAGATACCGCTTCGTCGACACATCTGCGCGCTCCGGGTTCGGATAGCCGAGGTCGCCCACCTGGATAATGAGGTCGAACGGCGTGTCCAGCTTCGATTGCAGCGTCGCCACCGCCGCGATGGCATGAAACATCCGGCCATGCACGTCACCGATGAACGCTATGAGCACATATCCTCCCGGTGTCCCGCCCACGTGAGAGGATACGACATCGCAAGGTTCTACGGGGAGCAGCCCGCTCCCACCGCGGAGCTGATTTTGTAATTGGTGGAGGAGGCCGGTCAGATAGCCATGACGTCAAAGCGCAAGCGTAGAGCGCCCCGCGAGCTAGCTCTTCTTGGACGCTACACTGAGCCATGCACGGCGTCCGTCTTCCGCGCCGGCTGCGCGCGCTAGCAGGCGAGCTCTGGAGCCTCCCAGGGCCCGGAGTGATCACGGGTGCCTCTGACGACGATCCCTCCGGCATCGCCACATACTCGATCACGGGAGCGCAGACCGGCTACGCCCTTCTCTGGACCAGCCTCCTCTCGTTACCGCTGAACGCCGCCGTCCAGAACATGTGCGCCCGCATTGGCCTGGTGACCGGCAAGGGCCTGGCAGGCGTACTTCGCGAGCGGTATCCGCGGCCGGTATTGATGGTGCTGGTGGCGCTGCTCTTCGTAGCGAACACGATCAACATCGGCGCTGACATCGCCGCGGTCGCCTCCGGCATCGAGCTGCTCACCGGCGTGCCGGAGCGCGCCGCGATCGTCCCGGTTGGCGTCGCTATCGCGGCGACGGAGATCGTCCTGCCGTACCGAGTGTACGCGACGTACCTAAAGGTGCTCACGCTCGTGCTCTTTGCCTACATCGTCGATGCGTTTTTAGCGCACCCAGACTGGGAAGAGGCTGTGCGCCGCACGTTCTTGCCGAAGCTCCGGCTCGATGCCGGGTTCATGACGACTATTGTCGCGCTTCTGGGTACGACGATTTCGCCTTATCTCTTCTTCTGGCAGACATCCGAGGAGGTGGAAGATCTGCACGCCAATCACGAGGCGACCGGCACGGAGCCCGAGCTGCGGCGGGCGCAGTTCGACACCGACGTTGGCATGCTGCTCGCCCATGTCGTGTTCTACTTCATCGTGCTGACGACGGCGGCGACCCTATTCCCGGCCGGCATCCGCCACATCGAGACTGCGCGAGATGCCGCCGAGGCGCTACGGCCGCTTGCCGGCGATCAGGCCACGCTGCTGTTCGCGATCGGCTTCATCGGCACAGGCCTGCTCGCGATCCCAATCCTCGCCGGCTCCGCGGCTTACGCCATCGCCGAGGTCTTCGACTGGCGCGAAGGCCTGGACGAGAAGCCGGGGCAGGCACCTCAGTTCTACGTCGCGATCGCGTTGGCAACCGTCGTAGGCGTCGGAATCGCGCTGTCAGGCGTCGGCGCGATCCGGGCGCTATTCATCGCAGCTGTGGTGAACGGGGTGATCGCACCAGTCCTCATCGCTGCGATCACCGCCGTCAGCAGTGATGAGGAGGTCCTCGGCCAGCACCGCAACGGTTGGCTGGCCGTGTTGCTCGGTTGGTTGACAGCGGCAGTGATGGCGTTGGCGGCGATCGGGATGGTGCTGGCTTTCCTGCTCGGCTGAACCACTTTCTCTTTCTCAGCAATCGATCCGGACGAAGAGAAGGGCCCGCCCCCCCAGCGACCAGCGACTCGCTACGCCGGCCCGGTGAAGATCATCGTGAAGTACTTCATCCCTGAGCCGTCTTCACGGTACCCAATGCCCATCTTCGTGTAGTTTGTGTTCAGGATGTTCGCCCGGTGGCCCGAGCTCGCCATCAGGTCCCGGATCGCAATGCCCACCGACTGGTTGTCCGGGTAGTTGTTCCGCGCCAGGTTCTCGCCCGCCCAACCGTACGGCACGCCGTAATGGTCCATCAGCGTAAACGCTGTATCACCTGATGGGCTCGAGTGCGCGAAGTAGTTGTTGGCGGCCATGTCGTCCGAGCGAATCTGCGCCACGTAGGTCACACAGCCGCTGGCCGCCAGCGCCGGCAGCCCGCGCTGGGTTCGCTCTGAGTTCGTCGCGTTGAACAGCGCCTGCGCGTAGCCGTTCATGCCGGCCGTCGGGCAGCCCGAGGGCGGCGGAGCCGGCGGATTCGGGTTCGAAGGCGGGGGCGGTGGTGGTGGATACGACGGACCAGTAGCGGTCGGCTGTGCGACCGGCTGCGGCACCGGCGTCGGCGTGGCCGCCTTGGGCGTCGGAGTCGGCCTCGGCGTGTTCGTCGGCGTGGGGGTCGGATGGAGGTCGTAGTAGAGCCGGAGCAGGCCTTGAGCCAGCTGGTCCCCGTCGACGCTCCCAAATGCGGAGCCGAGGCCCGCGCCGTCGCCCGCAGATACGAATGAGCCCGGTGGGCTGCTGTTCGCCGCCGCGCCAGGCTTCGCTGCCCCACCGTTGCCCTGGAGGGCGAGCAAGAACGTCGCCGAGAAGGCCACCAGCAGCACGCCGGCTAGCAGCAATAGCGGTCGCAGCCAGGCTGTGCCGCCGGTCAGCGCCGAGCTGAGAAGTGTCATCCAACGAGAGAAACGGCCCATCATGATCCTTCCGGTCGTACGTGGAAACCCTTAGGGGCTAACCAAGGGAGTATCGGCGAGTGGGGGCCGGATCTTGAGGGATTTCCCTTAGTGGAGCCGCCCGGTGTCGGATTGGCGCACATGCTTGACACATTGCGCGCAGCCCCGTTAGACTAATTTGTCGGCGCCTGACGGAGACGTTCAGTCGATAGGCCAGAGGCCGCGAACGTGATTACCGCCGGCTAGAGTGGTGCGCTTCGGGCGACGCCACGCCGGGTCAGGCTCAGTAGGTCGGCTTTTGGTCTTTCCTATTGACCAAAAGAGGGCCGCCGAACAAGGAGCTACGTTGCCTACCATTAACCAGCTCGTCCGGAAGGGCCGTAAGCGGGTCACCAAGAAGACAAAGGCCCCTGCGCTGCGCTTCACCTACAACACGCTCAAGAACCGCTTACAGCGCGGCAATGGCTCGCCTCAGAAGCGAGGCGTGTGCACCCAGGTGCGCACCATGACGCCCAAGAAGCCCAACTCCGCCCTCCGCAAGATCGCTAGGGTGCGTTTGACGAATGGCATCGAGGTAACGGCCTACATCCCGGGTGAGGGCCACAGCCTCCAGGAACACTCGGTCGTCCTCATTCGAGGCGGCCGCGTTCGTGACCTGCCCGGTGTGCGCTATCACATCATCCGCGGAGCGCTCGACGCCCAGGGCGTCGCGAACCGCCAGCGCAGTCGCAGTAAGTACGGCACCCGCAAGGGTGGAACACCCGGAGGCGGCGTCTAACACAGCCGCCAGTCCGACCTACCAGCGAGGCGCCCCGGCCAGGCCGGGGCGACCTGTTGCATAAGGGGTAATCGAGCGAGATGCCAAGGCGAACGAAAATCGTACGACGCCAGGTCAAGCCGGACGCCAAGTACAACAACCGGCTCGTCGGCATGCTCATTAATAAGGTAATGATGAAGGGCAAGAAGAGCACCGCCGAGCGCATAGTGTACGGCGCGTTTGGCCAGATCGAAGAGCAGCAGCGGCGCGACCCGGCCGAGGTGTTCGAGCTGGCACTCCAGAACGTCACACCGGTCGTCGAGGTCAAGCCACGACGCGTCGGCGGCGCCACCTACCAGGTGCCCGTCGACATCCGCGCCGAACGGCGCACCGCGCTGGCTTTGCGCTGGCTGCTCCAGTCCGCCCGCGGCCGCCGCGGCCGCTCTATGGCCGAGCGCCTCGCGACCGAAATACTCGATGCGGCCAACGGCCAGGGAAACACCGTAAAGAAGAAGGAGGACACCCACCGGATGGCGGAGGCGAACCGAGCCTTCGCGCACTACCGCTGGTAACGGCTTGCCAGGCCGCCTCGAAACCTCCAGGCGGCCTCACCATTCCAGGACACTACCATGACACGAGACGACCCCATAGAGCAGATCCGCAATATCGGCATCATCGCCCACATCGATGCGGGTAAGACCACCGTGACCGAGCGCGTGCTCTTCTACACGGGCCGAACCTACAAGATCGGCGAAGTGCACGAAGGCACCGCCGTGATGGACTGGATGGCCCAGGAGCGCGAGCGCGGCATCACCATCACCGCCGCCGCCACGACGTGCTACTGGAACGAGCATCGAATCAACATCATCGACACGCCCGGCCACGTCGACTTCACCGTCGAGGTCGAGCGTAGCCTGCGCGTGCTCGACGGCGGCGTCGTCGTCTTCGACGCGGTGCACGGCGTCGAACCTCAGTCCGAAACCGTCTGGCGTCAGGCCGACCGCTACCGCGTGCCCCGCATCAGCTTCATCAACAAAATGGATCGCGTCGGCGCCGACTTCTGGCGCACGATCGACATGATCGCTGAGCGCCTCGACGCGCGTCCCATCGCCATCCAGCTCCCCATCGGCGTCGAGGCCGACTTCGAGGGTGTCATCGACATTATCGAGCAGAAGGCCTGGTACTTCTCGTCCGAACGCGACGAAGAGGCAGTCGAGAAGGACATCCCCGCCGATCTAGTCGCCGAGGCCGCCAGCCATCGCGAGCGCCTCGTCGAGCGCGTCGCCGAGGTGGACGACCAGCTCATGATCAGCTTCGTCGAGGGCCACGAGGTCACCTCCATGGAGCTCAAGAAGGCGATCCGCCGCGCCACGCTCGCCAACCGCGCGACGCCCGTGCTCTGTGGCGCCGCCCTGCGCAACAAGGGCGTGCAGCTCATGCTCGACGCCGTAATCGATTACCTGCCGTCGCCCATCGACGTCCCACCGCTTGTCGGCACGCATCCCGATACGGGCGAGCTGGTCGAGCGCGCGGCCGACGACGACGTACCGTTCTGCGCACTGGCCTTCAAGATCGTGAGCGATCCCTACGTGGGTCGTCTCGCATACTTCCGGGTCTACTCTGGCCGCATCGCCGAAGGCATGGCAGTGCTAAACTCGGCGCAGGGAAGCAAGGAGCGCTTCGGCCGCCTCCTGCGCATGCATGCCAACCATCGAGAGGACATCAAGGAGGTATTCGCAGGCGGCATCGCCGCCGCCATCGGTCTCAAGAAGACCTCGACTGGCGACACGCTCTGCGACCCAGCCAACCCCGTCCTCCTCGAGTCCATCCGCTTCCCCGAACCAGTCATCTCCCAGGCCATCGAACCCAAGACCAAAGAAGACCAGGACCGCCTCGGTGAAAGCCTGCATCGCCTCTCCGAAGAGGACCCCACGTTCCGCACGCGCTACGACCGCGATACCGGCCAGACCATCATCTCCGGCATGGGCGAACTCCACCTCGAGGTGATTGTCGACCGCCTCCTGCGCGAGTTCCGCGTCAGCGCCAACGTCGGCCAGCCGGAGGTCGCCTTCAAAGAGACGATTACCCACAGCGCCCGCGCCGAAGGCCGCTTCGTGCGCCAGTCCGGCGGTCGTGGCCAGTTCGGCGTCGCCAAAGTCGAAGTCACGCCACTCGAGCGCGGCGCAGGCTTCCAGTTCAGCGACGACACCAAGGGCGGCTCAATCCCCAAGGAGTACATCCCCGCCGTCGAAACGGGTGTCAAGCAAGCGGTCGAAGCCGGCCCGCTCGCGGGCTACCCTGTGGTCGATGTCGCCGTCTCACTGCTCGATGGCCAGTATCACCCGGTCGACTCGTCCGAGATCGCCTTCCGCAACGCCGGCAGCATGGCGACACGCGCGGCCTTGGAAGCCGCTAACCCGGTCCTGCTCGAACCGATCATGCGCGTCGAGATCAACACACCGGAGGACTTCTTCGGCGACGTGCTTGCCGACGCGAACGGTCGTCGTGGCCACGTGATCGAAGTCGAGCCCCGCGGTAAAATCCAGGTCATCCGCGTGCTCGTACCGCTTGCCGAGTCGTTTGGCTACGCGACCGACCTGCGATCGCTCACGCAGGGGCGCGCGACGTACAGCATGGAGTTCAGCCATTACGAGGAGGTTTCAGCCAACCTCGCCGAGCGCATTACGGGAGGCCGCTACAAGAAAGCGGTGAAAGTGTAACCAATGCCACAACAGAGGATCCGCATCCGACTCAAGGCCTACGACCATCGCATCCTCGATCAGTCTGCAGAGCAGATCGTGGAGGCGGCGGAGCGTACCGGCGCCAACGTCGCGGGGCCCATCCCCCTGCCCACGCAGATCAGGAAGTTCACCGTCATCCGCTCGCCCTTCGTCCACAAGGACGGCCGCGAGCAGTTCGAGATCCGCACCCACAAGCGCCTGATCGACATCGTCGAGCCGACGTCGAAGACCGTCGACACACTGATGCGGCTGCAATTGCCCGCCGGCGTCGACATCGAGGTGAAGCTGTGATCGAAGGGCTGCTTGGGCGCAAGATCGGCATGGTGCAGACCATCGACAAGAATGGCCACATGCGTGGCGTCACCGTCATCGAGGCGGGGCCTTGCCTGGTCACGCAGATCAAGACGAAAGACACTGATGGCTACCAGGTCGTCCAGCTCGGCTTCGGCGGCGCCAAGCGCACGAACAAGCCTATGCGCGGCCACCTCAAGCGCCAGGGCGATCTCCGCCACCTACGCGAATTCAAGGTCGACGATGCCGGCCAGCACAATGTTGGCGATCGCCTCGGCGTCGAGATGTTCCAGGACGGCGACCGCGTCGACGTCACGAGCGTGAGTAAAGGACGCGGCTTTGCCGGCGTTGTCAAACGTCATCACTTTCACGGCGGCCCCAAGACCCACGGCCAGTCCGACCGCCACCGCGCGCCCGGCTCCATCGGCGCTGGCAACACGCCCGGACGGGTGTTCAGGGGAATGCGCATGGCCGGCCACATGGGCGCAGAGCAGGTCACCGTGCGCAACATCGAGGTGGTCCAGAGCAACCCCGCGCGCGGCTTGCTCCTGATCGCCGGCTCCGTGCCGGGCGCCCGCAACGGGCTCGTCAAGATCCGCTACTCGCTCGCCACGCTGGCGGAGGCGCGCACGCGCAAGCCGCCGCCCGCCGAAGCGCCGCCCAGCGCTGAGGACGAACAGGCATCTGAAGCCACAGACGAACAAGATGCTCCCCAGGCTGCTGCCGAAGAGGCGCAGCCGGTAGCGTCCGAAGAAGAAGCACCCGGTTCCGAAGCCGAAGCGCCCGGCGAAGAGACATCGTCATGAAGTTAGACGTACACGACCGCGAAGGCAAGAAGCTCCGCTCGATCGACGTGGACGACCTCGTGTTCGCTATGAAGCCGCACCGTTCGCTCGTCCATCAAGCGCTCGTTGCCCAGCGCGCCAACAAGCGCCAGGGAACGCACAAGACAAAGACGCGCGGCGAAGTGCGCGGCAGCACGATCAAAATACGCCGGCAGAAGGGCACCGGTGCGGCCCGCGCGGGCAGCATTCGCTCCCCCACCCGGCGCGGCGGCGGTGTGGCCTTCGGGCCGCGACCGCGCAGCTACCGCCAGGACCTGCCGAAGCGCATGCGCCGCCTTGCGATTCGCTGTGTGCTCTCCGCCAGAGCGCACGACGGCGCGCTACGCGTGATCGACGCGCTCACCACCGAAACACCGAAGACGAAAGATATGATCGCAGTGCTCCAAAACTTCGGCTTCGACCGCTCGACGCTCGTCGTCACCGCGCAGCCGGAGCTCGCCGTGAAGCGCAGCCTGCGCAACTTGCCGAAAGTCTCGTGGCTGCCCGCATCGTACCTGAACGTGGGCGACCTGCTGGGCCATCAGGGCTTGCTCATGACCGAGGACGCGGTGCGCACGGCAGAGGCGCTCTGGGGCGGCGAACGCGCCTCGAAGCGTCGTGCGCCGCTGCCGGTCCGCGAAGCGGACTCCACAACCGGAGACGAGGTGACCAATGGCTAAGGC
>JBAROU010000127.1:0-7214 GCA_049642385.1 Dehalococcoidia bacterium | reverse complement strand
CGGTAGGAGAATGCCGACGCTGCCGTCGCGGAGCAGAGCGAGCACGTCGGATTTTCGCAGTGACTGGCGGATCATCTCGTTGTAACCGGCGCTCGCGCTGAGTGAATCCGCGTCGGCGCCGTCCAGGGCCGCTGGCTTTACGACAAGGATGGAGAACTCGAGGTCGTAGCGCTGCGAGCGTTCGATCTCCTCCTGAACGCGCAGCCGGAAGTACCAGTCGGTAAAAACGCCGTTTTCGTCGTAGATCGAGAGACGAGGATTGCCGTTGTGGTTTCGCTGCTGTTCAGTCGCTCGTACCAAGCCGGACCGCTCGTCTGCCATTCGCCGGGCGAATACGCTCACGGCAATGAACAGCGCGCTCGAGAACATGACGCCCACGCCGAGGTTCAGGACGACGGACACTGCCAGGATCGACTGCTGCGCCGTGAGGATGCCGACGGCCGCCGTGATGCCCGGCGCTGCGATGAGCAGGACCCGAAGCACCTGGCGCTGCCAGAGCCAGCCCATGGTCTCTAAGGTGCTATTTCTATGCATGCAAATCCTTTCATATTCCATGAGTAGTATCGGCGCGAACTGGTGTGCTCTTCAGATCGCGGCTCCAAGGGCCGTATGCTAGAATCGCGGCGAATCGAATCTGGAAGGAGACCTCGAATGGACGCGTACACCTGCATTCGCACCAAGCGTGATAGCCGGAACTACACCGGGCAGGCGATTCCGGAGGAGACAGCCCAGCGCATCCTCCAGGCCGGCCGGATGGCGGGCAGCTCGAAAAACACGCAGCCGTGGGCCTTCGTCGTGCTACGCGACCAGGCGCGTAAGGCGGAGCTGGCCGCCTGCGGGCAGTTCGCCACCCATGTGCCGTCGGCGCCCCTCGTCGTTGCTGTGGTGCTGCTGCCGAACGGGGGTGAGTTCGACGGGGGGCGTGCAGCCCAGAACATGATGCTGGCCGCCTGGGCGGAGGGCATCACCTCCTGCCCTGTCGCCATGCACGACCGCGAGTGCGCCTCGAAGGTGCTCGGGCTGCCGGAGGGTCACCGGGTCTCGATCGTGATCGCCTTCGGCTACCCGGAGTCAGAGCAGTCGCTGCACCGAGGCGTCGCACGCACGCCGCTTCCGGAGCTGGTGCACGAGGAGCGGTGGTGAAACACGCAGTCAGCGTACCTCGTACGGTCCTGATCCCCGGCTGCGTTACGTGGCCTTGACCGCTTCACTTGAGAGGAATTCGCGTATGTGCGCGGCGAGCTTCGCGGGCTGGTCCTCCGGGATGAGCGTGTAGCTGTCGGTGATCTCTACCAGTTGCGCGCGGGGCAAGAGTCCGGCGAGCCGTCGTCCGTGCTCCGGCGGCATGACGCGGTCCTCCGCGGCCCAGACTATGAGTGCTGGGCGATCGAAGGAGCGCAGCTGTTCGGCCACCCTAAGGAATTCGCTCGTGTCGGAAGTACGAAGATACTTGATGAGATCGCGTCGGATCGCTCGCTGGGTCAGCAACGGCCGCAGCCAGGCGTCCATGACCTCGTGCGGGACAGGCCGCTTCGACATCCAGCCGAAGGCGATTGGCAGGCGGCGAAGCGCCCGCAGCCGCATCGGTTGCGCAAGGGCGGTGAGCCCGCCGGGCAGCTTCGCGGCCAGCCAGAGCATGCGGCCAGGAAGCCCGGGAGGGAAGTTGTCAAATGCCTCACAGGAGGTGAGCACGACGCGCCCGACTCGCTCGTTCCGCTCGGCAACCAGGAGCTGCGCCCCGCCCCAGTCGTTGCCAACGAGGGTCACGTCGCGCAGGTCGAGGCGCCCCAGGAACTCCGCGAGGAGCCGGCCCCGGCCGTGCAGCGACAGGTCGGCCTCGGGGTGCATCGGGCGGCGATGCCCGCCCAGTGGCAGGGTTGGCACCACACAGCGGTAGTCTCCGCGCAGATCCGCGACCACGTGTTGCCACAGCGAGCCGTCCATCGCCACGCCGTGGAGGAACACGACGATGGGGCCGTTCCCGCCTGTGTCCTGGTAGTCGATGGTCCCTGACGACAACTCCACGTCGGGCACGCCGCGTCCTCCTGCCGATGTTCGGCCCAGCATATCATGGAGGGCAATGGGGAACCACGAGGGAGGCAAGGACCCTGAGCGCCCAGTGGCTAAGGGTTACCCCGAATACAAAGATGTGCGCACTCCCTCCGATATTCAGAGAGAGGCCTTCCCGCCAAGGAGAATAGGAGCGCATCGTGTTCAAGCGAGTACTCGTGCCCGTCGATGGTTCACCCGGCTCTGAACGCGCCGTTCCCTTCGCGCTGGGCGTTGCCCAAGCGCTCGATGCCGAAGTGCTGGTCTGCTATGTGCTCACCACGCCGATTACGGCGAACTCCCCATCCGAAGAGCGTGAAGCGAGCGACTACGTCGCCCGCATAGGCGAGCGCTTCAGTTCGGCCAGTGTGGCTGCCAAGATGATGGTGCGCCGAGGCGATCCGCCCCTGGAGATTAACAAGGCGGCCCACGAGTGGAACGTGGACGCGATCGTGATGGCGACCCGGGCTCGCCGGCGGCTCCAGAAGCTGATGCTGGGCAGCGTCGCCGACGCGGTCGTCCGCGATTCCCGGCTGCCGGTGCTCCTGGTACCCGCCCGCCAGGCGAAGGAAGCAGCTGAAGAGGTGGCATAAGGGGCCTGATACCCCCTTCCGCCTTGGATAGTGCTCCCAGGGCTCCACGATCCGCCTCGCGACACCCTTCTGCGTCGTTCTTGCTATTAGCGCAGCTGGCGCGGTAGGCTTAGCCAAAAGAGATCTTCAGCATACGCCCGCTACGATTTCCCTCTGTTGCCTCAGCGTAGTTCGTGCCGGTCGTCGAGAAGAGATGATCTGACGAAAGGCATGACTACATGACAACGTTCCGAGAATTTGAACTCCGCGCACCATTCCTGAAAGCGCTCGAAGCCATGGACGTCGAAACGCCGACGCCCATTCAGGAGGCGGCGATCCCGCCGCTGCTCCAAGGACGCGACGTGATCGGGCAGGCGCCCACAGGCTCCGGCAAGACGCTCGCGTTCGGCCTGCCACTCGTCCAGCAGATAGACCCGACTGAGCGCCTACCGCGAGCGCTGGTCATTGTTCCCACCAGGGAGCTGGCCCAGCAGGTCGGTGGGGTGCTGATGAAGCTTATCGCCGGGACCGGGGCGCGTCTGGCCTTGGTCTACGGCGGACGGGCAATCGGCCCGCAGCAAGACGAGGTGCGAAGGGCGCAAATCGTGGTCGGCACGCCTGGCCGGCTCGTCGATTTGCTGACACGTGGATCGCTGCGCCTGGACCACGTACGCTACCTGATCCTGGATGAGGCCGACGAGATGCTTGACCGGGGCTTCGCGCCGGACGTCGAGCGTATCTTGTCCGCCACCCCGAAGGAACGCCAGACGGCGCTCTTCTCCGCGACGACGCCCGATTGGGTGCACCGGCTCTCGGCCAAGTATCTGCGCGAACCCGAAGTGATCGAGCTTGGGACGGGCCAGGATGCTGGGTTGGATATTGACCACGTGGTGTATGAGATCTGGCGCGACGACAAGTTCGCCGTCCTCTGCCGCCTCCTGGACGAACCGACGGAGGGCGGAACGCTCGTCTTCGGCCGAACGAAACACGGGGTGCGTAAGCTAGGGATGCGACTGGAGCGACTCGGTTATCGGTTGGGCGTGCTCCAGGGAAACCTCAGCCAACCGCAGCGTGACAGGGTGCTCAACGAGTTTCGAGCGGGCAAGCCGCCCTTGATGTTGGCCACCAACGTCGCAGCCCGCGGGCTGGACGTGCTCCACATCGACCGCGTGATCAACTTCGACCTACCGGAGACGCACGAGCTATTCACCCACCGCGTGGGCCGCACGGGCCGCATGGGGCGGGCCGGCCGGGCGATCACGCTGGTTGGTCCGGCAGACCTGCCGAAATGGCACGAAATCGAGCGCGGCCTTGGCCACAAGCTTCCGCGCATGGACGAAAACGGCAAGCCTGTCGCCGCAGTCGTGCCGCAGCGGTCGAACGGCTCGCGCCGGGGGGGCCGTAGCTTCAGCCAGCGCCGCCCCATGCGAGCGCGATAACGGCCGGCTGGTTCCTCTAACCCAGTAAGAGAAGCTCAGGAGTGGCGCGCTCGGAGGGATTCGAACCCCCGACCCTCGGTTCCGAAGTTTGAGACAACTCGTCCCAACCAGTGCCACCGCGTCCCGTTAGCTCGATCCTGTAGTCGAAATCGCGAAGGCTTGTCCCATCTAGCCCCTGCGTTCCATATCCTTTCCCAGGAAGTTCGGCGGCAAATGGGCGGCAATTGCTAAGGCATCTGCGACCGTCGCAAACGCGGTCGCCACCGCGCATTTGCGGCTTAGGACGGAGGGAGGAGCAGTGCTAGGTCACGGCGCGACCACCAGGCCTCGGCGGCGGTCATTGCGCTCTCGGCCTCGCGGATGCCGTCGCCCACGAGCCCTGCGGTGGCAGCCCAGTGCAAGGGTACAAGGGCTAGAGCCCCGGGGAGCCATCGGTACTCGTCGCGAGTCAACGGTTCCGGAGCCCTGCTTTCGTAGGCGTCGAGCAGTCGTCGCGGCTCGAGCAATTCGCCGCTCTGTGCGACGTGGTGCAGGCTGGCCGCGATGTCGTACAGCCGCTCCCTGACCCTCGCGAAATCCAGGTCGAAGGTGGCCCATGAGCCGTCTGACAGTTCTCCCGCGTTGCCCAATTTGTAGTCCCCATGAATCGGAGTGCATGGCAGTTCGACCTCCTTCCGGAGCTTGGAGAGCTCGCCAGTCAGTTGGCGCATCCGATGCACGACCGGCTCGCTGCGGGGTCCGAGCCTGCGGCGTGTGAAGCTGACCGAGTGACGCAGTTGGCCGAAGGTTCTGTGGTCGTCGAGGGGTTCGGGCGGACTGGGCTCCCAGACTGCTTTGAGCGCAGTGTGAAGGCGTCCGAGCTCCTCGAATAGGTGGACGTAGGAGTCCTCGTCCGCCCGTGGCTGCACGTGATCGATGAACTCCTCAAGCTCGGCCCAACGATCAGCGACCCTCAGGAGGTCCCAGCCGGAAATCCGAATCGGCCGAGCGACGCGGACTTGCGTCCGCTGGAGCCGCTCCCGCAAGCGCCGCAGTCCCGCTACCCGCCCGCGGCGGACCCAGGGCCTATGAACCCGGAGGACAACCGGCGGCTCAGCGTCTATCCGCACGTTGAGGTTGAACCCACCGCCGATGTCTGCCCATCCGGCCCCGCGCGCGACGCGGTCGATCAGGGCCGAGACGGCCGGGTCATCTGGGCTGGCTCTAGGTCCGAACCAGCGCGGCAAGGGAGGGGGAGAGGTCGAAGCTTCAATTCCGGTCATGCTCTTCGGCATTGCGCCGCGGGCGCTTGTGATCGTGACGCCGCACTCCTTTCGGCAACAGCGCGCTCTGATCCGACCAGCCTCTGCTGGAAGGCCGTCACTTTGCGGAGCGCTGAGTCACCGCGAACACCGACGTTGAGAACCGACTCGCCGTCCGCTACGGCAAGCGGCTGACGGCCGTCCCAGCAAGTCCGGTCGCGGCTGATACTCCGCGAGCCGTGCTCCGGCTGCGAGAGCGTGAGCTAGCGCGGCGTCGAGGTTGTTAACTTTGATGTCGAGGTGAAGCATCTTCGTCTGTTCACCGGGCCGCTCCGGCCACACTGGCGCCTGATACCACGCTTCCTCCTGGAACGAGAGTGCGGTGCCTCCGGCGGGGTCTTGCATTATGACGAAATCGTGGTCGCGGTATGTCACCTCCCAGCCGAGAAGGCGACCATAGAAATCAGCCATCGCCTCGGCGTCCGCACAGTCCATGTTCACGGATGCCAAATGGAGTGATGGACGAGGTGGTTGTGTGCCCATCAAGTTGCTCCGTGGCGCAGTGAATTCACGGCCTGCCGAACGGGCTGCTAGTGGCGCGCTCGGAGGGATTCGAACCCCCGACCCTCGGTTCCGAAGACCGATGCTCTATCCGCTGAGCTACGAGCGCGTTGCCGCAACCGCTTGCTTAGGTTGACCTCAAGCACTTCGCTGCGTAGAGTGGCGAAGCGGGTCGCCCGCCTCGAATCTTTGTCAGTCTAACATAGCCCGTTCCAGCGCCCCAACGCGCCACTGCTCGTGTGCGCGTATCCGGCTTTCAGGAGTCTGCGCATGGCCGGTGACACGGAACAGCTCGACCGAGTCGAAACCGCGCTCGACGACATCCAGCGCCTGCTCGAAGGCGAGCAGCTCGATGAGGCGCTGGCGCTTCTGGCCGACCTGCACCCGGCCGACCAGGCGGAGGTAATCAGCGAGCTCGATGGCGCCGAGCGGGCGTTGATACTGCCCCGGCTGACGCAGGACGGACTGGCGGAGATCCTGGTGTATCTGCGCGAGGAGCCGCGCATGATCGTCGTCGCGGAGCTGGACGACCGTTTGCTCGGCCGGCTGCTCGATCAGGTGGACCGCGACGTGGCGGTGGACGTGCTGCACGCGCTGGAAGGGGAGCGGGCGCGCGAAGTGCTCGTGGGCATGTCGCGCGCGCTTGAGCTCGCGCCGCTGCTCCAGCACGAGGACGAAAGCGCGGGCGGGCGCATGACAAGCGACTTCGTCGCGCTGCCGCGCGGCTGGACGGTTGAGCAGACCATCGCGCACCTGCGCCAGTGGCGGCCCAAGGCGGACCAGGCCTATTACCTATATGTCGTCGATCCTCAGCAGCGGCTGGAAGGCGTGGTGAGCCTGCGTAACCTCGTTGTGGCGACGCCCGAGGAGCGAATCAGCGACCTCATGGCCGCTGACATCGTCAGCGTTCGGGTGGGTGAGGACCAGGAAGAGGTGGCGCGCCGTATCCAGCGCTACAACTTCATCGCGCTGCCGGTGGTGGACGAACAGCGACGGCTCGTGGGCGTGGTCAATATCGACGACCTGATGGACGTCGTGCAGGAAGAGGCCACCGAGGACATGTATCGGATGGCAACGCTCCCGGAAGATGAGACGCTGCTGCGGCCGGTCGTGCAGTCGATTACGCCCCGACTGGGTTGGCTGCTCGTGAACCTGATCACGGCGTTCGCCGCCGCCGCCACCGTCAACGCCTTCGAGGGCACCATCGAACGCGTTGCTGCCCTTGCGGTGTTCATGCCGATTATCGCGGGCATGGGCGGCAACGCGGGCATCCAGACGATCACCCTGGTCGTCCGTTCGATTGCCCTCGGCGAGGTGGAGCTGGGGGATGTGCGCCGCGTGCTCGTTCGTGA